>NZ_JBBMEN010000005.1:0-211243 GCF_040096575.1 Faecalibacterium intestinale
CGGAGCTGCTGGATCTGCCGCCATTTTGCGCCAGATAATACCCAGTAGGATATGACGCACAGCATCATATCACTGGGCAAGGCGTTCCCCCTTGACTCCCTTCAAAGAGCTGGTCTCGCTTGTCGGCTCGGTCGGTGCTTCAAAAGGCCAGTGGCCTTTTGAGGTCGCCGCAGGCGACCCGCACCTCTCTGCACTCTTGCTCCGGGCAAGCTGTCCTGGAATGGACAGCTCGTCCTGTTCAATATGATGTATCCAACAGCTTTCATTTTTGTAACAGGCATAGCACAAAAAGGCAGCCATCTGCACCCATGCAGACAGCCGCCTTTGGTTTTATGCTGTATTCTATTTGTCAGTCTCTGAAAATCTTATCCAGTTCCCTTTCCATGGTGCCCGCCTTGGCAAATTCCAGCGTATCCGCCTGACGGATATGGTGGGCGGTGATGCCGTGACCCTTTGCAAAGCCCAGAATGTAGCTGATGGCAATGCGGTAGATGATCTCGGTCGGGGCAAGCCCATAGACCTGTTTAGCAAAGATATGTTCCAGCCGGGCGTTATCGTCCGGGAAGGCTTGCCGCATCTTCTCGCTGCGGTAAAGGCGCTTGACGATCTCCGTAATGTACAGGCCGGACTTCATGTAGGGGTCCAGGAAGGTCTTGCCGGGGTCATCGAAGCAGCCGGGGTTTTCCTGTTCCAGCAGGTCCACCATCTTTTTCACCACCCATTTGGGGGTAAAGATCTGGTTGGTTTTCTGGGGTGGGATGTAATCGAAGATATCCTCGGTGCGGCTCTCGTCAAAGTAATCCGCCAGCTTGACCTTCAGGTTCAAAAACTCCTTCACCGAATCGTCAAACACCACCGGATCGAACAGGTGGCCTGCAAAGTGCTCCTCCTGTCCGGTGGCTTGGTTGATGTACGGCCCGCCGTCCCGCAAAAAGCGGAACTGTTCCAGCGTGATGCTGGTGACCTCCTGAAAGACCTTGTCCGGGATAATCTGGTCAAAGTTTGCCAGTGTCACACTCTCGTCGCCGTAGGCCATGAGGAAGGACGGGATGGTGCGGGAGAAGCCCCGGAGATGGTCACGGACGGTGTCCTCGTAGCCCTTTTTCTCCTGCTCCTTCTGGTTGGTCTCCACAGTGCGCACGATGGTCTGCTGCATTTCCTGCGCCGTCTGCTGGATGGTGGATTGCAACGTCTCCATCAGGGCGGCGGTGCTCTGCTGCTGCTTTGCGTCAAACTCCCGGTTCACCTGCTGGCGCTGCTGGGCGGTGGTGCAGCCTTGCAGCTGCTGGGTGCGCTGGGTCTCCAGCTGGCTCTGGTCGATGCGGTAGTTGTCTACCACCTTGTTCACCGCCACGTCCATCTTGGCTTTGGCAGCGCTCTCAAACCGCTTCTGGTCGGACAGCTTCAGGTCGCGGCCATACTCCTGCTTTGCCTGCTCCACCATGGGGGTGATGATTTCTTTGGTGATGCTCTTTTTCAGGGGTTCCAGATGCTCTTCTTTGGCAGGAGCCGGGGCATCGGTCAGGTCTTGCAGGGCGGTGTCCAGCGCCGGGGTGCTTTCGTAGATCTTTGCCCCGAACACATCCGCTGCCTTGCCGATGACGTAGCCCTCGTCCAGATCCACCTCGCCCTTGTCGTTCAGGGAGAGGTCTGCGCCGGTCTCCGGGGTGATCTGGATGGGCTTTGCCTTTGCCTCACTGATGGGCTGGAAGTTTTGCAGAATGTCCAGCACCTCCTGCGGCGCACTGAACACGTTGGAAATATTCTGGAACAGGAAATTGCTCTGGAAGCCCATCCGCACCACTTCTTTGGACTTGATCTTCCGGGGGATGCTGAGGACTTTTTCTGCATCCAGCGGGATCATCTCCCCTTCCTCGTCCTCACCGATGACCGGGAAGAAGTTGAGCAGATTCTGGATGTGCGCCTTGCGCTCCTCGGTGTCGCCCTTGCCGCTGGCGGTGTCCTGTGAAAGGTCGTTGGCGAACTGCTCGTAGATCAGCAGAGTGCGGGCGGGGTCAAAGTCGAACACATAGGCGTTCTCTTTGCGGCGGAAGGTGCCGTTTTCGTGGAAAAGACAGGGGTTCTGGGCACGGAACGCCGCCTGCATATACAGTGCCGGGCTTTTCAGGTTGGAGAGCATCAGCACCGCCGACCACTCCGGGATGGTGACACCGGTGGTCAGCTGCCCCACCGACAGGGTGATGGTCTTTTCGTGGTGGGCAATGGCAGCTTTTACCCGGTCAAAACTCTTCTGGTTCTCGTCCGTGTCGTCCAGCTTGCCGTCACCGGCGGCAAGGATCACCTCATAGTCCCGGAATACCGGGTGTGCCTGCAGCTTTTTCGCCAGCGCTCTGGCACTGTCCACCCGGTTCAGCAGCCAGAAGGTGTGCTTCAGCTCGGCACGCAGTTCCGGGGTGGAAAACGGAAATTTGTTCTGGGTGGTCATGGCATCCAGAAAGCGGTCCACCTCGGCGTCGTGCTCAAAGCTGCCGCTGGGCTTCACCTTAAAGAACTCGTTCAGGTCAAAGGCAAATTCCTGCGTTTCGCCGTCGATCTCTACACCCTGCTGGATCTCGTCCCGGATGATTTCGGACATCTGGTAGGTGTAGAGGTTGAGCATGGGGATGTTTGCGTAGGGGTTACAAACCGGAAACTGCACCGGCGTTTCCACCGTCTGCCAGCCTTGGGGCAGCTCCACCGTGAATTGCCCGGCGCTCTCCTCTGCCCCCAGCCCACGGAACCAGTCGGCGTCCAGTGCGTTGTTCATCTTGTTGCAGACCCATGCGGGGCTGAACACCTCACCTTTTTTGCGGGTGCGCTGCTGCTGGGTGTCGGTCTGCTTCATCATCCGGGGCAGCACCACCTCGTAGTGGGTCAGCCCGAGCTGCTGGGTGGTGATCTGGGATCTATCCGTCACCGGCTCGTACATCACGGTTTGCAGCTCCTCCGGCGGGTCGGTAGCCCAGATGATGTTTTTACCGGTGGAGCGGTCTTTTAGAAGTGTATCCAGCACCGCCTGCACTTCCGGTGCGTGAAAGTCGATCAGTTGTTCCAACGGGGATTCCCTCGCTTTGCCTTAGCGTTGCGGCGGAAGTAGCATTTTTGTACTAGTTCTGCCCTATACTAGCATTATAACTACTTATTTGTACTATATCAAGCACTTTAAATGCGGCTTTCGTCAAAAACTAGTAGAATTCCCTATACTAGTAACAGGAAAGGTGGTATTGATAATGCTTGGAGAGCGACTGGCAGAGATTCGAAAGAACTATCATGACACCCAAAAGAGCCTTGCGGACAAGCTGGGGCTTACCGTTTGGGCTGTCAGCGCTTGGGAGCAGGGACGCAATTCGCCGCCCAGCGATGTGCTACTTGCCATCTGCAAGCTCTACGGCACCTCCGCCGACTACCTGCTGGGTCTGACCGACATCGACCCCTCGGACGAAGCCCGCAAACAGCGCCAGCGCCTGACCGAAGAAGAACAAAACGAGATGCACCGCTACGAAGAATATCTGTTGTGGAAACGCAAAAAATAAGCCGCCCAGCGAGACCGTAAGGTCGCTGGGCGGTTGTTTTTGCTATATCAATATCAGTTTTTACTTAAAATGGTCTGAATCGTCTGTGCATCTTTCAAGTCGTTTGCATGATTATATTTTTCCACATGTCCATATGCATCTAGCTCTTTCTCAGTCGCAAATGATAACACCGATGTGTACCCCGTTTTATCATCTGATTCATCGGCAAAAAACAATGTAGTTGTGCCATCCGCTACCTTTACATCCGCTAGCTTGCAGTTAAACATACCAAAAATAGAGGGACACTTAAACTCTTGTCCCATAATATTAAATTTCAGATCTCCTGTATACTGAAAATACCTTGGTTTTCCGATTGCATTTTTTATTCGATCCATGCTCTCAGCATTCCATTCAGATGATAGTGAGGTTATTTTATGCTCTTCACGTATAGGTTTTTTCAATATAATTGTTTGGTATAGTTTTTCAATATTATATATTGTTTCCATTTCGGGAACATCTTTCGTTGGCTTAAATGTAAGGCCTAATGCATTTTCTACTTTTAGCACTTTTTCCCAAAATTCCAAAGTTTTTTTATCGAATTTGTCTTTCGGTTCATCGGGCACCATATTCGATGGTATTTTTTCACCCATCAAATATCCTTTTCCATCTATAAAGGCATTAAAAATTTCCACGCTTTCTACGATTTCCTGAACAGATTTTGCACAATTCAAATTGTACGTTAGCTGAATGTGACTACTTTCTTTTTTGTCATCCATAGTTAATTTTAATTTCAGAGACTTTCCATCTTCACTTTCAAAATGTTTCTCGGTTAAACTTGCATAAGGATATCGTTTCATTTTCAATATGCGAGTGTATTTATCCGATGCAATTTTGATATCGGGCACTTCCGGAAACGGCTCTGGCATCAAGAAAAATTGCATATTCTTTTGCTTTATTGGATTATATATATTGCGGTGCAAGGCTTCTACTGGCAGTTCTTCACCATTAATAATAATATACCCATCTTTATTTAGGTTGACTTTTAACTCCATCTGCGCATTATAAACAAATTGATTAAACTCATCTTTGCTAAAACTTTCAACCTGTTTTTTTATTGATTTGGGGATTTCAAGTGTAAATCCACTGATGGTAAATGGCTTTCCATCTGCTATTAACGTTATGCCACCATCTTTGTCTTGAATATATCTTGTTCCTGTCGGAGCAGTTGAATTCAAATATTCCATCACAGCCTTGGGTATTGTTTTTTCTGCCGTGGGAGTGTTTTTAAAAGCTTTATTAAAATTTGGAATCATCAGAAATCCTCCTGCTTATCCGGCCAAATAATCACTTTTGATAAAATTTCGGATTTGTCTTCAAATTTCCACGAATCGATAGCCCTGCTCAATTCCTGATATTCTTCTTTTGTCTGAAGAACGATGTGCTTTATATCCGAATACTCAAAATGCAGGGAAACTTCTTCTCTAAAATTCATCGAGTTGCTGGCCAATTGAACATATCCTGCATTTTCCACGCCGGGATTTACTATCACTTGTTCAAGCTCAAGGGTAGCTACATCTGGAATATACCTCCATTCGCATTCATCCATAAGGCATTTGACCGCTATTTTCTTGGTTTTTCTGTTTTTCATTTTTCCTTGATATGGTTTATAATACATTAAAGTACAGTTTACAAGGGACTACACAGGGTAACGGTCTGACGGGAGGTGCGCCGCCCGTCAGATTTTCCATGTGATGTTCAAGCTGTCGCTTGTAGCGGCAACGTTGGTAATCATCAAATCTACCACCCGCCGCTTGTCGTCAAAGGATACATTGTCCCATGTGTCGAGGTAGCCGGAAATCTGGCTGACCTGTTCCGGGCTGATGGCTTCCACTGTCAACTCGGCTATCTGCTTCACAAGTTCCTGTTTGCGCCCGTCCAGTTCCGCTATCTTCACATTCACATAGGAGAGCAGAACATTGTTTGCACCCGTCAGACTGTCCACCAGCTTTTCAATCTCGCTGTCCACATGGAGAAGTTCCACTTGCAGGGCGGCAATTTTCGGGTTTGCCTTTGCCGCTTTCTTCCTGCCCGTCAGCGTCTTGTAGCTTGCCAGTTTCTTCACCATCTGCTGATAAACAACCGTTTCCAGCTCTGAAGTGATGATTTTCCCGCACCCGGCACAGCTTTTATTGTCCAGCCGCTTTGTGCAGCGGAGATATTGCTTTCCCACAGGATTGTTAATGCTCATAAGGGCATACCCGCAGTTTCCGCACTTGATTTTTCCCGCCAGCCATGTATGGGTGGCTTTCCGGGCAGACTGGATTTTCATGTTGTTCATCAGCTTCTTGCGGCAGGTCAGCCAGATGTCGGAGGGGACAATGCCCTCATGGGGAGCCAGCACCAGCATTTGGTCTTTCAAGTCGTTCTTTTTGCTGGGCTTCACATCCCGCCCTTGATACAGATAGCAGCCATTCATGCCGGTAAAATCGGCAGCGTCATTGACAATGATTGTCCCTTGACTTTTGAAAAATTCGTACACATCAAGGTCTGCCTGCACATAGACAGGATTGCGTAACATCTGCGCCAACGTGGGGCGTATTAGTTCCTTGCCGTTGAATAAAATTCCCTGTTCGGCAAAGTACCGGGTAATGTCCCCGTAGGAGGTTGTGGGCTGGGCGTACATCTCGAACATCAGCCGGATATTTGCCGCTTCGTCTGGGTTTACCACCAGCTTCTTTGTGTTGATACCGTCCATCTTGATTGGCTCTGTATGGAAGCCGTAAGGGGCTTTCCCGCCCATCTTGAAGCCCCGCTGACTGCGGGAGTAGTAAGCGTCCGTCACCCGCTTCTGTATCGTTTCCCGTTCAAGCTGGGCGAACACGATACAGATATTTAACATCGCCCGCCCCATCGGGGTGGAGGTATCAAACTTTTCCGTAGAGGACACAAACTCCACATTGTACTGCTGGAACAGCTCCATCATGTTGGCAAAGTCCAGAATGGAACGGCTGATACGGTCGAGCTTGTAAACCACGACTTTTGCAATCAAGCCCCGCTTAATGTCCCGCACCAGTTCTTGAAACTTTGGACGGTCTGTGT
Source organism: Faecalibacterium intestinale (assembly GCF_040096575.1). NCBI lineage: Bacteria > Bacillati > Bacillota > Clostridia > Eubacteriales > Oscillospiraceae > Faecalibacterium > Faecalibacterium intestinale. The sequence goes on from NZ_JBBMEN010000005.1 coordinate 6,612, forward strand.
TCTTGCCGCTGTACCCTTTGTCTGTGTATTCCTTACAGTTCCCGCCTTTCAATTCGTATTTGCAAAACTCAATCTGGCTTTCAATGGAAATGCTGTCCTTTTTGTCTACCGATTGCCTTGCATAGATTGCGTCTATTCTGTTATTCATTTTGTCGCTCCTTTTCTTAAAAAAGAAACGGAGCTGCTGACAGTTCTATTATACCGCCAGCAGCCCCGTAAATCAACGATGGCTTCGGAAAACCTTACGCCCCGGCTTCCTCTTTCTGCCGTTTGTCGGCATACTTGCGGAACACCTCATAAAGCTGCTGCTCCAGTTCCCGGCGTTTGGCCACTTCCTGTTCCGGCGTGAACACCGGGGAGAGGTTTTCCAGCGTGATTTCTTTTCCCTGAAAAGTCACGACCTCTGTTTCTTTTTTGTATCTGATATGCTCCATAGAACCTCCTGTATTCAATTTTCAAGGTACAATGCCGCACAGGGACGGCGTAAAAATCTGCTTATAAAATCACCTTTCCTTTGTGTGCCGCTGTTGCCGCTTCAACTCCGCCAGCACTTCCGGCGGGATACGGTCAACCAGCCGCTGTAAATTGTCCAGTTCGCTTTTCAGCTTTGCCCGTTCCATCGTATCTTTCATCTTGCCTTTTTCACTGGCTTTTGCCCTTGCTTCCAGCTTTTCATTTTCCGCTAACAGGTCATTGATTGTGACCTTGTATTTTTTCAACTGCCCGGAGAAATTCCCCATCTGTGGGAACCACTTTTTCAGCATGGAGAGGGCTTCCTCTTTTTTCTTTCCGGCATTCAGCGGGTTAATGCCGTCCAGCGTGGCTTCAATGGCTCTTGCCTGTTTGGATAGATTGACCGCCTGCTTGAACAGACGGGTGGGGATATGCTTCCTGCCTGTCTTGCTGGCACTTTCCCCACGCTCCAAGTCAGGATATTTCTCCACCATATAGGCGTGAAAATCGTCCTGCCACTTTGTCAGGTTTGCCCGGTTGCCGATAATCTCCTTTGCACACAGGCGGTTGTCCTTTGTCAGCGGAACAAAGGTCAAATGCAGGTGGGGCGTTTTCTCGTCCATGTGTACCACCGCCGACACGATATTTTCCCGGCCTACCCGCCCGATTAAGAAATCAGCCGCCCTCTGGAAAAATTCCTGTATCTCCTTTGGCGACTTCTTCTTGAAAAACTCTGGGCTGGCGGTAATCAGCGTATCGACAAACCGGGTGCTGTCTTTCCTTGTACGGCAACCGGCCTGTTCGATACGGTTTTGAATAAAATGATAGTACCTGCCCTCTGGCTTGATGATGTGGAAATTGTATTTGCTTCGGCTGGTATCAATGTCGGGGTTGCTGGCGTATTGCTCTTTCTGCCGTTCGTGATGGGCTTCCAGCGGTCTTGCCGGGTTGCCCTTGTGCTTTTCAAATCGCAAAATTGCGTGTTGTGCCATTCTGCTCCTTTCCCCATCCCTTTCCTATCCGGGGTTTTCCACAGGGAAAATCTCACAGGAATTAGCTCGGATAGGATTGGACTGGATAGAATATAAATCAATCTTTTTATCTTTGTATTTCTATATACCGTCCGGTTTTCGTACTTCCGGGGAGTGATTTCCATACTTCATGAGTGCGGTTTTCAGTCCTCCGGCGTTCCATAACCGGATTTCTTGAAGTCGGTGTTTGGAGCCGCTTCATAGGATTTTGGGTAAATACAGTTGGGTTTTCCACAGCCCTGCTTCTTAATCTCAATCAACTCCGCATACTGCAATTCCCGCAGGGTGTTGACGGCTTTCTGCCGCCCACAGTGGAGCAGGGCGACTACCTCACAGATTGGATAGTACAGGTAAATGCGCCCGTATTCGTCCGCCCAGCCGTTCTTGCGGGATAGCTCCGTCCGGCGCAGGATAAAGGCGTACAGAACCTTTGCTTCGTTGGACAGGGGTGTGAATGTGGGGGCTTCAAAAAGGAAATTGGGAAGCCGGGTAAAGCTGACCGCCTTTTCCGGCTGATGAATATAAATGGTGTTTGTCATGGTGTGTTTTGTGGACGGTTAGAAGCCTGTTTCCGGGGGCAGACGGTAGTTTCTATTGCCTGCCCCTGTTCTGTGCTTGCAAAGCCTTGAAAATCAAGGACTTTTCAGCCCCTAACTGTCCACAGTAGACCTCCTTTTCCGTTCACTTTCTGTTTTCTGCCGCCTGTGAACTCTGGCGGCGCAGTCGGGACAGTATTTCGCCCGGTTGGATTTAGGGACGAACACTCTGCCGCAGACCGCACAGCGTTTCAAGTCCTTATCCCGGAAAATCTCTGCTTCCAGCGTCCCGATTTGCGGTAAGACCGACCAGCGGAACCACTTACAGCAGACCGAGAAAGAAATGGTCTGGGGGCAGGTGTGGGTATCCCCATCGTCAAGGAGCATACAGTTCCCGTCCTCGCAGTTGCAGCACTCCCGGCGGATCAGGGCGTTTGCCTGTTTCCTCTGTGCCGGTGTCATGTGGTAAAGGGAACCGTCCTGCTTGCGCTCTATGGGCGGCAGTCGTTTATATGGGTTCTCTCTCATGTGTTTCCTCCATTTTGCTTTCCGTTGCCGTTCTCCCCGAAAAGGCTTCCTGCCCCATTCCTGCGGCGTGTTCCGGCGTTGGCACGCTCCCCACAGCTTCGGGACAAGTTGTCCCGAAGTGACCTCTGGACAAAGTGTCCAGAAGTTGGCTCCTTGCGGTGCTTCCCCTGCCGGGGTATTCCTTTTCGGACGGTCATTCATTTTTCAAGGTGCAGCTCATCGATGAACTACCACAAGTCTACACTTTTTCGACCGCCTGTGCCGTATATCCGAAAGGTAGGAAATCAGCCCGGAAAACTCCCTATTTCCACGCTCTCGGAATTGTGATATAATAAAAAAACAGAACGACAAAGCGGAAGTGATAAGGAGGAGATAAAATGTATATTAAAAAATATTGGTATAACTATATCGGTGGCACAGACGATAGCCTGACCTTGGTGGACTACCTCTATGACAAAGGCAAAACTGAAATACCTCTGAGTGAGATATTCAATGATACTGGCCTTAGCAAACTAAACTGGAATTTCCATATCTCACCCAATTTAGAATACATTGATTCGGAGGGCCAATGTCACGAATTTTATTATGCTATTGATTTGGCAACTGATTTGGCAGCACTTATTCTTGAGAGTAAGAAAAGTGGTGGGTTCAATATAAAAAATCTGTTTGATGGGGAAAAACGAGATAGGTTTGTAAAAATCATAACTACGCCAGAGGAGGATCAAGCAATGAATCGGGCTTTAGCAGAGTTCTGTGCTTCTCCGCTCGAATATGATCTTCATGAAATGGTAGATGATGAAGATATGCTGGAAATGGCGAAAGACTGCGAAAATATCCGTAAGGAATTGTGCGAATAACTTCCAAATTATCAAGCAGACAAGGAGGGAGTGCATGGAACTATCCATACAAGAACGATTGAAAGACCTGCGTGTGGAACGAGGGCTGACGCTGGAACAGCTTGCGGAGGAAACTCACCTTTCCAAATCTGCTTTAGGCAGTTATGAGGGAGACAATCTCAAAGACATCAGCCACCATGCCCTTATCCAGCTGGCAAAGGTTTATGAAGTGACCGTTGATTACCTGCTGGGACGCTCTAAAACAAAAAATCACCCAAACGCCGATCTTGCAGACCTGTGTTTGAGTGATGATATGATTGAGCTGCTGAAAAGCGGGCTGATGGACAATTCTCTCTTGTGTGAACTGGCGACACACCCGGATTTTCCCCGGCTCATGGCTGACCTTGAAATCTATGTGAACGGCGTGGCGGTGAAGCAGGTGCAGGCCGCAAACGCCATAGTAGATACCATGAGCGCAACGATTATGAAGCAGCACAATCCCGGCCTGACCGACCCGCAGTTAAGGCAGCTTATCGCCGCCCATATTGACGATGACAGCTTTTGTCGCTATGTGATACAGCAGGACATAAACAAGATAGCCCTCGACCTGCGGGAAACACATAAGGACGATTTTTTCAGCGTCCCGGAGGATAACCCACTGGAAGATTTTTTGCAGACCGCCGAGGAAACCGCCAAAGAGGGCAGCGACCCGGAGCAAGCGTCTTTGGCATTTATCTGTAAGCGGCTTAAATTGAATTTGAAGAAGTTGTCCGAGGAAGAAAAGAAGTGGCTGAAAAAGATTGCACAGAAGTCGGACTTGCTGAAAAATCCAAACCCGCAGCGGGGGAGGAAATAAAAGAAATATATTACGGGGGAAATACAGATGAGATTTTGGGGCAAAGACAGAAAACAGGATAACAGAAAAAATATTTGGATTGAGCATCTCAATATTGATACAGAAAATTGGTTTCAAGTGTTTTCAGCTTGCTTAGGTAAAATGATAGCAATACAGACTGCTTGTAGTGAGCAGGTGGTAAAGGGGCAGGACTGGAATGTTGATTTTTCAGAGGGCGTAATACTTTTTGGAAATCAAAAGTATCCGCTTCAATTCATCGGAAGCGAGGCAACATCAAGTAACACATGGCTGTGGGGGTGGGAAAATATCAATGGATTTTCCGAGAAAATTATTCAGGTAGCCACACACGCAAAAGTAGTGGGGGAACGCTGGAATTTAGAGCCACTAACGACAGCAGAATTTACATTGGACGATACATTCAACGGGCATAACCTGTCTATCGTAACTTGCGGCTTAGTTGATAAGTATTGTTATTACAGAGGTCCACATTCTGGTGGAGCAATTTTTGTTGCATTTTCAGGTGTTCCTGATAGTGTGTTTGCCTCCGTCGATGTTCAAAAATTCGTATCTATAACGACGCAATGTATTCAACAATTTCAAGTTGATCACAAAATTTTTGTGGAGGGATTTCTCTCGTGGAACAATACGAAATATGAATGGGACAATCAAACATTACTCGCTCATTTTCAGCAAGATTTGAAAATTGAGTTTGAACAAGTAAATGATTTTTGGCGTATTTGCGCTATGAATACCATTTTATCTGGAAAATAGCAAAGCCAGCCGAGCCAGTCAACGGTCAAGATGAACGGCACATTTTATGTGCCGCCGTTGACAGTCCCGCCCGTCTTTGCTGATGGGCAATCAAGGCGGGAAAGCCCTAAAATGGCTTCCCGCCCATTTCAATTTTTGCGGGAGTATGTCCACAAGTTCGAAACATTTTGTCCCGAAGTCCGGCATGGGAAGAAGGACGGGAGTTTTCATATACGCCCTGTCTGCTGAGGAAACCAGCCTTGCGCTTGCGGCTCCACGCCACGCAATCACAGCCCTGTTTTCCTGCCGTTTCAAATGCCCTTGCCCTCCCCGGCGGCAACGGCATTTTCGCAGCAACGCCGACAGAGCGTATAACACACTACACTTTGCAAGCAAAGTCGTGTGCCAAAGGGAAAGCCCCTTTGGAAACCCCGGACAACAAAACAGGCTGAATATCTCGCACTTCCCCGGTGCTTGATATTCAGCCTTTATTTGTTGTCAGCAGCCCCCGTTTCGTGGTCTGCGTGTAGTTCCTTGTAAACTGACCTAACTCATGCAACAAATAGTTTTTAAGCATTTCATGGGTTTTAGAACCGGCCTTTTCCTCATTCAGGGCAGCTTTTAATACTTCTGTAATATCCTTTCTTAAATCGGATTCTTCATTTAAATAGTGCACTGGCTGGATATTATGCCGCATTCCCCATTCTTTGCTAAACGCAATTCCATAGTCACCATACCAGTCCATGTGAACTTTTAGCTTTTTTAGACTGATATCACAAAAACATTTCATTGGATAGGCTAAAGATTTTACTCTTCTAAGATTTAAGTATCGTACATCTTCTTCACAATACCGTGGAGAAAGCATTTTATGTTCTAAGCATCCCAAAAGAAATCCGAAATCTGTCATAAAAGTAAACAATGTATCTGGATGAACCTTAGATGGAATATGTTTTGGGACTTTGTTTCTTTGCTCATTCGGGTTAATTTTGCCTAAGTTAAGCGTATCCTTCATTATAGTTGTCCTTTGCTGCCACTTTCCTAGTATCTATCACTTTATATCATCGATTCGATATACTCCCACTATCCATCCAGTGCTCGAAAGCTACGATACTGCTCGTCGATTTCCTTCATGTTGTAGTCCATCAGGCCGGGAATCCCCATTTCGCCGCCGCATTCGTTGCAGAAAGCAGCCGTGATCTCAAAAGTGTATTTCTTTTCCCGGATGGTCTGGTTGATTTTGATTTTCTTCAGGGTGTAGCTCGTTTCTCTGCGGCATTTTGTGCAGAAGTCTCTCTGGTTTTCCACAGCGGCACACTCCCTTCCGGTTTTACATTCTTTTTTATTATTGTATCCCTACCTTTGTTTTTCGTCAACAATAAAGCCGCTGACAGTCTGCCGCTCGCAGAATCCATCAGTGGGTTTCATGAGTCTTCAAATCCCCTAGACACAAAAATCGGCACCCGCTTTTCAGCGAGTGCCGATTTTGTTACCCTATAGTGCGCTTTGATTTTTGGCGTAAGTGGCGTAAGTTTGGCGTAAATCCGCTTTTGCACGCTCCAAAAATCAAGCATTCATGCGGTTTTCAGGCAGTTATTAGTACATACCGCCCATGTCACCGCCGGCAGGTGCGGCGGGAGCCGGGGGTTCCGGCAGGTCGGCAACCAGGCTCTCGGTGGTCAGCACCATCTCAGCAACGGAAGCTGCATTCTCCAGAGCGGAACGGGTGACCTTGGTCGGGTCCACGATGCCAGCGGCGATCATATCCTCGACAAAGACCTCGTTCTGGGCATCGAAGCCGTAGTTGGGCTTGTTGGCAGAAACGATCTTGTCGATGATGACGCTGCCCTCCAGACCGGCGTTCTTGGCGATCTGGCGCAGAGGAGCTTCCAGAGCCTTCAGCACGATCTTGGCACCGGTGCGCTCGTCGCCTTCCAGCGTGTCGCACAGAGCGCGCACAGCGGGGATGGCATTGATGGGAGCGGTACCGCCGCCGGCCACAACACCCTCCTGCACAGCTGCCTTGGTAGCGTTCAGAGCATCCTCGATGCGCAGCTTCTTGTCCTTCATCTCAACTTCGGTAGCAGCACCGACCTTGATGACAGCCACGCCGCCGGCCAGCTTAGCCAGACGCTCCTGCAGCTTCTCGCGGTCAAAGTCGCTGGTAGCGGCCTCGATCTGGCTGCGGATCTGGGCAATGCGGGCTGCAATAGCGTCCTTGTCGCCTGCGCCGCCCACGATGGTGGTGTTTTCCTTGGTCACCTTGACCTGACGGGCATGACCCAGCAGCTGGACGGTAGCGTCCTTCAGCTCATAGCCCAGATCAGAGGAGATCACGGTGCCGCCGGTCAGGGTAGCGATATCCTGCAGCATCTCCTTGCGGCGGTCGCCGAAGCCGGGAGCCTTGACAGCCACGACATTCAGGGTGCCGCGCAGACGGTTGACGATCAGGGTGGACAGAGCCTCGCCCTCGATATCCTCAGCTACGATCAGCAGCTTCATACCGTTCTGCATCACCTGCTCCAGCAGGGGAACCAGATCCTGAATGACGCTGATCTTCTTATCGGTGATCAGAATTGCAGCGTTGTCCAGATCGGCCACCATCTTGTCGGTATCAGTGACCATATAGGGGGTCAGGTAGCCGCGGTCGAACTGCATACCTTCCACGATCTCGTTGTAGGTCTCGGCGGTGGTCTTGTTCTCCTCGATGGTGATAACGCCGTCAGAGGTGACCTTCTCCATAGCCTCGGCGATCAAACGGCCGATCTCGGGGTCACCGGCAGAGATGGTGCCGACGCGGGCGATATCGTTGCTGTCCTTCACCTTCTGGCTGTGTGCCTTGATGGTCTCCACGGCGGTGGCAACGGCCTTGCTCATGCCGCGGCGGATATCCATGGGATTTGCACCGGCGGTAACGTTCTTCATGCCCTCATTGACCATAGCCTGTGCCAGCACGGTAGCGGTGGTAGTACCATCGCCTGCGGCATCGTTGGTCTTGGTTGCGACCTCACGCACCAGCTGTGCGCCCATGTTCTCGAACTCGTCCTTCAGCTCGATCTCTTTTGCGATGGTCACGCCATCGTTGGTGATGACCGGTGCGCCGAACTTTTTGCCCAGCACCACGTTGCGACCCTTGGGGCCGAGGGTGATCTTAACGGTGTTAGCCAGGGTATCAATACCGGCACACAGTGCCTTGCGAGCGTCCTCGCCCTGCTTGATCTGCTTTGCCATAATACATCGCTCCTTTATAATATAAGCTCAATTGAAAAGGGAAAATTCAGTTTTAGTCTTCCACAACAGCCAGAATGTCGCTCTGGCGCACGATGGTGCACTCTTCGCCGTCCACCTTGACCTCGGTGCCGGAGTACTTGCTGGTGAGGACCTTGTCGCCGACCTTGACGGTCATCTTGACTTCCTTACCGTCCACGACACCGCCGGGGCCCACCGCGATGACCTGTGCGACCTGCGGCTTCTCTTTTGCGCTGCCGGTCAGGATCAGGCCGCCCTTGGTGGTCTCCTCAACTTCAACAGTCTTAATGACAACACGGTCTGCAAGAGGAATGATCTTCATAATTCTTGCCCTCCAATTATATTGAATTTATTTGAAACTTTGTTGCGTCCTGCGAGGGCTTCGTGTGTGCTCCGCAGTAGTTTAGCACTCCTTTTCTCTGAGTGCTAAGTGTATTGTACTCATCTTGCCCTGAAAAATCAAGGGGTTTTGCGATTTTTCTTTGTTAAGAATTTATGACGCCCAAAAATCGTACTCTGGTTCTGCCTGAATGGAGTGGCTTGGTATCTTTCGGTGCAGGCTTTTCTGTATGCCATCTTTCCCACGCTTCTCGCCGTGCTGAAAAAGGCCGATGCCCGCAGACTGCGCTGCATTGCCGCAGCAATTTTCTGCGTACAGTGCCTTTTCTCCCTTGCGGTCTGGAACTGTAAAATATAACGGATTTCAGTGTTGCATATAGTGTGCAAAACAGGCACTTTTTTGACTTAGCTACGTCAATATTGTTTGTTGAGTAGACATTTCTGCACTCAAATTTGTTCGGAGAAGTTGCTCGACGGTGGCGTATAAAGCTCACTTATTGCCATATGTCGCTACATACCCACTTTTCCGGGCATAAAAAAGAAGCCGCCGATTATTGACTAATCGACGACCTCAAAGTACATCAGAGCGTAAAATATTCACTTTTTTTCCTTATAAGTGATTAAGCTCACTTATTTCAGTTTGTAATGATTTTCAGTGATTATAATCACTTATTTTTACCAAATGATAGCATCACCCAAAACTCCGGGTGGCGTAAAAAGCTCACTTTTTCTAAGTGAACAAAATCACTTATTTCCAATAGCCATAAGTGAGCTTAATCACTTATTTTTTACGTTCATAGGTGCAAAAGTGATTTTATTTACTTGTTGAGTAGACTTGTCTGTATAGCTCCTGCCCACCCGGTCACCTTCCACCTTGCTGCCTTGCAAGCATCCTGGATTCTGACCCGATTGGCTGCCTTTTGCCGACTTCGCCACACACCCCTCACAGCGCCCCACTGTCGCGTTTAATTGGCGAGGCCGAGGAACTTTCCGCAGCGGACAATTCTTCGCCACACAGGGGCTTTGTGGGGCTTGGATTTTCGTCCAGAGCTTTCCCGTTTTCCACCAAAAACGGAATGTCCAGATCGAAACTCACAAGTTGCTGTCTGGGGACGCTTTTCCCCTCCAGACGATATGTATTGTTCCGGTTCCACCGCATGTCCCGGTAGATCATCCGCACCAACGCCACGCACTTGACCTCGCAGCTGTTGCTCACAGTCAGCTTCGGTGTCTTATGAGCTCCTGCATCCTCAGCCGTACAGTTCTGCACAGCTACCTGTTTTGCCTCTCGGTTGTACAGAAAGCGATAGTGGGTTGGCCAGCCTAATGCTTCCAACGTGCTGCGGAAGATTGTGATCCTTCCATCCTCGACATTAAAAGTCAGACCCAGCATCCGCTGGTTCCATATTCTTTCGTTCACTACTCTCCCCTCCTTAAAAATGGGCGCACTTCCCCCTTGGAATCCTGGTGGCCGTTTTAATCAAGCCCGGTGTCGGGGACGGTCTTACCCGTCAGCATCCCCACTGATACATAGCCATCCATTTGCTTAACTTCAGATTCTTTCAGATGTTCTTCTACAGGTACGCCAAAAGTACCTGCAATATCATCTGGGTAAAATCCCTTTCTGGTATTTGCAGGCTTTGTCTCTTGCGCATTTTTCTGGTCTGTTTCATTTTTTCGCTTCTGGCCTTCATGGAAGATCTCCGGCACAAGCAGGTCAAAAACATACAGAGTTTCCCCTTCAAATGAAATTCTGTATCCAAGCATCTTATACCGGCATTCGGTATCCCAGCCCATTTCCTTATACACCAGTTCTGAAAAAGGCTTGCAGGTCATCTTCCGGTTTTTACGTTTATCTGGCTTGGCGATGCACCAGCGCAGAGCGTCCTTGTCGTTTTCATCACAGCCGCGTACAACAATACGCTTCAAATCACTGTTGAACATGACGTGTACATAAACCACATCTTCCAGCCCGGTGATGCAGGCCGTGTTAAATGTGATGCTGTCCTTGCGGATCACGATCGCGGGGTCACGGAGATGTGCAAACAGCTCCTTCCGCACGACCTGGTATCCATCATAGGAAAATGTACTTTCTAATTCTTCCGCTCTTGCGTCTCTATCATTTTCTGCCTGCTCTTCCGGTGGCATGGCGTTCGTATTTTCATTCATCTGTGTCAGTCCATCCTTCCATTATTTTTTCCGCTTCATGGAGCAGAGCATTCAGGCCATCTGCGGTAAAAGTATTCATTTCTTCTATCTCTGCTGCCGACCGGAGCACATCCCAGTTTCCTGCATAATGTTCCAGCTGCAAAATGCCAACCTGTGCAATACTTGTGATCGGTTTTCCAAAAGTACCTGCCCATTCTGGCGGGAAGATATAGATCGTCTGCTTGACGGTTTTTCCCTCTTCATCCTGTTCCTTGGATGGCAGGACAATTTCTTCCACCTTAACCATTTCCGGCTCATCCAGTTCAAACAGCATCAGCTTGTCATCGTTCTGTCCCACGAGCTGCCCACGGAAACGGTATTTCAAACCTTCTTCCCATTCCATCATGTCAAAAAGGGCTTTTGCCAGACCGCGGCATCCGAGTGTACTGGCGCACCAGCGTCCCTCTTTCAGTCTGCCCCAGCGGATTGCGTTCGGATTATCCTTTTCGCATGGGCGAATGGCAATGCAGCGGTCAACCGAATTCAGGAGCAGTTCTACATACTCCACATCTTCAAACTTTTTCAGGCAGGCTGTATTAAAACGCAACTTGCCATTGGAGATCGTCATAGCCGGATTCTGTAAAGTAGCAAAATACTGTGCCCGCACAACTTCATATCCGCTGAGGTCTAAACGGTTCATGACTTCTACCGTATCCTGCTGTTTTTCCCGCATGACGCTTTCAGATGCTTCCCGGTATTCTTCTGCCGAAAAGCCGGTCCAGTCCTTATCAAAAGGCACATATCCGCGTAAGATTCCATCATCCACCACACTCAGGACTGGCAGTGGGCGATTTTTCTTTGTATAACTCCGGGATGCCCGCAGATGATTTGCCGCATTATAGACTTCCCTGGACACGATTGCCTCATGATGATCTCTCTGCCGGTACTGCGTCCGGTCGTTATTGTTTTTCTTTGATTTATGCGTCAGGAAATTCGGTGTGAAGGTCTTCCTTGCCAATACATCCCCACAATGGCGTTCATTAGCAATGACACCTGCAAGAGTGCCGGGATTCCACTCCGTATTCCCCAGTTTTGTCTTCCGGCCATATTCTGTCAGGAGTTCTGCAATCTCGGTGAATGAAAATCCATTCAGGTACAGATAGTAAATCACCTTTACCGTCTGTGCTTCGTCCTGATTCACCACAAGGCTGCCATCCTCGTCCTGGTCATATCCGAGCAGGGTCGGCGTAAGGAACAGTCCACGGCTGAACCTGCGGTCAATGGACCAGTTCATAATGATAGACTTGGAATGAGATTCTTCCTCTGCCACGGATGCCAAAATCGTCAGGATCATGCGCCCGTTACTGTCCAGTGTGTAGATGTTGTCCGCTTCAAATTTTACACCCACGGGCGGGTCAAGATTTTTCAGTGTTTCAATGACGGAAAGGCAGTCTACAATGTTTCTGGCGAATCGGGCGATGGACTTTGTGAGGATCAGGTCAATCTTTCCGGCCTTACAGTCCTCGATCAGCTGTTGCATTCCTTTACGATGCTCCAATGATGTACCGCTGATGCCTTCATCATCATAGATTCCAACGAATTCCCATCCCGGCTGTGCCTTGATATAATCCGTGTAATAATTTTTCTGAAGTTCATACGAAGAAGTCTGTTCATCATTATCAGTGGAAACACGGACATATGCGGCAACACGACGGATAGAGGTGCTTTCTCCAAGCCCCTCCACAGTTTTTGCCGGGATAACTTCCAACTCAGAAGTATCCACGCCTTTATATCTGTCTCTGATTCTCTGCTTGCGGTCTGCCGCCTCTGCTCCACTGCTTATCATTTGCTTCCTCTCATTCCTCCGGCTTCATGCTCCAGTACCACTGTCGCATCTTCCGATAACTCCGGATGCCGAGTTCTTTCTTTGTATTTTCTGCTGTCCTGCGGCTGATACCTTCATCGCTCATCCGCATATAGATTTCTCTGGATCTCATGTCACCCCCGGAAAGCAGCTTCTTGATCAGATACGCCGCCTTCTCAGATTTTGACTCAAAAACTGGTGTTTCCGGCTCCGCTGATGGATCTGGCTTAATTTCACACTCCAGCCATTTGAAGCCCTGCTCCGCTGTTATCGAGAATTTGATTTCACCATCTGACGGAGCCAGACTGTTTTTTATCTGCCGCACAATGCGGATATCTGACTTTTCCGCATCCCGTTCTACTTGTAGAACGCTCCGGGCAGCGGCAACAACATCGATGCTGCCAAGGCTCCGGTAAAGACCCTTTGTTCCCTCTTTTTTATTAAGGTGTCCGATCAGCACAATGGCACAGTCATACATAGATGCCCACATGCCAAGACGCTGCATCAGCCTTCTGGCTCTTCCTGCAATCTGGAGGTCGGAATCACTTCCAAGATATGCCTGGATCGGATCGATAACTACCAGCCGCGGCCGGAATTCTATAATAGCCTGCCGGATGCGCTCATCATCCAGTGTCAAGCCACTGTATGTTTCTTCATTTATGAAGGCCACATTTCTGCAATCTGCCCCACATTTTTCAAGCCGAGGCTTAATGGTATCTGAAATGCCATCTTCTGAGCACTGGTAAATAGCCCTTTGCGGCATTCCGATGGTTTTACCATCTGGCAAGGTTCCTCCCTTAGACAGCTCGGCTATCAGGTGCATCATCATTGTGGATTTGCCATCACCGGGGTCACCTTGCAGCAATGTGATCTTTCCAACTGCTATGAATGGATACCACAGCCAACGAACAGAAGTCGCCTGTACATCACTGTATAATGTAAGAATTCCTTTTTCTTCTTTGTTCGTCATCATCGTCCCTTTCTGTGTGCAGTCTTTTCTACATTTATATTATAGAGTATGTGTGGTGTTTTGACTGCCACCCATCAGGTGGCACATCATCGTTTTTGCCACCCAACAGGTGGCAAAACAGCCTTAGACCACATAACAGATAGAGGTGTAGACCTTTGCGGCCTTAGAATTCCTGTAATCAAGTTGCTATGTATTTTTCTCTGCGGGATAATCGTAACAGCCTTATGCGGGTACACATAAGGAGGAACATACATGGCATTAGATTATACTGCACTTGGAAAGCGTATCAGCACTTTCCGTAACGCATCCGGATTAACTCAGGAACAATTTTGCGAAAAATTGAATGTATCTCGCAAACACATCAGTCAGATTGAAGCGGCAATCAGCCGCCCCAGCCTTGAAACTCTGGTCGACATTGCTAATATTCTTAACATCTCAGCAGATGATCTTCTTGTAGACAGTTTGGCGCACTCCGCGTCCACTGCCGATTCCGAGATCCACCGTCTGCTTTTAGACTGTAATGCAATTGAGCAGGAGATTCTCACCCGGATGGTAAAGGAGATGAAAGCAATTTTATACGGCTTAGGAGTTTGATTTTATAACTTGTTGATCATATAACAAAAAAGCCCGCATAAGCCACAACTGCACTTTGGAACACACCGAAGTGCTGTCTGTGGTTTATGCGGGTAAGGACAAAAAAAGAAGCCCACCAGCGGACCATGTAGGAATCTACACAGTGCGCCAGTGGGCTGGTATGTTTTATACTGCTTCTGCTGGAATTTGGTTCATCTTCTCTTTAAATTCTTCCACAGTCATGTTCAAGTCCTCAGCAGCTTCTTCAAGGGTAATCTTGCCCTTTTTATAATACTTTACTGTCGTTCTAAGGTCGCCAATGTCGATGCCCTCAAGAATACTCTCATTTCTTAAATCTTCCATCTGCTTGCACACTTCGCTCACTCTTTCAGTTTTTTAGACATCTGGTTTTCTCTGCCATCAATGGAAAAAGCATATCAATAGTTACACACTGCACCGGTAGGCGATGAGTTTCAATTATGCACTTCTTCTCTCATCTAGTTCTTTTACCTCATCAACTGTGAGTTTCGTAGCTTGCGCTATTTCCTCATAAGTTAGCTTTCCAATCAACAGCAAGCTACGGGCTGTTTCCAGAGAGTTTTCTCTTGCAGCTTCATTTCTCATGTCTTCCATAACCTTGCACATAACCGCCACTCCTTTCTCATCTTCTTTGAAGTACTGTACTCGATTAGCTAATACTTCATAATACATATCTTTTGCACTTGTACAAGAAAAGTCATGCATCAGTTTTCCAAGTGCCGTTTCATTTTTGATTTGAGAGTTCACATATATAATATGCGATTCGTCACCAAATGATTCTCCTGTTTCTTTAATCATACGGTCAATATGATATATCGGAAGTCCTCTTTTAAGAACATCATTCTCTGTGATGAAAATCACATAAGTTTCATTCAGGTATTCATACTGCTCGCCTGGTTCAGTAACATTCGCATCGATTATACCGCTGTTATACCTAGCTCGCTTAACACCAGCACCTTTATCATTTCGCTGAATTTCAATATTGTATACACGGTTTTCCCTATCCACTGCAAGAATATCCAACCGCACAGATTTTCCCTGTAAATTTTTAACGCTATACTGGCTATTGGATTTTTTCACTTTCAGATCGTCTCGATTCAGAATAATCTGCAACAAAAATTCTGCACACTTTATATCTTCAAAGACTTTGCTCATGAAATCATCATCCAAAAGCCTAAAACCTCGCAATCTTTGAAGATCTTCTTCATGCTTTCGCTCGAAATCCAAATCTCTACACTTATTCATCGGATATCACCCTCTTTCAGGTTGTGAAGAATAAATCTCCCCATCAATATCTTACCATCAAAACACGCTTATTTCAAGCGGTCATGCTCTTCTAAAAAAAAATAAACAACCCTATCCAATACCTTGGAAATGATTACCTGTAAATTTTTCCATTAATATTCACGCCGACGCAAACTCCTATATACATCCTCGATAAAACTCATGAACTCCACGCTGGCACACTTGATCAGACATTTTCCATCCACGGCTTTCAGCTTTTCCATAACCATTTCTGCCAATGCATCCCCACGCCCTCTCATCTTCTGAGCAGCAAACACCACAGACTCATCGATGAACGCAGCGTACTTTGCACCATCAATATTGCTTTGTACCGGCACGCCTTCGCCACTGTCAAGCATGATCACTTTTGGCTCATACACAGCCCTTACCTTTCTCAGTGCCTCTGCCGGCTCCATGCTCTGGAGATATAATTTCATAGCACCGGCCGCCACAATTTCATCAGCTGTTGCACCATATTTCTCTGCCAGCATCCCAGCTACATCTTTCATTCCAAACACTCCTCGCTATGTGTATTTTCTGTCGTATGTGTATTTCTCGCCACCCACAACATATAACAGGATTCTGCACATAGCAATCCTTACGGGTAAAAAAGGCCAGACAAAAAAGCAGGCAAAATAGCAGCACAATAAAACCTTAAAAACAAAAAAAGCCCTGCCTGATGCAGCCACAAAAACCACACCCGGCAGGGTCCTGTCTCCTTCCATCACACCGCTTCTTCCCTCTCGCGCTTCGCTGCAGTTGTCAGGTATCTGCGGTACTGAATGCTGAATCCGTACACCTTATAAGGAGCGTCCACATAGACCACATTGCCGTCCATGTCACTCCGCTTATAGCCCATGAAGCTGTCGAGCGTTCTGCGGTTGCCCTTTGAGGTCAGTGTCACACCGAAGTTTGTCTTATAGGTTGCCACATCCCCCTGCAGTACCCCGCTCTCAACAAAAGCACAGTAGATGCCTTTTTCAAAGTGGAGCATATCTGGTGCTTCTGCGATCCGCTCAGGAGTCAGCTTGAGCTTTCCGCTGGTGATGGCACGTTTCCGGCCTTCGATGGCATTTCCGTCCACATCCCGAAGCAGGGTTCCCTGTACATCCAGACCGTTGACTCTCAGCGGCATTCCGCCTGCATTGGTATCCGGCAGTTCTTTCAGGCAGGCAAGGAAGTATTCAAAGTTCTTTTTCATGATCGCCAGCACACCCTGTTCCTCCTCGATCGTCTGCCGTTCCTGTTGGAGTGTTTTCAGCCGTTCCTGCAGGTCGTTCACAAGTTCTGTATAAATCTGGGCTTCCGAGCCTTCCTCCGTTTCCGTCCCATAGAAGCTCACTCCGATGCTTCCCGGTGTCAGTCCGCTCCGGATGTCCAGGTCGATGTCGTCAATGGTCACCTCCCCGTTGGAAAGGGCTTCATTCAGTTCCACGTTCTGTTCCAGTGCAGCTTCCCGAAGCGCCGCCACCTGATGGCTGATGGCATCCTGCAGGCGTTCTTCCATCTCCTTGATCTGATTTTCCACCGTTGCCATCCTCTGCACCGAGATGCTGTTGTTATTCGCCAGCCGGACAGCCTGCTCATAGGCATTGTCAAACATCGCCACGATCATGGAGGCATCTCCGTGTTGTTCAAAATCACGCTTCATGCTGTAGAGCAGTTCCATGAAACTCTGCTCCAGCGCACACTCATGGTAGCGTTCTGAGGGGCAGCGCTTGTTTGCAGCTTCCTTTTCCTCATCTGACATGCAGCCTTTCTTGCTCCGGCAATACGCTTTCTGGTCGGGAGAACCGTTCTTCGGCGGCTCACCGTCCCGCTCCCCGACCTTACGCTTGCACCGCCAAACGGGATACGAATAAGTGTATTTTTCCAGATACTCTCCGGTATCCTCACCAGTCGCCTTAAGACTCCGCTCATCGCTGTAACCATTTGCCACACCCGTGTAGGTTGTACGGAAGAATCCTTCCCCGCAGGGTTTTCCGGCATCCGGCCCATTCTCCAGGATCGCACCGCAGCGCAGGTTTCCAAACGGAGAACCCTTAATGCTCTTTACCTTTTTCTTGCCGGGGCCTTTCGTCATGTCTGCCCTCGGCTTCTCGAACAGCATGGTCTGCACTTTGTCCCAAGTCACACGGTCGATGATACCCACATGATGGTTCTTCACATAGTAGCGGGGTGCTTCGCCCTTGTTGATGCTTGAACGGTGGGTAAGGAAGTCTTTGGTGATGGTCTTCTGCATCTCGATGTCGCCCACATACTTCTCATTCCGCAGGACGATCAGGATCGAGCTGGCACTCCATTTCTTTCCGTTGACCGTGAACTTTTCCATCTGGTTCAGCTCCAGTGCGATCTTATTCGCCGTCTGGCCTTTCACGAAGCGGTCAAAAATGTACCGGATGATCTCTGCCTGCTCCGGCACGATGACCCACTGCTTATTTGCCCCAAGCTCATATCCCAGCATCCGTTTCAGATTGATATGCGGGACACCAGACTGGAACTTCTTCTGGATGCTCCATCGGATGTTATCGGAAATGGAACGGCTCTCATCCTGTGCCAGTGCAGAAAGAATCGTAAGGATCAGCTCACCTTTGGCATCCAGTGTGTCGATGTTCTCTTTCTCGAAATAGATACCCACGGGCGGCTTCAGCTGCCGAAGCTCACGGGTACAGGTCAGGGAGTCAATAGTGTTTCGTGCAAATCGGGAAATGGACTTTGTAACGATGTAGTCCAGCTTTCCATCCATCGCATCTTTTATCATGCGGTTGAATTCCTCTCGATGTTCCCGGTTCGTACCAGATTTTGCTTCATCCGCGTAGATGCCGGCAAAAATCCAGCCGGGCTTCCGGGTGATGAGGTCTTTGTAGAATGCTTTCTGTGTCGTGTAGGAAGTCTGCTGACTCTCATCTCCCGTGGAAACACGGCAGTAAGCCGCCACACGGATGTTGCTCTGGCTTTTCAGCTGCCCGCCGTTCTGTACCGAGCGCACACTGGCGGGGATCACATCCACTTTTTGTCTTGTCATAATCTGCTCCTTTCTTCCAGCCTTGCAACTGGTCTTATCTTACATGCCTCTTCCGCTGGCTGCCGTCGCGCATCGTATGCCCGTCATAATAGCTTGCGGTATTGCGGTAATCTTCAATATTGGAATCCATCTCTACCTCGGTCTTGGTGTCATCGAACCAGTGGACCGTAAACTTCAGCGGTGAATGGATCGTGATGGAGAGGAGGAAGGCCTTGCAGTGTTCTTCGGTCACTCCATTTAGAAAGGCCATCGTACCATCCCGCCCCGCCGGAAGTTGCTTCATCCACTCGATTGCCTTTTCCCTTCGTTCATAGTCGCCCTCCAGTTCTTCCCAGTAGTCTTCCATATAGTCGAGCTGTTCGGTCAGTTTCTGCTCAGTGTCCGTGTCCTTCTGAATATCACACTCCAGTTTCTCAATGAGCTTTTTCTTCTCCTCAATAGAAGCAGGGTCGATCATCTCGTCACCGAGAAGTTCCAGACGGGTCTGCATCACATCCACCTGACTTTTCAGGAGCCGGATCTTCTTACTGGTGCTTTCCACACTGGTGTGTGCGGCCGCTATCTGCTTTTTATAAAAAGCACGGTCGCGTTCCATAAAATCCAGCTTCTGAATGCTCTCCAGCCGTGCAAGCATCTGGCTTACAAAAGAATCTGCTTCCGGGGTGAAGTTGTCATACTGCTCTTTGAACCGGCCGCTCATGATGTCTGCCACAGCCACGTTGTCATGGATGGGCTTAAGCGTCAGCCGGAACCGCTCCAGAACTGCTTTACGGAAGGCTCGGACAACCTGTTCCTCGTATACTTTTTCTGCATGGCAGATACGGTTTCCTGTCGTCCGGCTGCTCGTCGGGCACCGCCAGATGGGATAGTTCCCATTTCCGTTTGTCACATGGAAAAAGCGGCCGCACTCCCCGCAGATTAGTTTTTGGGAAAACGCTCTCGGCTTCTTGCCGGATCTTGTCCTGTTATATAAATCGCTGTTTACTTTTACGACTTCCTGTGCCTTTTCAAACAGGTCCTCGTCAACGATTGCCGGATGATGGTTCCGGACAAAATACTGAGGAACTTCGCCTTTGTTGTCCCGGACTTCATGTGTCAGGTAATCCGATGTGAACTTCTTCTGGATAAGGACTGCACCCATGTACCGCTCGGCACGGACGATCCGCGTGATATTCCCGCCTGTCCATCCATCCAGTAGATCACTGTTTAACTGCCCTTTCTTGGATTTTTTCTTTCTTACTCTCACTGCGTCGGTGACAGGAGCCGGAATCTTGTCCATGTTCAGTCCCCTTGCAATCTCCGTATAGGCTTTCCCTTCCACGACTTCATGGAAAATGCGCCGGACGACCCTGGCTTCTTCCTCAACGATCTCAATATCTTTATACTCATATCCGCTCTCGGAGGTAACCATCTTCCCATTGTAGCGGTATCCGTACATGATCTTGTTTGGAACATCCCCCTTCGGAAAGCGCATCTTCTGCCCCAGCCGGATGTTGCTGGAAATGCTGCGGCTTTCTTCCTGTGCAATGGCTGCCAGTGTCGTAAGGATGAAGTCGCTGGTCGGGTCTGCCGTATCCAGATTTTCTTTCTCGAACAGAATCGTTACCCCGCAGTCATGCAGGACATCCAGTGCACTCATAAAGTCAGCCGTGTTTCGGGCAAATCGTGATATGGACTTGCACACAATGCGGTCGATCTTCCCGTCCTTACAATGACGCATCAGTCGGCGGAATCCGGTTCTCTTTTCCTTGGAAGTGCCGGAGATGCCGTAATCGGAGTACACACCGACTGCATTCCATGCCGGATTATTTTCAATCAGCTGGTTAAAGTATTTTTCCTGCGTTTCATAGGAGTTCTCCTGGTCGCTCATGTCCGTAGAAACGCGGATGTAAGCTGCCACATTAAGGGTTCCGGCTTTCTTTTTAGTAGCCCGGAAGGTCGCCGTCGAAACGAACTTGTTATCCTGCGGTTCTTCCGGTGTGAAGAGCTTCATAAACTCACTCTCCATACTGCTCTGCAGCCGTTCTGCAATGTCCGGCTCTGCCATGACCTTTTTGGCATCCAGAGCTTTCTGGATAAGAGCTGTGATACCGGCGTCCACGATGTCTTTTGATTTTTGGGGTGTCTGTTTTTTATCTGATGCGTTTTTTGGTTTTTGTTGAGTAGACCTGCCTTGGTGCGTATCAGCCAGTGGTAAAAAAGAAGCTGTGGCAGCATCCGTACTTTGACGAACATCTGCCACAGCTTCCACAGGTTTCTTTTTTCCAAGAGCGGCTTCCAGTAAAGCCGAGACATCCACAGCAGATGCATTTACTCTCTTCTGCTGTTTCTGCTGTACTGTATTCTTCACAGTCTTTTTCTGCAGATTTGCAAGGAAATCCGTACCAGTACTCATAGTTTTCGCTCCTTTCCTGCCCGTTTTCTTCTCTTTGGGCAGTCACATATTCCCTCTGTTTCGTGATATTATCAAGTAATTTCGGCGCAGAAAGACGGAGAATAATCTGGGAGATTATTGTCTTATCTGCACGATATGTACGCCCCGCCCGGTAAGGACGGGGAGTGTTTTTAGATACGGGCCGCAAAGTCAAGTGCGATCCACCCTGCACCGGATTTCAGCTTGCCCCAGCCCTTCGCAGAACCAGCACCGGCAGATTCTGCCACGATAGTAAACACGCCTTTCCCGGTGTAATAACCGGTCTTACCGTAATTCGTGCCCGGTCCCTTGCGGATGTTGAGGTCTTTAATGGATACACGCACAGTATACGGGACTGAAGACTTCGGTTCCGGGTAGACGGCCTTACCCGCCGGGTCAAAAACATAATAGCCCGGATTCTTATCTGCACACTGTTTTGCATAGGTGAGGTCGTGGAACGCACCTTTCTGGGAAGCGGCATTCTGCCAGCTCTTACGGACACGGTACCAGCCGGAAATAGTGGTGCTTTCAGAATCCTTTATCGCATCATACTGCGTCAGGTTCCAACGCTCGATGATATTGCAAAGGTTCTGAACATAGGTGTGGCTGGTAGCATAACCACCATCCTTGATGATCTGTGCCGCTTTCTTGTAATCGGTACAGCCTGCCAGACCCTCATAGCGTTTCCTGCTGCCACTCATCGCTCCGAGCAGATATGCTGCATGGTCGGCAATGGAGTCTTCCACACAGGCGTACTTGCGGAAGTCAGCAGTGATCGTCACATAGCTGCCATCGGTATTCTGCTCCTGCGTTTTCTTGGGATAGACAGACTTGCCATCCCAACTGCTGCCGCTCCAGCTGTTCCCGGAAAGCGAGGTCTTCATGCCGAAGCAGTTATTGGCATTTTGTGCCAGCTCAGATTTACCGTAGCCGGATTCCAGAATGAACTGTGCCATCGACACGCAGGCAAGGATGCCAGTGGTTTTCTGGTTCGCAGTAAACAGCGGGCCAATCTTTGCCACTGCCTCTGCTTCCGAGAGATTTTTCAGCGAAGAAGCCTGCATGCCGGATGAGGATGAACCGCCCAGTGCTGCAGTTACCCTTGCGGCCAGATCACCCAGGCGGGCATACAGCCAGTTTCCAGGGCAGCTTTTATTCGCAAACCAGCGGTGAACGGTCAGCACCATTTCATCTGCCGCCGGAGCATAGTTGAGTGTCTTATTTTTATCACCCAGCCACAGGAGCTTCTTCTTCCCGTTACGCTTGCAGATATCAATGCAGAGCTTGACCAGAGAGTCATATACGGCACTGTTCATGGCATACGGCTCATTCATGTCGCTGGCGCATTCGATGGTGACCGCCCTCTGGTCATTGGCATTGCTGGACGAACACCAGCTGCGGTTCTTTTCTTTGACACAAAGCGACACACGGCCGTCTGTGCCGATGCCGTAGTTGCAGCTTGCCTGACGGCTTGTGCTGGTGAAACAGCCGCAGATGCTTTCCGCAGAAAGCTGACCGACCACACAATGCGGTGTGATGCGGTCGATGCTGTGTGTCCTCTGCCCGGAATGGTTCGGGGAGAGCTTAGTGTAAACAACGAGTGGACTATTGGTATATCCCATAATGATTTCCTCCTGCTAAAAAAATTGAGGTCCAGATCACTCTGAACCTCGTACTGTGGTTATTCTGTTGTTACGGAATCAGCAGTTTCATGCCGACCCGGATGGCATTGGAAGTCAGACCATTCAGCACACGGATATCTGCACAGCGGCTGCCGCTTCCCAGTTCCTTATCTGCGATTTTCCAGAGATTATCACCGGGAACAACGGTATAGATTCTGCCAGCTGTGAACGCATAGGTGTCCGCACTGTTCAGGACATATGCGACACCGGCCTCTGCTTCGGCACATTTGATCTTCAGCCAGCCATCACAGAACTGCACGACTTCCACAAGGGCATTCTTCTTGTAGACCGCTACGACCTCTGCATCCAGACTCGGCTTTTTGCGGATGTTCATGAGGGTCTTGAGCTTGCCGTAGGCAATGGTCGCCGGAAGCTCCTCCGCAGTCGGGAACTCATTCTCATCCACTTCGTCTTCAGCTTCTTTCTCCGCCGGGATATCTTCCACAGGGGTTGTGTTTTCCGGCTTATCTTCCGGGATATCGTCCACGACTGCTTTCTCCTCGTTCTCATCTGCACCAGTATCCGGGACAGCCTCTTCCGGATAGATCACGTTGCCGTCATTGTCGAACACTCGGCTGCCGGGGTTCTCATCACACTTGGCTTTTGCATTCGCCAGCAGACGGTACGCGCCAAACTGGGATGCCTCATCTTCCCAGACTTCTCGCACACGGTAATAACCGGTCGTCAGTTTTGCGGGATACTCTTTCTTACTCATGGTTCATTCCTCCTAAAATTTGAGGGAGAGGCTGTTACACCTCTCCCCATTGATCAATCGTCCTTATTCTCTCTTTCTTCCTTCAGCTGTGCCAGCATCTCCTTGAGCTTCTCCGGCACGGGAAGACCGATAACGGCTGCGTTTTCGAGGCAGCTCAGGCCTTCATTCGCCAAATAAAAGAACACCACTGCTGTACGGATGGCCGCTCCATTCTGGAGGATCTGTGTGTCGATGATGTTGGCAATACCAACCAGCACAAAGATACACACCTTCTTGGCGATGCCCTTAAAGCCAACTTCAGAAGAAAGCTCATGCTTGATCGCTGCCGCCAGCACCCCGGTGAAGTAGTCACAGACCACGAACACCACCAGTGCATACAAAAAGCCGTCAAACCCGCCAAAGAACCAGCCCAGGAAACCACCCAGACCTGCGAACATCCATTCAATCTTGTCGATCACATTCTGCATAATCTTGTCCTTTCCTGCCCATTTGGGCATAAAAATAGACGGTCAATGCCGCCTTGTGTATACTCCTTCTATAATGAACACCGTTTCACAGGCATTTGGGAGGTATGTCTGTCAGGGACGGTGGAAATTTAATAGAATTTATTGTCCAATCCAATAAACTCAATCTCACGGAACTCATTCGGATTCTTCTTCATGATCCAATCAATATAGGTAGAAATAATCATGGCACAGATAAAGTACCCGACTGCATTGTAATGACCGCCACGTTTCTGCTGATAGAGAAAGCCAGAATTATACAAAGCTGTTCCATAGGTATACAGATCAACCAGATAGACGCTCTTAAATATTCCTGCAATCTCCCGAACTGCCGAATTGTAGCCAGCATTTTCTACAGATTTTAATGGATCAGTCAGAATAAAAATTTTAGCTTTCGGCTGCATTTCCTGAATCTTCTGAATGATCTTTCCGTAATTGCCATAATAGGTGTCTGGATTCTGTGTGTAGTCGCCGAGATTGATATCTTCCACCGTACCAATCTTGTACTTTCGATTGTTTTCATTTTGTCCAAGACCGATAATATAAGCCTCGCACTTATGATTTCCATCAAAGCACTCCGTTGCAAGCGAACTGGAAAGGAACGTATCACAACGCAGTCCACCCTTAGACCAGTTGTAATAGGTATTCCCGGTCATTCTAGCAAGATACTGTCCCCAGGAATATTCAAACAAATCCTTCCCTCCTGTGGTGCCATCGGCTTTTTTGTATACTGCTTCTCCGCTTGCAAGGCTGTCACCAATGCAGCCCACATGACGAAATACGGTCATTAAACCAGCATCATTTCGAATCCGTTCCAGAGGATTATCTGAGAGATTCAAGCCTAACAGATCATTGATTCCTGCTGTCAGTCTTTTTTGGATATCTTTTTCCAATTTGTCTTTTGTGATTGCTTCATCAGCAATTTTCTGCGTAGTAATTGCAGCATCTTGTACCTTTCCGGTAGATACGACCGTATCCATAAACCAAATCTTGGCAAAATCTTTTAAATTTTCTTTATACATGGTCAGGCGGATATACGCAGTACCCTTGGGGCAGATAAAATCCGTGTAGCTTAAAATACCACCCTTTTCCTGATTGTACTTCAATCCTGAAATATACTTTTTGTCCTGATCATAAAAAGCAAGACCTGAAACATCAGTGGAAGCTGTACTCATACTTGCGCGTAAAAGGCATTTACTTCCACCATACGGGAACGGCAGATAGTCCTCTGTTGCAAAATAGGTGTTTGTTCCCGGTGTATAAGTCCGCAAATCACCCTTCGCACGTGCAATATACAAATCCGGTGTCAAAACAATCTCCAGCGGGATTTCCAAAAAGGCAGCATTTTTCACCTGCACAGCGTTGTCACACAGTTTCTCTGATGTTATCGCTTCATCCGCGAGATTATCCGTTTCAACACTTTTTTCTGCCAATTTTTCATGTGTTACCGCACGATCCACCAGATGCCCCACTGAGATTCTATAATCATCCAACCAGATACCCACGCCATTGAGATTGTCCTGCCCCATACAGCTCATGCGTATATAAGCAGTTCCATCTGGGCAGAAAATTCTGCGAAATGCCAGTTTCTTAGTTTCCCGATTGTAATCGCTTCCGCTGATAAATTTCTTATTTGCATCATAAAATGCAATACCTGATTTATCGCTTTCAACTGTGGACATGGCAGAATATACTTGAAGCCAGCAGCCTCCATATGGAAACGGAATATAATCCAACGTGGCAAAATAAACATTTGAGCCCTGAGAGAAATTATCTAGCCCACCATATTTTCTCGAAATATACTTATCTGCAGTCCAAACCAGTTCTGGAGTAATGTCCAAGAACGACAGGCGGCTTCCATTTACTGCACCTTTCAAAATACCCTTGCCACTTCCAATTGCTCGAATATGGGAACCGACAGAACCGTATTTCGTTCCCTCTTCATCTACTCTTGCATCCACAACCTCTGCTGCATAGTCCTTATCCTTGTCAGTCGAAGCAGACACATTAGCATCCAGTCGCTTGTCCAACGTATCCATACGGCTGTTCAGCTCTGCCTTGTTGCTATTAGTAAGGCTTTCAGCAGAATTCACCCGACTGTTCATGTTGGATTCTGCGGTATCCACATACTGGATGAGACGTGCTTCTGTATCTTCCATTTCCTTGACAGCCTCTGCGATCTGCGCACTATAAAGACTGTATTGCATCCAGTAAATTTCATCCGAGATTGCAGTACCGACCGGCACAGGTCTTCTGCTGATATAGCTCTCACCGGACGCCTTATCCAGAACGATACTGAGTTCTTCGTATTCCTTATTGATATCCCATACACCATCGTGTTTCGGAACAATTCTTCTTCCAATAAATTTAGACATAGGATTCTCCCTTCTGCCGGACAATTCCGGCTACAACTACTATCGGTTCATCCAGCAGATTGGGAGGCCCTGTCTTGGGAAAATCAAGGGTTACATAGTACCCCCCCCCCCGAATTTTCTGACGATTCATCATATTGTTTCCTTTCCCGGCATAATGCCGTTTTATTTGCTGTCTTCCGTCAGCCATGCACGGATCTGGCAGTAATAGCCGTCTGCCCATGCCTGATAGCCTCTTCCGGACGGGTGGATGCTGTTGGTCAGCGTCCGGCTGGTTTCCGTGAATCGGTTCGTCACCGGCTTATCCGAATACGGAAATGCCAGACGGCGGTCCGTGCGAAGACCGTGGGCAAAACAGGTCACGTTTTTGCGATACTTGCCAGCATCAAATGCCTTGATCAGTGCAAGGTTCAGCGTGTTGATGCTCATATGGAAGATACCCATGCTGGAACCGCACTGATAAGAATAATCCGAGCCGGGACCACAAAGACCGATACCGATCTTGCAGTTCGGGAAGCCCGTTTCCTTATCCAGCAGCGCATCGATGAACTGCTTCGCCTGATCCACGAACTTCTGCACCTCTGCTTCCGTGCGGTACAGTGTAGTGCCCTGTGACACATCATTGGTGCCAAGTGCGATCAGAAAGTAATCGATGCCCTCATAGCCGTTGGTCTCGCAGTATTTCTGGAAATCCAGACGGCCTTTGATCTTGTCCCAGAACGCATTCGTTTTGCCGGCGTAATCCGTATCTGCCAGATACCGGGCAAAGGTCCAGCTGCCGCGTCCTTCGTGCTTGCCGCCAGACGGTCCTCTCGTTCCCAGCTGGTGGATCACGCAGTCATTATCCTCTGCCAGCAGACGGTACACTTCCGTTGCCACAGAACCATTGTCCACGAGAGAGTCTCCACAGATGCAGATATTCTTCGTGAGCTTGTCCTTCAGCTTATGGTGAACCCTGACCTGGACAGGTTTGGACGATACCGTATGGCAGTCATCTTCATCCAGACGGCAGACGGTCAGTGCAAAATCCGTACTGTCCTTCGTCGGCGTGTAGTTCATGCAGTACTCGTTCCGGGTCAGGCTCGGTGCATTCGTGCCTCTGGCGAGCACATACAGATTTTCCTTGCCATCGTGGCGGGAAAGACAGTCAAAGAAGATGGAAAGCTGGCGTCCCTCCATGCAGTCCCAGTGGGACGGGGTCACGATGTCATCCTCTACAGCCGGAGTAATGGCTTTCTGCACATAATCCGTGATACGCTTCGGGATGAAAGATGCCGCGTTATCTGCGAAGAGATCACCCGCTTTGTATTCCTTACCGCCCACAATGAACTTCACATCCGGGTGAATGTGCGGATTATACAGCTTGCTCTGATACCAGGATGCAATATAGAAACCATTCGTGCCCAGCTTGCGGAACAGGCTGGTATCGTACAGGTTGATGGTTCTCGTGCCAGCATCATAAGCAAGGATGCGCATCGGCATACCAAATGTCGAGCTGGGTGTGTTAAATGCCATCTCTACCGGATCGCCTGCCATGATCCACTCATAGTGGAACGTATCCGGAACACCCAGACACTTGGTACTGACCTGGATCGTACCGGCATCCTGGTCAATGGTAATACCGCCGCTTGCCAGATACATATGGCGGGAATCCTTACCGGCAAGATCCGTGCGGAGCTGCTGAAAGCGGTCCTCATACTTCTTTTCGATATAGGAATCACGCCGTTCTTCATCGAAAAGCTCACCAGCCTTATAAGTCGTGCCATCCAGCACAATGCTGAAAGAGGAACCCATGTGCGGATACCAGAAATGGTTTTCATACCATGCAGCGATATAGTAGCCGTTTACTCCCAATGCCCGGAACTGTGCAGTGTTGTAAAGATTGATCTGATCTATGGACGAGTCATAGGCAAGGATCAGCATGTGATGCTTTTCTGCTTCCGTACTATCCAACATCGGTACCGGCTCCTCACTAGCACTGATCCAGTAGTAAGCACCGTTATCGACAACCGCCAGGATACGTTTCGTGACCTGAATGGTGCGGTTGACCGTATCGATCGCAAACTGGCCTGTAGCGAGGAACATCTTTGCTGAACGGTACTTGTGCCAGGTATCGCAGTATTCGCAATCTTGGCTGGATTGCCATAATCAATCCCGTTGATGACTGTACCGCTGCTCGAAGGAGCTGCGTACACCACATTCCAGTCAAAAAAGACCGCAAACACAAAGCGGCCCTTTGTGAATAGATCGCCCCAGCTATCGCCGCTTGTATTTTCCACCTTAATGACAGGGACTTCTGTCTTTTCTCCCGTCTCGTTTGCGGATGCTTCCGCACCATCATAGTAGATCGCCCACCATTTTCCCACTACTGCAAAGTCAAACGAGGTACTGTTTTCCGCCACCAGTTTCGTCTGCTCGTACTGTATACCATTTGTACGGCGGCAGACATACACGCTCTTTCCCTCCGGGAATGTGACTGTCACCTTGCTGCCCGTGAACCTGATATCCACGCTGCCGTTCATCCACTGCCAGCCTGTTGCGTAATTTGACAGCAATCTCATCGGGAGCATATTGTCATAGAGGTACACCGAGAGCTTCGAGAACAGCTTTTCATTGGTGGTGACAGAGATGAAACGGGTATTCGGAAGCAGTGTGATCACATAGTTGTCATAGACCTTGCCGCTCTCTGCCCGGAAACAGCCACCGAGGAACTTACGGTCCATGTCATAGCAGACCACGTTGTTATAGTCATCCCGGCCGCTCATATAGCCGAACTGACCGTCCACCAGAATCGCATCACCGCTGACCGGGACCATGTGCGCCACGCGCCAGCTTTCCGAAGCTACAAGGTTGCCGTTCTGGTTTGCGTAACCATTTTTGATCACCCAGTTCTTCATGATATTCTGCATGGAACGCACCCTGCCGACCGCACGGATATTGTCACCGGCTGTGGGATAAGTCTTTCCCTCATCATCCACACGGGCATCTACAAGCTCCTGTGCATAGTTGGCATTTTTATCTGTAGATGCCTTGACGTTGGCATTGATCTGGGCTTTCAGCGTTTCTGCAGTCTTATCCATCTCGGACTTACTGGCCGCAACCGCACTGTTTGCGGCATCGACCTTCTGGGTGATATCCGCTACATCCTGTGCGGTCATCTTGCGCAAGGCTGCCACATCTGATGCAGTATCTGTACGAAGCTGCTCTACATCTGCCGCAGTATCCTTGCGGAACTGCTCCACTTCTTCTGCCGTATTCTGACGGTACAGAGCCATCTGTTCCGAGAACCGGGAACACATCGCCCAGTATTCCTCCTGTGACAGAAGCGTTCCGGCCGGTACAGGTTTCCGGCTCATATAGCTGTCGCC
The DNA here is from genome assembly GCF_040096575.1 of Faecalibacterium intestinale. Lineage (NCBI taxonomy): Bacteria > Bacillati > Bacillota > Clostridia > Eubacteriales > Oscillospiraceae > Faecalibacterium > Faecalibacterium intestinale. Next base: position 36,143 of record NZ_JBBMEN010000005.1, read on the forward strand.
TGTGGATTCCTCATACACAATGGTAAGAGGCTCATATTCTTTTGCTTTGTCCCAGACACCATCATGGCGAGGGACGATTCGGTTTCCGATATATTCCGACATATTTTCCCCTTTCCCGGCTCTATCAGCCGTTTGTAAACTCTACGATCAGCCGTCCGTCACCGCCCATTGAGAAGATGAGCTTCAGACCGTCTTCAGTGGTGAAAGCAAGATAGCCGTCATCCGTAACCGTACAGTTCAAAAGATTTTCAATGAATTTCTGGATGGTGCTGGATTCCGACTTGTCACTGAAACCGAGTCCATCCTCCGACACAACAGCAAAATAGCCAGCATCCGTGATATACACTTCCAGCAGTCCCTGACGGATGGCTTCCACAACACCGGCGTAGGTATAAGTGGCGATCTTGCCGTTGTTGATGGCTGCCCGCTCCACCTTCAATGTGAGGGAAAACGAACCAAGAACATCCCCCGCTGTGCTGAGCATAACAACATCCAGCGGAAACCGCCCGGCCTGCGCCGTCATGAAGGTCGTGATTGTAAAGACGACCGCCCCATTTTCAACAAACACAAGGTCGGATGCCGTCTCGCTGGTGTAATGAAAGATCGTGCCGTCCGGTCTGGTACCGGAACAGGCAACGATACAGTCCTGCGGTACAGAATACTGTACCGAGTTGTTATACAGGACACATCTGACTTTCCGTGCCCTGTTATCATACTGTTTGACCGGGACTGTCACCGGGATCAGATTCTCCGTCAGTGACAGCTCCACTTCCTGATAAATGCTTGTGATCATTACGCACTCCCTCCTTCCTGATCCGTCTTCTTGTCATCTGTTTCTTCTTTGTTTTCCGTATCCTTATCTTCACCACCCGGCTTTTCGATATCTGGTGTTTCTGGCTCGGTCGGTGTGGTCGGCTCGGTCGGTTCCGTCGGCTCATAGCCAATGGTCTGCCACCGTTCTCCATCCCAGAGCTTTAACCGAAGGTTCTTCTTATCGACCCAGAGCGTATCTGCTGCCGGGGCCTCCGGTGCGGTTTCCGATACCGGGATACTCGGCTGGTACTTTTCATCCAGTTCTTTTTCAACCTCTTCCGACAGCTTCTTCGCCACACTGTATCTCTCGTCCAACTCCTTTTGCAGATCTTCTGAGATTTCCGTAAGGGTGCCATACCGCTGATCCAGTTCCTCATACAGCTCTTTGGACAGCTTTTTGGCAGTTTCGTACCGCTGATCGAGTGTTTTCTGAAGCTCGGCAGAGATAGAGGTCGCTGTTTTGTACCGCTCATCCAGTTCCTTCAGCAGCTCCTCGGAAAGCTCCGTGGCTTTCTTGTAGCGGTCATCCAGTTCCTTGAGGGTTTGTTCCAGCAGGATCGCCGTCCTGACTGCCGTGTCATCCGACTCCCAGCCATAGCCCCACGTTTTACCGCCATCCGTGGATACAAACAGCCCGGCAGAGCTGTTCTTCCATGCGACCGTGGACTGTTTCAAAGTCGCCGCATTGAATGCATAACGGGTCGTGTTTCCCTTGCTGTCCGTCTCATTTTTATAATGTAGTCCAAACAGCGCAGCAAAAAGCGTACCGTCATAAATGATGGATGCCGTGATTCCACCGACCTGCTCTCCCACTGCTGTCTCCGCACGGACTGCCGTATCGTAGGCAATCGTTGCTGTATTCCGGATGCTGTTGAGCGAACCAGTCAGAGAAGAATTCCGGCTGCTGACCGTGGAGTTCGACAGCGTAATGCTGTTATAGCGTTCCAGCAGCGCATCATACTCGGTTTCGGTGACTTTGGAACTGACCTCAATGCCCAGCTTTGAGATATACACATGGACCGTATCACAAAGGGAGACACGCTCTGCTTCCACGATGTCCTCATACCCCGGCGTATTCCAGAGCTGTAAAAAGTCGATCTTGATGTCGATCTCCGGCTCCGTTAAGTCCGTGGTGTCGATATAGTTCTGTGCGTATTCCCGGAGTGCCGCTTCACTCGGCTTTTCCTGAAAATTGCTGGTACAGTCCAGCACGGTAACCTTCTGGTAAGGAATTGACCGTTTGCTTTGCAGCACCACCTTCTCCGGCAGTTCCATAACCGCCTGGGTTTCATTGTCCACCCAGTACGGATGCACACCAGTGATCGTGTTCTCGATGGATTTCTCCATCTTGAAGTCTGTCAGGTTCTTCCCGTAGATGATGTGGACATTGTGATCCGCACCTCTGGTTTTATGAAACTTGACCGTGTAGCGATCCCACTCAAATTCACCGCCGAAGGTATCCAGCACGGAAGCATCCATGCCACCCAGACAGTTACGGAAGGACGATGGAACGCCCAGCGTAAAAGTTGCACTGGAGTCCACATCCGTCCAGACATCGAAAGGGCAGTCAGAAGCAGCGTGGCTTTTCAGCCCCTGCATTGCTCCCGCACACCCAGTCACTGAGAACGGGGAAACTGTGATGAAGTTCAGCTGGTAGGAAATGTGCCGAGCCTGAACTTCCAGCTTTCCATCTATCGGGGTCGTGATCTTGTAGATGCGGAACGGCTGAGACTGCATGGTATCGGATGGCTTGGCAAGGATGATATTCCCCTCCTCCAGCATCTCTGCATGGATGCCATCTGCCGGACAGACCAGCTTCAGTTCATAGCTTCCGTTTCTCTTTTCCGTTACGGTACAAGACTGTGCATCTGCCAGCTTTCCAATACCGTTATGATTGAACTTCATCTCTGTTGATGCATATAAACATGGGATCACTGGCTGCACCTCCCTCTTACAGCGTCCACCAGCGTGGAGTCACCTCCACCGCCGTGATGCCGCCTGTCCATGCGATTTGTGTCTTTCCCTCCGGCAGTTCCGGGAAATCATCCGAAAGGATGGTCTCATTGCAGAAGCCGGAAGCGTTGTAAGCGTTGTGCGTTTCACAGTTGAGCAGCACGTAGTCCTTGATGCTGTGGATGGTGATCTTCTCCTCACCCACATACAGTTCGCCGCCAGAATCCCCGTAGATCTTGAAGATAGGCTGTGCCGGAAAAGCGAAGGGGTTCTTTAAGGTCGACCTGCCATCCAGCCGGATCACCCTCTGCCCATCCACGCTCCAACGCTGGGGCTTACAGTTGAATGTCAGCTCCATCTCAGCGGCTTTCTGGGCTGTCACATCAAATTCCAGGGCGTCCTTGCAGACTGCCATCCGGAAGAAATCCGGGTCGTAGGTGTCCTGCAATTTCTGATACCCGATCGGAGATAACAGCCATGCCTTGACCGCTGCGGTCTTGGCAGGCAGACCGTTGAAGAAAAATGCCTTATACTTGATATCCACGTTCTGATACCTACGCCTGCCTGTCCTTGCATTCTCGGTGATGATGTCCCCGTTCCTGCCGGGTACGGAGGTGCTCTCCACATCCGCAGCCGGGGAATCATACACACCGGGACCAGACAAATATAAAAGGAAGTCCTTGCTGGACTTCCCGGCAAAGGACAGATACTGTCTGGCATATCTGCCTTTGAGCTGAAACTGTGATACTGTCTGCTTTGGGGTGTTATAGCCCATACGCATCTCCTCCTTTACTTGAAGACCGAATCATCCTCGTGGATCATGCCGTTGATCTTATCGGCAACGGTCTGTGCGAGTTCATCATCGTTCCGGGCATTGTAGCCGTTGACCGTGATATATACGCCACCAAGGTTGGTCGTCCGGGTGGTACCGCCTCCGGCCAGAGCCGCCTGCGGGAAGTTCCAGCCAGAGCCATCGAAGTGCGGCAGGGTCAGTTCCGGCAGACTGAAGGAACTGATGCCCTCCATACCCTGCTGCACCTTTGCTGCCATCGACCTGATCTGGCTGATTAGTCCGCCCTCGCCTTTCTTGATGCCGCCGGAAAGCAGCTTCATAAAGTCTGGCATATAGGTGTCCGCATCTGCCAGAGGTCCTTCATCCGGCACAGAGAAGTGCAGGAACGAACGGATACCGCTTGCCACACTCTTGACCGCACTGCCGACCCAGCTCACACCCTTTTTGATGCCTCCTGCAATACCGCCAACGATATCCTTGCCCCAGCTGACTGCCGAGGAAGCCACGTTCTTGATACCGCCCCAGATGGACGATGCCACGTTGCCGATGGCAGAAGCCGCATTGGAGATACCGTTCTTGATGGCATTTACTCCATTCGAGAATACCGAAGTGACCTTGTTCCAGATATTCGTGACTCCTTCCCGGAAGCCATCGCAGTTTTTCCAGAGAGCGGTCAGTCCAAGACCGATGCCGCCAACGGCTGCCACTGCGATACCTGCAGGACCCGCCAGGCCAGCAAGTGCTGTGCCTGCGGATGCGAGGAAACCACCTGCGGAGCTTGCTACGCCTGCAAGAGCCGTACCCGCACCTGCCGCCAGACCAGATACGGCCGTGCCAACCGAGCCGAACAGTCCTGCGATTGCGGAGCCGGCAGAACCAGCAATTCCGCCCAATGTGGAACCCACACCAGACAGAAGCCCAGAAAGACTGCCGCCTAAGCCACCGATCTTCGTCACTACACCGGAAAGCAGCCCGCCCAGATTCGACAGGATTCCCCCACCGCTGGAGCTAAGGCTTCCCAGCTTCGAGATAATGCCAGTGATGCCTTCTCCGAGGCCGCCCATCTTGGAAGTCAACCCGGAGATCAGGTTGCCAAAGTTCGACACGATCTGACTGCCATCTGCACTGCCGATTTTCGACAGGAAACTGCCGATGTTGGACAGCAGGCCGCCGCCGTTCTCTGTGCCGAGAACATTGCCGAGGTTCTGCATCGTACTTCCAAGGTTTCCGATGGTGTTCTTCATGGAACCGAGCTTGTCCACAAGCCCCGTGACCGTATTGACCGTGTCACCGACCTTGCTGATGCCGTTGCCGAGGCTCTTTAAGAAATCCGAGTTGAAGGTATCGCCAAGGCTGCGGATCGCATTCCCAAGGGAACTGGTCTGAGAACTCAGCTCTCCGATGGATGTTTTCATATCCGCAAAGCCCTGCTTCACCTCATCGCTCATATTTCCGACAGCGGCTTTTGTAATCCCCTGCAGGTCCGTCCAGAGCTGCTGGAACTGGGTCTTCACCCCGGAAAGCCCGGACATCAGCTGAGACTGGATACCGCTTCCCACATCCCTTGCAGCACTACCGATACCGCTCTGACTTTTCTTGATCGTAGTAGCAAAACTGCCGACCACGGAATCCATCCAGTCGCCCAGAGAATCTACCGGGGTCGTAAGGTTGTTGCTCATAGACCCGGCAAGTCCCTGCACGGCTTTCACCACCGACTTGACATTTTTTTAATGCCGGTCGCCAGCAGCTTCATGAAGTCGGGCATATAGGTATCTGCATCAGACAGAGGTCCTTCATCTGGTACAGAGAAATGCAGCAGACTTCTGACCCTGCTTGCGACATTTTCCGCCGCTGCGATCACGGAACCGGCCGCTGCCCGGACACCTGCCGCCATCTGGGAACAGATATCTGCGCCCCAGCGGTATGCAGAAGAAGCAATCGAACCGAGCGAGTTAAAACTGCTCCTGATACTTGCAACACCGGAAGAAACCGTGCTGCGCAGGCTGGACATTGCCGAAGACACCGTGGACTTGATGCTGTTGAAGGCAGAGGTCGTGGTGGATTTCAGTGTGTTCCAGCCGCTTGTGGCCGTACTGCGAACTGCGGATACAGAGGAAGTTGTAAGACTCTTGATGCTGTTCCATGCAGTCGTGATGACCGTCTTGATACCATTCCAGCTGGTGTTCGTCAGAGTTTTCACTGCGTTCCATGCGCTTGTCATGGAAGATTTGACAGAAGCAGTTGCCGAAGTAGTCAGAGACTTGATTCCATTCCATGCTGTGGTGATAACACTCTTGATACCGTTCCAGCTGGTCGTTGTCAGCGACTTTACCGCACTCCATGCACTGGTCATGGAAGATTTGACAGCTGCTGTCGCAGAGGTCACATTGGATTTCACCGCCGCAAAGCTGGTCTGGATGGTGGTCTTGATGCTGTTCCATGTGCTCGTGGTACTGGTTGTAATGGAACTCCATGCGGATCTCATCGCGGCACTCACACCTGCCGTTCCGGTCTTCACCGTCTGGCTGATGGCCGCCCAGCTCTTACTGTATGCCTGCTCCACTCCCCTCATGGAGTTGGTGATGGAAGTAGACAGCGTGGTGGACAGATTCTCTGCCGCCGCAGTTACAAGGCTGGTGTTGGTCGTGATGCCGTTTGCCAGTCCCTGCATGAAGTCCGGCATCCAGCTTTCCATATCTGCCAGAGGCCCCTCATCCGGCACAGAGAAGTGCAGGAAAGAGCGGATACGGTCCGCCACTCCCGATACGGCGCTTGCCACATCCTGAATCCTCGACTGGATACCGGACACAATGTTGCCGATCATGTCCGAGCCCCACGAGAATGCCTGTCCAGCCAGACCCTTGATAAAGGAAACTGCACTGTTAAAGCCGTTCGTGATGGTGGACTTAATACCGGAAATGGTAGAGGAAATCCCGGATTTCATCGAGTTAAAAGCTGTGGTCGCCGCGCTCTTGATGCTGTTACTGAGGGACGAAACCGTAGACTTCATGGCATTCCAGCCGGAAGAAACCACCGATTTGATACCATTTACCACACCGGAGATTTTGCTGCTGATGGCGCTCCAGATGGAAGAAACCGTGGACTGGATTGCTGAAAGGACAGTCGAAATGACCGTCTTGATTGCATTCCATGCCGTACTCATCCGGGTCTGAATGCCAGTCAGCAGCGGAGACAGGAACGATACAATAGCGTTCCATACAGTTGTCACCGCGGTCTGGATTGCAGTTAGCACCGTAGATATGGCTGTCTGGATCGCGGACCAAACCGTAGAGAAAGTCGTCTGCAATCCAGTCAGGATCGGAGTCACAAAGGCGACGATGGCGTTCCAGATGGAAGTGATCTTCGTCTGGATCGCAGTCAGTGCTGCACCGATCAGGATCTGAATTGCCTGCCAGATGGTTTCAAACAGATATTTGAACGCATCCAACAGAGGTTTCATGGTGTTGTAGATGCCATTCCACACCGAAGTGATCGTCGTGCTGATGGTGTTCATGACCGTAGAAATCGCAGTCGAGATCGCCGTCCACACAGTTGTCACCGTGGTATGGATCGTATTCAACACAGAAGAAACGGCTGTGGAAATGGCAGTCCAGATGGTGCTGAAGGTCGTCTGGATACTCGTAAGGACAGTCGTAAAGAAGCTCGAAACTGCAGTGAACACAGTCGTTGCCACACTCTGGATAGCAGAAACTGTGTTTGAAAAGAAGCTGCTGATTCCGCTCCACACGGTCTCAAAGAAGCTCTTGATACTGCCCCAGACCGTCTGCCAGTCCGTACCGAACAGCCCAAGAAACACATCCAGTGCGCTCTTTAATGCGGTAAGAGTCGTAGAGAATACAGACTTCACGCCATCCCAGATACTGGAGAAGATACCCTTCACCGCTTCCCATGCGCCACTCCAGTTGCCGGAGAACACATTGGAAAAGACATCGAACAGACCCAGTAAGGTATCCAGAACGACGCCGAGGATGGTCGAAATATTCTGGAATGCTCCCTCAAACAACGGGGCAAGCACCTGACAAAGGCCATCCCAGACTGCTTTCAGTACCTCGGTGACATCCTTAAAATCAAAGCCCAGCCCATTGATCCGCTGTGTCAGCTGATCACAGAACCCTTTCACCTTGGAAACGATGTCGTTCCAGATACCGGTAATGGCAGTACGGAACTCCTCGTTCGTATTCCAGAGGTTCATGAACGCCGCCACCAGTGTGCCGATGACCGCCACCACTGCTACGACCGGCCCGGACAGACCACCCAGAACCACACCCAGCTTGCTGAACACACCGCTGGCACTGCCCACATGGGTGATAAGAAGCCGGACACCCTTTGCAAGAGAACTGAATCCCCGCATCGCTGTGCCGACGGTCGATATGGTCTTGCCAAGCACAATGAGCAGCGGACCGATGGATGCCGCCAGGAGCCCGATCTTGATGATCGTTTCCCTGGTACCCTCATCCATGCTGTTGAGCTTGTCCACGAACTGCTGCACGGCAGATACGATCTTGCGGATGGTGGGCATCAGGATATCGCCAAAAGAAATAGCCAGCTCCTCCAGCTGAGATTTCAGGATGGTGAGCTGACCATTTAAGTTGTCCTGCATGGTTTCTGCCATGCTCTCGGATGCGCCGTCACAATTTTCAATGGCACCACGCAGTTTGTTGATGTCCGTCTCGCTGGAATTCATCAGGGCAAGGAAACCGGACATCGCATTCTTGCCGACCAGTGCCTCTGCATTGGATGCTTTTTCAGATTCGGTCAAGCCGGAGAATGCTACACGGCAGTCTGCGAGGATATCGTTCAGGCTCCTCATACTGCCATCTGCATTGCTGGTGGCAATCGTAACCTCACCGATGTTCTTGCCTGCAAAGGTCACTTCACCGGAAAGGTTGTTCATGATGGTACGAAGGGACGTACCAGCCTGCGAAGCCTTGATACCACTATTTGCCATAAGTCCGATGGCTTCTGCGGTATCCTCTGCCGAGAACCCCAGCGCACCGGCAATAGGCGCACAGTACTTGAACGTCTCGCCCATCATGGAGACGTTGGTGTTCGCATTGGAGGAAGCGGCTGCGAGGATATCGGCAAAATGCCCAGAATCCGCAGCGGATAAGCCGAACGCGGTAAGGGCATCGGTAACAATATCTGAAGTCGTAGCGAGGTCTTCACCCGAAGCGGCCGCGAGGTTCATGACGCCCTCGATGCCGTTCAGCATGTCAGAAGTCTTCCATCCGGCCATGGCCATGTATTCCATCGCCGAAGCTGCCTCGGATGCAGAGAACTTGGTCTTTGCACCCATCTCACGGGCTTTCGCACGGAGCTGGTCAAAGTCATCCCCGGTCGCACCGGAAATGGCAGAGACCTTACTCATCTCGGAATCAAAATCGGCTGCGGTCTTCACTGCGGCAGTGCCAAGACCCGTCACAGCGGCAGTCACCGGAAGGAACTTCTTGCCTACATTCTCCACAGAAGATCCGATGTTCTGGAGCTTTTCTCCAGCTTCATCGATCTTGGCAAGCGTCGCATTGGTAGTAGCCGCCTGATCCTGTAAGGATCGCAGATTCTGTTCGGTCTCCACGATCTCACGCTGAAGAGCATCGTACTGCTGCTGGGTGATCTCACCGTTGGCAAGCTGCTCATTAGCCTGCTGTGCGGCAGTTTTCAAAGTTGCCAGCTTTTCCTTAGTGGCTTCAATGGCATCCTTCAGCATCTTCTGCTTCTGGACGACCAGTTCTGTATTGGAAGGGTCCAGTTTCAGGAGTTTGTTGACATCCTTCAGTCCGGACTGCGTCCCCTTGATTGATTTGTTTACACTTTCCAGTGCTTTGGAGAGCTTTGTGGTATCGCCGCCGATCTCAACGGTGATGCCCTGGATTCTGGATGCCATTTGCGTAACCACCTCCTCGCAGGCATGAAAAAAGCCCATCTGCACGAAGCAGACAGGCTAAAGGAAAAAATGCTATTAGCTGTGTATCAAAGTCATCCTTTCAGCATACAATATATTTATCAGTAAATTTATCGACTAACCGGTTGATATTTTTGCAAACGTGTGCTATAATGCAATCAAAGAAAGGAGTTGACGATTATGGCTTCTGTTATGAGTGCTATTACCAACACTGTTCCAATCACCCAATTCAACCGTGGTCTTGCCGGAAAAATATTTGAAGATGTCAAGCAGTGCGGTGCCAAGGTTGTTATGAAAAACAATGCTGCCGAATGCGTTCTCATCTCCCCGGACGAATATGTCCGTTTAATGGATGAATTAAATGATGCTCGTCTGCTGGCTGTTGCTTCTGAACGTATGGCACACTTTGATCCCACCTCTTTGATTTCTGAGGAAGAAATGAACCGCCGTCTCGGTGTTACAGAAGACGATCTCGCCGGTTTTGACGAGGTAGAAATCGAATGAGCTGGAAAGTTGAATACCTCCCTGAAGCAGAAAAAGACCTCAAAGGTTTAGATGGTAGCCAGCGCAATCTTGTTCTGAAAGCCATCAAAAAAGTTCAGCAAAATCCACTGCCTGTTGATGAACAGGGCTACGGCAAACCGCTCGGCAATCACAACAGCACTAACCTTGCAGGACTTCTGAAAATCAAACTCCGCTCTGCGGGTCTGCGCATTGTCTATCAGCTTCGACGTACTGAGACATCTATGATGATTATTGTCATTGGAGTCCGTGCTGATGAAGAAGTGTACGAACTTGCCCAGAAGAGAGTTCTGAAGCACGAAAAGTCCGATTGACTTTTTCTGCCTAATCGACTATACTTTGATGATGATCAGGTTTCGGTAACCTTGCGAGGTCCGAGACCGGGAAGATGACCTTCGGGCCACCTTCTTTCTCCCCCAGTTGTGCACGGCTGGGGGATTTTTTATACCCATTGCCAGACGATTGTGCTTATTTCATTCACAATATAAGCACGTTCGTCTGTTTTTTCGCCTTAGAACCGGTCAAAGTCCTCCTGCGATGCCAGTTCCTTATACGGATACTCGTCGTTCTGCCGCTCCGTAAACATATCATTGACCAACCCGATGGTCAGCAGGTCGAGGTCGGCGATGCTGATACCGAGCTGTACACAGCGCAGCAGAAAGAGCGGGGTGGTCATTTCCCGCTCACTTTTTCGAGGTTTTTTCTGGATTCCACCTCCGTCTGCACGTTCAGACCCCACAGTTCGATCAGCTGGGGCAGGATCTGGTAGATGGAGAAGGTGTTGAACTGGTCCAGAAACTCCTCCGGGCTGTCCGGCACCTTTGCCGGGTCCGCATGACGAGCCATCAGCCATGCCAGGTCCTCGAACATCTCCAGACTGAACAGGTCGAGGTTGGAATTGTCCTCATCGTTCTCCCCCACGCTCTTTTCCAGCTGGCGCAGGTCTTTATAAATGTCACGGCCAAACTTGATGCGGTACAGGCGCGGCACGGCGGCACTTGCCTTAAAAGTGACTTCCTTGCCATCGATCTCGATTTTCTTCGTAACTGCCATAATCGTAATCCTCCAAAATTTCATGTAAAATTGGCAGAGCCGAAGCCCTGCCGTATATCGTGTTTCTTACTCTGCCGGGTCAATGCTCACCAGTGCATTACCGCCGCTCACAGTAGGCAGCTTACCATCCCACTTCTGGATCTTCTGGTACTCGATCAGCGTATCGGACAGGCTTTCTGCCAGTTTGCGGTTTGCCTCTGCCTGTGCTTCTGCGGCAATGGAAGTCTTCTGGGCTTCCGCCTCTGCATTGGTGATTGCCACCTGCTTATCCGCTTCTGCCTTGGCAATGGCGGCTTCATTCTCGATCTTCTGCTTATCTGCATTCTGCTGTGCAATGGACTTCTGCTGGATGGCTTCGTTATAAGCATCCTCGAAATTCATGTCGTTGATGACGACCTTGTTCACAAACACAACGTCCTCACCATATTTCTGCACAAGGGATTCTGCCAGCTTCTGTTGTGCCAGAGGCTCAATCTTGGTGCGGTTTGTCACCTCATTGGGGCCAAGTTCAGCCATCGCAGACTTGATGGCAGATGCCACCAGCTCATCACCAACCAGATTCTTGATGTCGGACACATTCGCATACAGCCATGCACTCTTCTCAGGAAGCACCTGATAGGTCACGATCACATCAGCGGCATACACAGGGGTCTTGTCGGAGGCTTCGCCCCAGACCTGCGCTTCGATGTGCTTATCCTGCTGCTTGTTGTTGACCTTGTGGATGCTCTGCACAAAGGGAATGCAGAAGTTGAGCTTGCCGCTCTGAATGGTGGTTTTCTGGATCTGACCGAAGCTGGTCTTCACGCCCGTGTAACCGGTGGGGATGATGTGGAACGAGCAGACAGCCAGCACCAGAACGATGATCACTGCGAACAAAGGAAAAAACTTCTTCATAATCGTATACCTCTTTATAATAATGTAAGCAGAGCCGAAGCCCTGCAGTGTGTGTCGGTCACTTAGCCCTGCGGCTCCTCGGTGTGACTGGTGTCTTCGGTGTCCACAGCTTCTGCCTGCGGCTCGTAGACCGCATCGTACCATTTGTTATAGACATCATCGGTGGTGTTAGTACCGGTCTTTGCCTTGACATAACCGTTTGCCAGAGGGGTTGCCTGCAGGTTCAGAGTGTCCGTCTTGACTTCCTTACTGTCCTCATTGGTCTCACCCTCGATGGACGGACGGCTTGCCACACAGTTGTACAGCACATGACGGATGTGGCGCTGGTCGCCATCGAACTCAAACAGGAAGGCGAAATGCTCCAGTTCCACATTGGCGTTCTCAGCAAGCACGCCGTTGCCATCCAGCTCCTCGTGCATGATGTCCGTGAGGAAGCTCTCCGGGATCAGTGCGATTTCCAGATCACCCTCGTAGCCGGAGTTGTTATTCACGACATAGTAGGCGATATTGTCCGCATAAAACGGCTCGATCTCGCCATTGGCATCCATCGAAAGACTGACTGCACCGGGGATGCGGACCGGCTTCGCATAGGTGACACTGCCATCTTCGTCAAAGGTCGCCTTTGCATAATGGCAGTTTTTCAGGCCAAATTTGACCTTATTGCTTTTCTTCGACATAGTGTTCCTCCCATAAAAATATCCTGCATGAGCATCACACAGTCAGCTCATACAGGACTTCATACATTTTTTCGGTTTCGATCCAGACCTCGCTTTTCTCATAGTAGAGTTCGTGTGCGGTCAGGACTTCTTCAATAGTTGCTTCCATATCCGGGTCTTTGTAATCGGTGTACACCTCGATGTCCAGCCGGTTGAAATGGTGGTACACAAGGTTATCTGCGCCGAAATTCTCGGCTTTCGGATACAGGAAGCAGATAAACGGTGGATCAGGACTCTCCCCTTCTGCGAAATGGTCATACGCATAAGGAAGCCCCATTTCCTCCACCAGAGCTTTTACTTCTTCGTGGGTCATTGGTTTCTCCTCACTTCAGTGCCTTTTCGATAAGGGACTGGAGCTGCTCGATACCGGCCTGTTCTGCCGGAGCAATATGGGGTCTTCCTGCCACACGACCGCCGCCGCGCTTGGCATGACCCTTTTCCAGCAGATGTGCCAGCTGGTAGCGGTTCTTGGAATGCACCACCATCTGAAGGCTCTGGCTGGATTCCGACTGTTTGGTCGCTACCCAGCTTTCCTTGTACCGCCCGGTTCTGGACGGTGCGCCGGACTGAATCTGCTCCTTGACGGTCTTGGCAGATTTACGGACAGCTTTCTTGACCTCGGTGGAGGCAAGGGTCGCATACTCTTTCAAGCCCTCATTGATGGCATCTGCCATTTCATCGATGTTGACAGTTCTGCTCATCCGGCTGCCTCCTTTCCAAACGGCAATGAATCTTCAGCGTTTTCTTCTGGAAATTCATCGGGTCAACGGATTCGATATTGTAGAGCTGCTCCCGGAAACGGATGCGGTAGCCAGTGGAAGTCAGGCCTCTCGTCTCACTGCACCAGCGGACCGTGAACACCACACTCTTCTGCTCGGCTATGACCTCACCCTCTTCTTCCTGCGCCTGATAGGTCGAAGCGTAGGCAAAGCAGGTGAAATATTTCTCCCATGTGTTCCGATGGTTTCCGACCTTATCGGTCACAACCGTGCTTTTCTCGATCGTGATCCGCTCATTCAGCTTCTCGATCATCAGAACACCCCCTCCCTCACAGCAAACAGAATGGAACGAAGCGTCAGCATCAGCTGGTGATGGTCGGCTTCGTCCCGGTGCTCATAGAGATACCCCAGTGCATACAGAATCGCCACACGGCAGGTGCTGCGCAGGGCTTCCAGTTCCCTTGTAGGCTGTACTCCGTTCTCGGCATCCCGATCAGCGGCATTGACTGCCTCCCACTGGTCTTCCGATAAACGGCCCACATCCTTGCACATCTGCTCCGCAGAAGATAAAAGGATGCCGATTAAGGCATCTTCATCGCTGCTGTCTACCCGGAGATAGGTCTTCGCTTCGTATAGCGGGATCAGTGCCATAACCGGCTCCTCCTTTCCTGGCTTTCTTAGCCCTGCGGTGCCATCTGCAGAAGCTGTACGGCTTCCGGCAGGATCAGCTTGCCATCCACACGCTGGGTGGTCAGGAAGCCGACCTGATCAGTACGGGCATACAGCTCGTTCAGACGGCGGAAGGTGCGGTTCTGGCGGTCAGCCACCCAGTAGTAGCTGTAATCGCCAAAGGCCATGACCTTGCTGCCACCCTTGATCTCCGGCATGAAGGCGGAAGTCTTCAGCGGACGGTTCAGCAGGGTATCAGGCTTGCCGATCTCCAGACCAGGCTTCCAGATATAGTTGCCGTTGTTGTCCTTGATGGTCATCAGCTGCAGCACCAGGGCTTCGTTGCAGAGGAACTGTGCCTTCTTGCGGTACGGAGCCTTCAGTGCGTAGTAGAGCTTAAAGATCTCATCGAAGGTAACGGCATCCTTCTGGGCAGCGGTCACACCGACCTTGGCACCGCCAGTCTCAGCCAGCAGACCCAGAGGCTTGCCCACACCGTCACCGGTGATAAAGGCGCGCTCCTCTGCGTTGCCCATACGCACACCGAAACGGCGGGCGATATAGGTGGCAAGGTCGAATGCGGAGTCGTTCAGCAGCTCATTGGAGATCTTGATCATAGTGCCCAGCTTGTACGCAGACAGCATGGTCTGACCGAAGGTGGTATCGCTCTCCGGGATTTCCTCGCCCTCATCGATCCAGCTTGCCTCACCGGTATCCTCCGCGATAGGAATCTTGCGGGTGCCGGAGCTGGTGCGGATGACCGTTGCCATGCCACGGAAGATGTTATTCTCTTCCAGTGCCTCCACCAGCTTCTTCTCAAACTCATCGGGAACGGTAAAGCCGCCCTCAGTGTCCTCACCCACAGACAGGGCATTGCGGACTTCGCCGTAATGGCCACGGTTGCGGATCATGTTCCAGAAGTTCTCGGCATACTCGGCAGTGGCAGTCGGCTTGACATCCTTCTTGGCACCGCTCTTCGGGTCAGCGTGGACAGGGCTGGAAGTCGGTGCGGACAGCTGTGCCTCGATCTGTGCCTGCTGCTCCAGACGCTCAATCTCTGCACCCAGGTCCTTGACCTCCTGTGCCATCTTGTTGTACTGCTCCACGGCCTCAGCCTTTACCAGACCGTTCTCGCCGCGGTTCTTCTCCAGAAAGTCCTTGGTCTGCTCCCAGAGAGTGTTGCGCTTGGTGCGCAGTTCCAGAATCTTACTCATAGTACGTTTCCTCCATAAATTTGTGATGGTTGATTGGATATAAAAACAGCCTGGATGCACATCACTTCATGCACTCAAGCTGTTTCATCAGGATATTGTAAGGGATGCTGCCATCCTCGGTCTTGCCGTCCATGTCAAGAACAGGTCCCAGATTGGCAGGCGGTTCTGCCGGAGGGGTCGGCTCTGCGGACGGTTTCGGGTCAGCTGGCGGCTCGGCATCCGGTTTCTTTGGTTCAGTGTATTTCTGCCCCACATCTTCCGGCTTCACACCCAGACGGTTCAAGACGATTAGATCCATCTGACGGCTAGAGAAAAGGTGCCCTGCCGTATCCTTCTGGAACGGCTTCTTTTCTTCGCCCTCGCCCGGTTCACTGTCAGGGTCTTCTTCCGGATTTTCCGGGTCTACCGGGTCACTGTCCGGCTCCTCCTCTTTCTTTGCAAAGAGGATCTCGTCTGCAAAGCCCAGCTCCACCGCCTTCTTCGCATTCATCCAGGTCTCATTGCTCATAAGGTTGGCGATGCGGGCGTGGCTGAGGCCGCTCTTCGCTGCGTAGGCATTGATGATGCTTTCCTTGACCTCGGTCAGCACCTCGATGGCCTTTTCCATGTCCTTGGTGTTGCCCATCGCAACGGTGCTGGGGTCATGGATCATCAGCATGGCAACAGGACTCATCTGGACAGTGTCACCGGCCATCGCCACAACGGATGCAGCAGATGCCGCAATCGCATCGATCTTGACCGTGATACTGCCCTTGTAGTCCTTAAGCATGGTATAGATCTCAGCAGCGGCGAACACATTGCCGCCCGGAGAGTTGATCCAGACGGTCACATCCCCCTCGCCGGATTCCAGCTCATCCCGGAACATCTGCGGCGTTATTTCATCGCCCCAGAATGATTCCTCATCGATGGGGCCTTCCAGCCGGAGGATTCTGGTATCGTCACTGTTTTTGATCCAGTTCCAGAATTTCTTCATCGGGTTCTCCTTCCATTTTTCCGTGGCTTACTCTCACTCAGCCGATTATCGCTGTCAGGTTCTTCTTCCGGGTCGGGCTGTGTTTCTTTCGGCTGATTCTGCTGGGCTGCGGCAGCTTTATTCTGCTGTGCCACCCCTGCATCTTTCAGCTTCACATAGCCGCCGTTCAGGTAGTAGTCGTCACCGCCCTCCTCTGCCGGGATGAGATCCATGTTCTCCAGACGATGCACATCATTTGGAGAGAGGAAGCCGTTGCTGATGCCGGTCGCATAACCGTTCATCCGGCTCTGGTAATCGCCACGGAGCAGACCATCCACATTGAATTTCGGGAAGTAGGTATCCTGCTCCTCCTCCAGCAACAGATCCTTGATGATGCCCTGCTCGATGCGGACAAGCCACGGGGTCAGGGAGTGCATCACGAAGTTCAGCGACTGGTATTCAATGTTGGAGAAGGTCGCCCTGGACAGATCGGCTACCAGATGCGGAGGCACACGGAAGATACGGCAGATCTCCGTCACGGAAAACTGCTTCGTTTCCAAAAACTGGCTGTCCTCCGGCGGCAGGGAGATCGGTTTGTAGGCCATGCCTTCTTCCAGTACAGCCACACGATGGGCATTGGCTGCACCGCCATAAGCCGCCTCCCAGCTATCCCGGATACGGTTCGGGTCTTTCACAACGCCGGGATGTTCCAGCACGCCACTGGGCTGTGCGCCGTTCTTGAAGAAAGAGGAGCCGTATTTATCCACGGCAATGGAAGTGCCGAGGCTGTTCTTCATCATGGCGATCGGTGAGAAACCGATCAGACCATTGAAGCCCAGTCCCGGCACATGGAAGATCTCGTCCCGGCGGAAGTAGAGGTCTTTATTCTGCTCTCCCGGAACTTCATCCGTGTATGCGTGGTAGATATAGTAGAGCTCGCCGCTCTCATCCCGGTCCACTTCGACATTTTCCGGTAAAAGCGGATACAGACCCAGTACCGTATTCTTGCCATCCCGGACGATCTGTGCGTAGGCGTTGCCCCAGAGGAGCAGATGGGTCATCAGCGTTTCCCAGAAGACAAAGGATGTCATCTCCGGGTTGGGCTGGCGATACAGAATCTTGTACAGCGGATGATCCCGCGCCTTTTCCTTGTTTCCATTATCGTCTGTCACCCGGTAGAGATGCAGCGGCAGTGCCGCAATGGACTCCGCCAGCAGACGAACACAGGCATACACAGTCGGGATCTGCATGGCGGCTTTCTCATCCACCTGCTCCCCGGCATTGGAACGTCCAAACACAAAGGTCTGCCCGGAATCGCGGACGTTATCCGTGACCTTCGGCAGACCTTCTTTTGGCTGTTCTGTTTTGGGAGAATCCCTTGGATTCTCAAACCCCATCCATTCCCAGAATCCCATTAAGCCTTATCTCCTTTCTCCAGTTCCGGCAGGCCGGCAAGGCTGGTACCAAGGGACGCAACACCTGCCACAATAGCCGCGCTGCCAACTGCAACCCAGTCCACAGTGCCGCCGGGCATCTGTGTCACGACCAGAGCCGCACCAGTCTGGAACATCGTCTTTGCAGCACGGATGCCGGCTGCCTTCCACCATTCTGCACTCATCAGATACTTCATTGTGTTTTCCTCCAAATCTTCATATCAAAAAACGATCATGTCACGTTCGTCGTAGACGCTTCCCTGCTGCTGACCTTCATTTCGGATGCAGCGGTCCAGTGCCATGATCGCAGCGACGATACCATCGATCTTCTCCGGCGACTTCGCCTTGGTCGGCTTGATGTTGCCAGCCGGGTCGGTATCCACGACCACATTCCCCGCCATCCATGCCATAACCGGATTGCCGCCGTGGATGATCCTGCCTTCCATCAGGAGCTTGTAGAACTCCTTGGTAGGCGGGCTCATATCTTTAAAGCCCTGACCGAAAGGAACGACTGTGAATCCCATCCCCTCAAGATTCTGGGTCATCTGCACGGCTCCCCATCGGTCAAAGGCAATCTCTAAAATATGGTAGGTCTTGCCTAGTTCCTCGATGACCTTTTCAATAAATCCGTAGTGGATGACATTGCCTTCTGTCGCCATCAGGTAGCCCTGCTGATACCAGACATCATACGGAACGGATGCCCTGCGCACCCGCTGGGGGATCGTATCCTCCGGTATCCAGAAAAACGGAAGCATGATGTACTTCTCCTCTGGAACTCTGGGCGGGAACATCAGCACAAAAGCCGTGATATCTCCGGTGCTGGACAAGTCCAGTCCTCCATAACAGTCACGGCCTTTGAGGGCTTCCATATCGATTGGCTGATTGCCGAGGTTGTAGATGTGTTCCGGTATAAACCGGGTCAACGAGGACACCCACATATTCAGACGGAGCTGCTTGAACACGTTCTCCTCTGCCGGGTTATCCAGTGCTTCCTGGTATGCATCCCGGACACGCTGGATCTGGATGGTCTGGCCGAGAGAGGGATTGGCTTTATACCAGTTGGCTTCATCGTGCCAATCATCCTCATCGGTCAAACCGTAGACCACGGGGTAGAAGGTGTGGTCGATCTTGCGTCCGGCCAACAGGTCAAGTGCTTTCATGTGGAGCTCGTAGCAGATGCTCTCCTTGTCCGTGCCGGCCGTGGTGATCAGGAAGAACAACGGC
This sequence comes from Faecalibacterium intestinale, assembly GCF_040096575.1. Taxonomy (NCBI): domain Bacteria; kingdom Bacillati; phylum Bacillota; class Clostridia; order Eubacteriales; family Oscillospiraceae; genus Faecalibacterium; species Faecalibacterium intestinale. The sequence continues at coordinate 55,021 of NZ_JBBMEN010000005.1, forward strand.
TGCTCACGGGCATCACCGGAACCTTTGGTAAGGACATCGTAGAGTTTTCGGTTTGGCTGGGCATGAACCTCATCCAGCACCAGACCTGACACGTTCAGACCGTGCTTCGTACCAACTTCGGCAGACAGAACCTGATAAAATCCTGCGTTCCCGTAGTTCACGATGCGCTTGGTGGCTGCCATGATCTTGCACCGTTTCAAAAGTGCCGGGGTCATCTGCACCATCTGGTGGGCAACATCAAAAACAATGGATGCCTGCTGGCGGTCAGCCGCCGCACCATAGACTTCGGCAGATGGCTCATTATCGGCAAAAAGCAGATACAAGGCCACCGCAGCGGCAAGCTCGGATTTTCCATTTTTCTTGCCGATTTCGACATAAGCCGTGCGAAACTGACGGTTCCCTTTTTCGTCCACGATGCCGAACACATCCCGGATGATCTGCTCCTGCCAAGGAAGCAGCCAGAACCGCTTGCCCGCCCACTTGCCTTTGGTATGACGCAGGTTTTCGATAAAAGTCACTGCCCGGTCTGCTTTTGCGGCATCGTAATGGCAGGTCGGAAGCATGAACCGGCTGGGTTTGTAGTCCTTCAGTTTCGGATAGTTTTGGGGTCTGCACTCTGCCATCAGCTTCCACCTCCTCCCAGCAGATTCTCCATCTCATCAGCTGCATCCGCAGGACCGCCGTCCGAAGCAATGATCCGGCTTCGGGAGGACGGGGTCAGACCGAACTGCTCTGCAAACTTGTTCATGATCTTCAGATAGGTCTGGGCGATGGACACCTGCGGCACCTGCTGCCAGTACCCGGACGGGGTCTTGACGATAGTGCCGTGCTGGGTGATGAACTCCTCTGCCTCCTTCCATCGGGCATACGCCTGACAGTAACCGGCAAAGGCCGCCATGTCCACTTCGGTCAGGATGCCGATGGCTTCCATCTGTTTGGCAAGTCTACGCCACTCTTTCTTTGCTTCCGGCTCCAGCCACTTCGGACAGGCCGGTGCTTTCTTATTGGGCTTCGGTTCGCTGGTGTTCAGCGGATGCTTGCCCGGATTACCTTCCAGTTCCTTCATGGCGGTCGGCTTTGGTTTTCTGCCTCTGGTAGCCATTGGCATCTCCTCCTTTCTGCAAAAATGGGTAAAGAAAAAGGACCTCCAAAGAAGTCCTCGAAATATCATTTTCCTAAGCAAGAAATTTTTCTGTATAACTAACAAATAGTTTCCCATTTCGGCAACTTTATATAAAACACATCGGATACGAGGCACAGCCCCTTTTCGGGGCGTGTACATTTTGGGTGCTGTTAGGCGTTGGGGTTGGCTTCCTTCCAAGCCTCGTATTCATCGACCAGCTCCGCTTCCTCGATGACCTGCCAGACGCTGCAGAAGCGGCTTCTCTGCTGCTCGATCTCCGCTTCCGTCCGGTCTTCCGGCTTGCGGCTCATGTCGTGGTAGGCGTCCATCTCCGCTTTCGTCCGGAAGAAAAGGATCTGCTTCAGCTTCAGCGTTTCCTCATTGTTACGCAGGCTGTACCGCCTGTCTTCTGCCGCCCTGCAAAGGCTTCCGAGGTCGCTGCAGCTGAGGGTCATGTCCTGCTTGAAGGCGATCTCGATGCCAATTAGCTTCTTCTCGGTGTCGGCTCCCTGAATGTTCTTAAGGTAGGTTTTTGCTTTGTTCGTCATGGTCTGTATCCTCCGTGTGTTTTGTTTTCCGTAGGGCTTTCCCCTTCGTTGTGACTGTATATTACCGTCACTGCCCGGACATAGCAAGCGGCTATGCTGCACAATCCTACACACCTCTTTTTGTCGGATTTATGTGTATTTCCACACTGGAAGAATCCACCACTACGAGCAAAAGCCCCCGAAGGAGCTCTGCCCTTTTTCAGTGTGCGTTCCTGATGCACCACTCGATTGCGTGACCGGCATCCGTGTAGGTCTCATCGGAAATCTTCAGAAGTTCCAGCCGGCATTCAATCGGTGACCAGCCTTCCTCCGGGTCTTCCACAAAGCCGTATACCGCTCCCTCCAGCATGCCATTCCAGTTCATCTGGGCAACCAGAACCCGGTCACTAAACTGCATGATGCTATCGTAGCAAGGTCTGAGCCGGTCGTAGAAGCTCTCGATGCTGATGTTGTTTTCCGGGAAGTCGATCAAATGCTTTTTCATGGTGAATTCCTCCGTGTTTTCGTTTTTTCCTTGGGGCTTTCCCCTTTCGGTATGTGCATATTACCGTCAGGTGCAGCAGATAGCAAGCGGCTAAAGTACACGATCTTCTGCCCGGAATACCAAGCAGAATGTACATCACTCTGCATCCTGTTCCATGAGTTCCACAATGGTATCGTAGAAGAACTGCGGGTCATATGCCAGCGGTTCCCGTCCGGCTTCCTTATCCATCCTGATCTGGTCTTCCACCATATCTTCGGCATCCTCCAGCGTGAAGGCATCCTTATCGCTGTCGTCCATGTGGTTGTAGATTTCCACGATGGTATCCATCATCCGTTCTTCCATGTGCTTCTCCTTTCTGGCGCATCCACGCCGCCACATCTGCCCCTGTGTTGGACGTTGTCGGTTCATTCGGATCGTTTTGCCACCCATGGCACAAGCCCCTGTGTGGGGCTGTGTCGGGGGCTGTCGGTTTATCTGGTCATCCGTCCCAGCAGGTAGGCTTCTTCCATTGCTTTCTGGATGCCCCAGACCGGAACCTCAATGAAGTCCTCGCTGTCATTATCGCGGGCTTCGAGGTCGCCCCGGCTGTCTACCGCTGCCATCAGGCGCTTGGCGATCTCCAGCAGGGCTTTTTCCTCTTCCTTGGTGATGTTCTTCTTCATGGTGGTTTCCTCCGTTTTTCTTGGTTTTCCGTTTCGGTATGTGCATATTACCGTCTATGTCACACACTATCAAGCGGCTATACTACACAAATATGTTCCCCCGGAACTGTGCGTATTACGGCAGAAGAAAAGGGCCGCCGTTTCCGGCAAGCCCCATGTGTTTCTCTGGCTTAGTAGTCTTCATCGTCCTCGTAATCTTCCTCTTCGTCCCAGTCATCTTCCTCTTCATCCCAGCTGTCATCCTGGTCTTCTTCCTCATCTTTGAAGTCCCACATATCTTCAGTCGGCTGGTTTCTAAGGTCTGGGTTCTGCTCGACATAGTCGGCAACCGCTCCGCAAAGGATGTCCAGAACCTTTTCGTAGGCTTCCTCGCTGTAGACTGCCCAGGCATCTGCAGTCAGCTTTGCGATTTTGTCGTTGCCCTTGACTCCAAGGAACCGCCCTGCAGGGTTGCAGGTTTCCTTGCCGTAGCCGATGCCCAGCTGGTCGCCATCGTTGTAAAAGCGGTATCCGATGCGGCTCATTGCCCTTACCAGCTCCCCTGCGAGGCTGTCTGCCTTGCCCGTCTCCGGTACCAGTTCCTTGAAAAGTTTATTGATGCGTTCTTCGTTCTTCGTCATTGTCGTATCCTCCGTTTTTGTTGTTTTCCCCTTTCGGTGACTGTATATTACCGTCCCCTCGGAGCACTATCAAGCGGCTAAACTACACGATCATTCAATCCTGTAATTGCCATATTTATGTGCTTCTCATGCCAGCTTTCGGAAGACAGACACGAGCAAAAGGCTGGTCATTTCCAACCCCTTGCGCCTGTCGGTCTTGCCTTTAGCGGATGATTTCAAGGTAGCTTACGTTGCCCCAGCAGTCCGTTCCCTTGAAGCGGATGCGCTTGTCGTTCTCCCTGTCGAGGGTGAATTTCCGCAGGAGCTTCATCTTCTGGATGCGGTTCAGAAGGTCCTTGCCGTTCTTCGCATCCTCAACGGCATCCCTGATCTCGACCACCGCGCTGTCGCTTCCGTACCAGAGGTTGCTGAGTGCCTCTGGAATTCCGTTTGCAAGGTAAAGGCTGATTTTTGTGTAGGTCATGTTTTTTTCTCCTCAGAATGTCATCGTTTCCAGAATCTCATCCATGCCTGTCTCCCAGTCATGGCAGCTAAGTTCGATTTTGCTGTACATCTCTGCGCTGTCCGGCTCATCGAAAAGCCGGAAGCATTCTCTTGCCAGCTCCTCGCTGGTGTGCTGCTGGATTTCATCCGGCTGTCCATCCAGCCGTGTAAAGATAATCTCGTAAGTGTAGCGTTCCATGTTCTTTGCCCCTTTCGTTTTGGTAGCTGTATATTACCGTCACTGCCGGACACTATCAAGCGGCTAAAGTACACGATCATCTGCGCCCTGAACTGGTGGATTTATGTGTTTATCCGGGGAAGTTTCCCTCCCCGTTTTTCTTAGTTGAACATCTCTGCCGTGTCATCGTCGATCCAGAGGTGCATGCCGTCTGCTTCCATGATTGCGTGGTCTTCATGAACCTCGGTGATGATTCCTTCCCGGCTTCCGCTACCATCGAATTCGTTCCAGTGCCATGTTGTCTTTCTTCCTTTTTTCCATGTTCTCCAATCAGCCATTCTGCTGTCCTCCTTTGCTTTTTGTAGCTGTATATTACCGTCACTGCCCTGTGATAGCAAGGCCATAAAACCTCATATTATCAACGATCTTCGTCCCTCATGTTTGGTACATATATGACCCCTGATTGACTTGCTATATATGTGTTTCTGCGGCATTATACACACAACGAAAGCAAAGAAAACCAAACCAAAAACGGAGGACAAAAACCATGAAAAAGACCATTACAGAAGTTGAAAACGCAATCGAAAACCGCATCGCAGAGCTTGAAGAAGAATACGAGCTGGACATTTACGACCGCAACGACATTCGGGAAGAAGAATACCAGAAAGCCGGATGGCGGCACGACCCTTTCCCAGAGGAGCTTGAGGAAGATGACGAAGAAGAGGAAGAGGATTGGCACTACCACAGCATGGAGGAACGACTGAACGAGGTCGGCATGAGCATGAGGGATTTCTTCTAAGGAATCCCAAGAGGCTCCCCAGCAGAGGCTGGGGCTCTGCCTCGTATCCCCCGTTTTGGTTTGGTATAATACACAAAACCGCTGCCAGATGTTTGTGTACATTATGGCGGCGGTTCTCCTTGCTATTGTTGCTTTCCAGAGGTAATATACAGTAAACTGGAAGGGGGTTCTCATTCTTTTAAAGCCCCCATTTTCCGTCTAATCGGCCTCGCCCTGCATTGCCTGATGCATCACCCTGCGGTTATGCGCTCTGGCTTTCTTTTTCAGGTCCCTTTTCCATCTGCGGATGGTCACCGCCTTGCAGTGGTTTCTTGACCATTCGTATTCATCCAGAATGTATCTGCCGCCGTGTTCCCTCTCGCCATAAGCAGGCATCTTTCTGTGTCCCATAGGCTCCTCCTGTTAAACCAAGCCCTCCCGGTCTTTTCTGGCCGAGAGGGTATTTTTCTGATTGCGGTATCTTATTCCGGCTTCGTTCCGTCATCCATCTGGATGACTGCCATCTGCCCGAACATGCTGACGAATGCCTCCGGCACCCAGAAGCGTTCCTTGAATTTCCGGATCAGGTCCTGGGACAGTTCTGCGAAATCCTCCTCTCCCAGTCCGCAGATGAAGAAGTTTCCCTTGATGGGCTGCTCCAGCTCCGGGATGTATCTGCTGAATGACTTCTCGGTGAACAGACCGTTGTCATCGGTGACCAGGGCGGCGCGTTCTTCCCACGGGTAGGTGGCTGTGATGCAGTCGCAGTCGAGGATGCGGTAGAACTCTTTCAGGGAGTTTTCAATGTCAACCACCTGCGGATGCTCCATCGGTTTGATCAGAAGAACTTTCATTCGACCCAGCCCCCTTTCACGATTGCCCAGTCTGCAAGATGCATCTTCTGCTGTCCGCCCCATGCAATGTCCTCTAATGCTTCCTCCGTTCCGCAGCGGTTGCAGATCTGGATGTCCGCCCTTCGGCTGAGTGCCTGCTGCTGATGGTCGTAGCAGTCGGGCTTTGCTCCGCACCTGGGGCAACGCGGGCCGGTCTGTCGCGTTTTACCAAGGCGGTCGAGCGACACCTTGACCTCGGCATCCGTTTCCACACGGTGGCAACTGTCCGCACCGTAGGCAACGTTTAGATGGCTTCCGGTATCATCGACCCCGTTGCAGGTTCCCTGCGTTCCGATGGGCGGTGCCTGCCTGTCATCCATCTCATCGAGGACGATCCGGCATCCGACCGGGAACTCTTTTCTCAACTTCTTGACCATTTTCTGATCTGCGAAATTCATGCCTGCACCTCCTCGATCATCCGCTGGGCGGCATCCTTATCCATGCATTCCTTCAGCGCACCTTCGAGGATGTGCATCGGGAAGTGGAATGCCTTGTAGCCGTCATGCAGAACTTTGTAGTAATACCGGCTCGGTGCGCGGTGCCCGAAGTCGTTCTCCATGATGTAGACCATTGCGGTCACCATCTCCGGCTCTGCCTCTTCCCGGAGCAGTTCAATGTTCAGGTCTTCCTTGCGGTAGTAGTTCGGGTAGCCCTCATAGAGGTCGAGGTTTCCTTCGTCCCTTTCCGAGATCTCCCACACCAGAACCGGCGTGTTCTTCTTCGGGTTCGGTGCGATGGTGGCGCAGCCGCGGAACAAAAGCTCCCAGCCTGCCAGCACCGCCTGTCCTGCAATTTTTGCATCCGGACACCGGTATGCCATCTGCTCCACCGACAGGTTGCTGCCGTAGGCGATGTAATATTTCTTGTTTTTCATTAGAATCTCTCCCTTCGGTTTTCTCCGCTCTTGTCTGGCGGTATGGTATATATCACTCTTCTGCCCTGATTTATCAAGACCGATGAGCATCATATACTGCACAATGTTTTTTGCTTTTGATCGTGTACTCTTACATCATCTGCTGCTTCTTCAGATACCGGATGGCTTCCGCCCTTCCGATACTGGCTGCCAGTCCACGCTTCAGTGTGTCCAGCGGAAACTCCCAGTCGCTGTATCCGCCCTGCAGCAGTTCAAAATACTCGGCATCCGGGCAGCCAAGCCGCCGGTCCTCGTGCATCACATAAGCGATGCAGGGCTTTGCCTTTTTCATGCGGTTCCCGTTCAGGTTCCAGACCGGAAGCTGGAACTGCTTCTTGTAGTAGTATCGTGGGCAGCCCTCGTACCGGTCCAGCAGGAGTTCATCGTATTCCGAGAGTTTCCAGACCACCGCAGGTACGCTTTCATTGGCATCCTGCTCGATGGTGGCATAGCAGCCGGTCTTGCTCTTTTTGAACAGAAGCCGGTAGCCCTTGATCTCGGTCGTGCCGACCACCACAGCGTAGGGGCATCTCTTTCCCATCCGCTCCATGTCGAGGTTGCTTCCGTAGGCAAGATAATATCTGGATGGGACTCGGCTGATCAACTCAAACATCTGCCTCACCGTCCTCCCTGCCAGTGAATTCCACGCCCTGGAAATCCTCTGTCCCAAGCTCGATCTGGCTGTCCTGCCACCAGTCCTCTGCCACACGCTGTGCTTCCTCCACGGTCGGCTCTTTCATCTCGGATTCATAAATGGTCACCGTTCTCTGGTAGGTCTCGGTGATGGTCACCTTAAAGGTTCTGCCACCCGGTGTGTTTTCATTTTTTAACGTGCTTTTCATAAACCTGCACCTCCTTCTACCACCTCAAGGGCGGTTGCCCGCCCAAAAGGTGCCCGTGCATCCCGGCTTATTTGTTCCGCCAGGATGCGTTGCCCTCCATGTTCCGCAGAAGGATCTCCCTTGCCGTTGCAAATTCATCCCCGATGAATCCCAGCCTCAGCATCCAGCACCGCATCGCATACTTTTCATTGTCGGTCTGCTGGGGCTTTGGGCTTGCCGTCCTGACCATCTTGGCAAGCTGGCTCATTGCGAGGCAAAGCTGGATATAGGCTTTCATCTCACCGGCGTGCAGTCCGTTGCACTTTCCGTCCGCTGGGTCTGCGAATTGGAAAAGGCGGAATTCAATGGTCCCTTTTGTAAAGGTGGCATGGAGGTTCAGCATATGGTACCGGCTTGAATTGTAGTGGGCATTCCGGTTTTCCCAGCTGGAACCGTTGCCTTCGTACCAGATGTCTTCCAGCCTGTGCATGGTGGTCGGCTTCTCGCGGTTCAGCCGGTCGAGGAAGCGATGGTTGACCACCTGGCAATATTGTCCGGTGCGCCCTGCATCGATCCGGATGGCTCTGCCGATCTGCTGTTCGTGCGCCGCCATGATGTTCACAAGGTTGCGGATGGTCTTTGCGGTGTGGTCGCCTTTGCCAATGTGAATGTGGACTCCGCATCCGCGGCTTGGGCCGCTCTTTGCGCCTGCCTTTCGGAGCAGCCGGATGATTTCCTGCAAGGTTTCGATGTCGTCGTAGGTGAGGATCGGGGTGACCAGTTCGCATTTTTCTGCGTCCGGTCCGTAGATGCTCACATCCCTCTGGAATTTCCAAACCCTGCCCTGTCCATCCTTGCAAGCCCAGCTGTAATATCCGTACTCGCCGGCGGCGTTCCATGCTCTGGTTCCGAAGTACTCGGCGACCTTTCTTGCCGCTTTTTCTCTGGTGATGTTGTTCATCTCGATCTCAACTCCGATGGTCTGGTTCTTCATGGCTTCAATCTGCTCTCTTGTTTTATCGTTCATGGTATGTTCTCCTTTGTTTTTTCCTTGTTTTCCCTTTCGGTATGTGCATATTACCGTCAGGTGCGGATAATAGCAAGGATATAAAAGAACATATATTCGACAAATATAAGGCAGAATGATCGTGTACATTTCTGCAGTTTATCCGCTTGATAATGTACATTTTCAGAGCTAATATCGGTACAATGGAAGAGGGTCTCGCATATTTTCCGGCCCCCATTGGGGGATTGGGAGCTTACGCTCCCGCCTCCAGCATCTGCGCCGTGTCTGCCCCACAGTCGGGCTGTGTCGGCCGGGTCGTATCCGGTGCGACCGTTTCCCCTGTGGCAGGATCGCCGTTCTGTGCCGCCAGTTTCGCGGCTTTCAGGGCATCCCGTTTTGCCTTTTCCCTTGCAAGGAACTTCTGTGCTTCCTCATCCGTGCGGAAAGCCGCATGGCCGGAAAGGTTCTCCATGAGGATCTTGCGTGTCTCTTTGAAATCCGGACCGTTCATCCCCAGCCGCAGGAGCCATGTGCGGAGTGCGTATTTCTCATTCTCATCGTTGACATCCTTTGCCTGGATGCGCTTCTGGCTGATCGCCTGCTGGTTCATCAGCACCGCCAGCTGTGCAAAAGCCGTCAGGTGTTCGTGGTCCGATGCAGTCGGGAAGCCGGTGAAGATGACCTTCTCGGTGGTGATCTTCAGGCCTTCCAGTGCAGCACCATGCTCAGCCTCATAGTCGCTGACCGCGTTTATGAAGTTCATGATGGCAAAGGTGCAGCTATCGTCCTTCAGCTTCTCGACCAGCCCCTCTTCCACATGAAAGTGTCCGCCAGTCGCCTTGCCGATGAGCTTGCCGCGGCTGTAAAGAAGGTTGACCAGGTTGCGGAGAGTGACACCATTGTGCTGGCTGACCGGGAATGCAAGCTCCAAGTCCAGTGGCACTTCTTCCGGCTGGTCTTCTGCTTCTGATTGCTCCTCGCTTTCCGGCTCCTCTGCATCCGGCTCATCCTCTGCCGCATTATCCGGCTCCGATGCTTCCTCGGATTCGGCTTCCGCAGGTTCGTTCCCTTCTGTGGTACTTTCATCTTCAGATTCCTGCTCGTCCAAAACCTCCGTCTCTGCTTCGGTATCCTCGGTCACAGGATCCTCTTCCAAATGGTCGGTCGGCTCCGTGTTTTCCATCTGGTCATCCGTGCTCTCAATGCTCTCGCCACCGCGGATCAGTCCCTCATTCAGCAGGGTCGTCAGCAGCTCGGCATCTGCATTCTCCGGCTCGACCAGAAGGTTGCCATTCCGGTCGATGGTGTAGCTCCCGATGTCGTAAGAATACAGAGGTGCTTTGGTATAGTAAGGGTGGATGCCGGTCAGCTCCTCCATGCGTTTTGCGAGGGTCTTGCGCTCGGCTACGTTCAGTTTAAATTTCAACATGATTCATCGCTCCTTCTCGTTCATTTGTTTTTGTGCATCCCGATGTTCTTTTCGGTAGCACATATATCACTCTAAACCGGATGAATAGCAAGGCCATTTCCCGATATTCTTCATGTTCGACCATTTACACAAGGGACCGCAAAATCTGTTGTGTAAATAGGACCAATATGTAAGCCCACCATATCACCAGGTCGCTTTCTACCTAGTAATATAGCGGGCCAGTTTATTCTTCCAGACCTGCACACCATGCGATGCCGGCCAGAACAAAGAATGCGTTGGCTAAGCAAATGCCGTTGCCCCAGATACGGTACTCGGCCGAATCCGTATACGGGTCAGCCAGCCATTTCCGGATCTGCTTCTCCGTTTTCGGCTTCTTGGCATGGGTCACGATCTTACGGTGCGTTTCAAACACATCTGCCCAGAATGCCAGCTCTTCTTCGGTCGGGTCTTCCGTTCCGAGGTCTCTGCACCACCAGTCTGGGAAGCCCTGCAGTCTGGCACACTCGGTCGGTGTCAAACGGCGAACTGTATAGGTCACAGGTGCGGGCTGTGCTTCCGGATTGTCGATGACCAGACGGTCATTGAAAGCATCCTGCCCGTTGAAGCCGCTGGGATGTGCCCCGGTTGCCACCGTTCCCATGACACCCTCGTTCAAATGCGGTACCGGTGCGATGGTGGTCGGGTCTTTGTAATCCCGTGCCATCAGGGTCGGTGCGACTTCTTTTGCCACCTGCATATAGGAGCCGGTGGTCATGGCATACACATCCTCCGGTGCGCAGACTGCATGGCGGTCAGTGGCATCCAGTGTAAAGCAGACATCCTCATTGACACCATCCCCCTGCGGACCGTTCTCATCCTTGCGGCCGATCATGTTGCCCTGCAGGACGAAGGTCTGCATCTGGTCACTCCGGGTCGCCATCAAAGCGCCGGACTTACCATGCAGATCGATCAGCTCATTGCGCTGGTTCACATGGAAGACTGTCACATCTTCCGGCTGTGCCACAAAGGTCTGCTGCTTCATCCCCGGATCTGCTGCCAGTGCCGCTGACTTTTCTCCAAGATCCCGGACTTCATCCCTCTGGTTCTGGGTAAAGGCGACCGGCTCTTCCACACAGATACCGCCCTGATTGCAGGTCGGGTCACCGCCGCTGCGGTCCAGTGTCCGGGAAGTTTCGGCCTCATAAAAACCGCTGTGCGGATTATCGGACATCATGGAATGGCTGGCTTTGGAACAGACGCCATAGCATTTCGGAACGAACAGTGTCTGGTCGTTGTTGCAGCCGAGGGTGGCCGACTTTTCTTCCTGCCAGATGGCTCCCTTCCCGCCGCCCTCGCAACCGGAGCGAATTTTCAGTGTGACTGCCGGGGAGTTTTCAACATCTTTCACCGAGCTTTCCACTGAATTTTCAACAGCATCCATGACCATCGGGACATTGCCGCCACCCGTACCACACCGGCTTGTCAGTGTCTGCACCTTACCGTCCTCGGAAATCTTCACCCGGCTGTCAGCAGGATGATTCTCCAGTGCGATGGCGGCAGGCACAACACCAGCTCGGAGGGTCGGTGACCGCTCTTCCTCGTATCCGATGCTTCTGGCATCTGCGGAATGCTCGGTACAAAAACCGGCGGCTTCCAGAACACACGGCTGATGCCCATGCTCCTCTGCCCGTAGGGTTCCGGTCACATCTTTGGAAACATCCATCTGCCTGCCGCCCTGGTCGTTCAGACAGATCCGTCCTCCTGCTCCGTTACAGCCTGCCTCTCCAGTGCCGCTTTCAGCACCGGCGGCAGCTCTTTGCCACGCACGGAAGCCCTCCGCAGAATACCGAGACACGCCTTCGGACTCAAATAGTACCTTTGGGGCACTCTGGTCTGCAAAATCTGCGACAAGGTAGATACGTTTTCTTCTTTGGGGAACGCCCCACCACTGTGCATCAAGAACTCGATACGCGACGCTCCATCCGTCTCCCACATAGTAGTCGGCATCGGGCCATCCTTTCTTCTCAGGCGCAGGCACCGAGGCGGCCGGTTCTTTAACACCGATGACGGCTTCGAGGACTGCTTTGAAGTCCTGCCCTTTGTTTGAGGAGAAGGCCCCTGGCACATTCTCCCACACGATAAATCTTGGTTTTTCTCCATTGGTCTTACACCTCATTTCCTTCACGATTCGGATTGCTTCGTAAAACAGACTGGACCGTGAACCATCCAGACCGTCCCGCTTACCGGCGATGGACATATCCTGACAGGGACTCCCAAAAGTGATGATGTCCACTGGAGGCAGGTCTGCTCCGCTGATGGCAGACACATCTCCGTAGTGCTTCACCTGCGGCAGATGTTTGGTCGTGACCCGGATGGCAAACGGCTCGATCTCGCTGCTCCACACCGGAGTGATCTGCCCGGTCAACAGACCGCCCAATGGAAAACCCCCGGAGCCATCAAAGAGGCTGCCGAGGGTCAAAGTCTTATTCTGTTCTGTGCTCATCCGGCGACCTCCTCTCCGAGCATCTGCTCATTTGCTTTCTGGTAAAAGTCTCTGGATACTTCAAATCCGTAGCTGTTGCGCCCCAGTTCTCTTGCTGCTCTCAGCGTGGAGCCGCTGCCGGCGCAGGGGTCAATGACCACATCGCCCTCATCTGTAAAGGTCTCGATCAGTCGTTTCAGCACGGAGATCGGTTTCTGGGAAGGATGGATTTTCGGATATTCCCTGCCATCCCGCTTCCAGTCAAACCAGTTGAAGATCATATGGGGCTTTCCGTCCTCACCGAGATTACGGAACTTCGGGAGCTTTCCCCGGTACAGAACCAGAGCATACTCCGTTGCACCCACGATCTTCATGTTGGCCTTTAAAACCTGCGGACTGTAGTTCTTGCAAAACACCAGCGGGATATAATTCTTGAAACCGTATTTCTCTGCTTCGGTGATCACCTTCGGGATCTGTTGAAACGCACAGAACACGATCATGCACGGCGCATCCTTCTCTCCTGTGCCGGGTTCTTTCTTCAGCAGGCGGTTGCAGAAGTGGAAATACTCTGCAATGTTGAAGGTGAAATCGGTATTGAATGCCGCCTTCCGCGCCTTGCTACTCTCCCCGTTTTTGTTGTCGCCATCCACATACCAGTCCGGCCGGCTGGCATAGAAATCTGTACCGATGTTGTACGGAATGTCTGCGATCACCAGCTGCGCCTTGGGGATGTTATAGGACTTGAAATTCTGGAAGTTGTCATGGATGAGGACGCATTTTACATCAGGCATCGGCATCCTCGCTTTCCGGCTCGAAGGTCGCCACTTCCTCGAACTTCAGCTTCTGGCCGTCACGGATGACATACACATCATCGTAGTGACCATCGCTGTGTTCGATGTACCGCTTCACGATCACATCCACGAACTTCGGGTCCAACTCGATGCCCCGGCACACACGGTCGGTCTCCTCACAGGCGATCAGGGTCGAGCCGCTGCCCAGGAACGGATCGAGGACGATGCCGTTGGTCATAGTAGAGTTGCGGATCGGATAGCTCATCAGGCCGATGGGCTTCATGGTCGGATGGTCCTTGTTGGACTTCGGCCGGTCGTACTCCCAGATGGTCGTCTGCTTCCGGTCGGAATACCACTGGTGCTTTCCCTTCTGCTTCCAGCCGTAAAGACACGGCTCGTGCTGCCACTGGTAAGGACTACGGCCCAGCACCAGCGCATTCTTCTTCCAGATACAGCACCCGGACAGGTAGAACCCGGCATCCTTGAATGCCTTTCTAAAGTTCAGCCCTTCCGTATCTGCATGGAAGATGTAGATGGAACCGTCGTCTGCAAGATGGCCGTGCATCTGCTGGAACGCTGCCAGAAGGAACTGGTAGAATTCCGAATCGTCCATGTTGTCATTCATGATCTTACCGGCAGTCTCTTCCACATCCACGTTATAAGGGGGATCGGAAAGGACCAGATTTGCCTTGGTTCCGTCCATCAGGGTGTCATAGCATTCCGCTTTGGTGGAATCCCCGCACAGAACGATGTGCTTACCCAGATGCCAGAGGTCGCCCTCTTTGGAGAAGCATGGCTGTTTCAGCTCGGATTCCACATCAAAGTCATCTTCCTTGACCTCCTTGCTGTGGACCTTGTTGAACAGGGTCTCAATCTCCGGCGGCTCAAAGCCGGTCTTGCCAAGGTCGAAGTTGGAATCTTCGATGTCCTTCAAAAGATCAGCCAGCAGGGAATCATCCCATGCACCCGTGATCTTGTTGAGCGCAATGTTCAGGGCTTTTTCCCTGGTCTTGTCGATGTCCACCACCGCACAAGGCACTTCGGTATAGCCCAGTTCCATTGCAACAGTCAGTCTCTGGTGGCCGCCGATGATCGTCATGTCGGCATTGACCACCAAAGGATCTGCGAACCCGAACTCCGTGATGGAGTTCTTGATCTTCTCGTACTCTTTATCCCCCGGCTTCAGCTTTTTCCGGGGATTGTATGCGGCCGGCTTGAGTACGGACACCGGCAGCATCTTCAGTTCAGCAGTCGCTTTCATGTAAGCCCTCCTAATTCAGATTCACATGCGCATGACCCCGGAGAACGGCACGAAAAAGGAGCCGAACAAAAAGCCCGACTCCATCTCATCTCCATCTTCCTGCGGATGTTCAGCCATCTCGTACCATTCCGGGTTTTCCCCGTTCACGGATGCCAGGACCTTATCTTCCGCATCGTCAATCGCATGTACACAGATACCCCCGGTGTTGAACATCGGAAACACACCGATAATCTTACTCATCCTCATCCACTCCCTTCATCCCGTATCGATAATCCCAGTAACAATTCAGACTGCAGAACTTCCGCTGCCGTTTTCCTTCATCTACGGCATGGAACTCCCTTCCACAGTTTTTACAGACCGCGATCCTAAAAGACTTATGCTGCCTGTAATATTCCTCCCGGCACTCAGGAGAACAGAACCGTCTCCGACCACTGTTCCCTCTCTGCACGAGAATGCGTCCACAAACCGGACAGTGCCGTTCCCTCGACCCATCCGACGGCTGTAACTGGCAGCTCCCCGTTTCCGGCAGACCCAGTTCCCGACAGTAATCCGTGACCTGTTCCAAAGACAACCCGGTGTTTTCTGCGATCTCCACACATTCAAACCCGGCAAGCCGCTGGCTTCGGACTTCTTCCCTCTCCGGGCGGTACTCATAGCCCTCAAACACACAGTCCAGCCGGACACCGTTCTTTACCACATTACGTTCTATGTTCAGCGGTTCTTCCATTTGCATCGCCCTCCTTCCAGCGTCCTTTGTTTGCACAGGCACGGCTGCAATATTTCCGTTCCAGACCATACTGGTGCCGGTAGGAAAACTCCCTGCCGCACACCGGGCAGATCTTCGACCGCACGGTCTTCCAGTTCTCCGGCTTTGGATGGGTGTTGTTCCACCGTGACCGGCATTCCGGTGAGCAGAACTTCCGTGGTCTGCCTTTATGGTTTGGTACGATTGCCGTACCGCACTGAGGGCAGAAGGAAAAAGCCATGTCCCTAATCATCTCAGCCGTGTAATCTTCCATCTGCCCTCACCTCACTCTCATTTTTCGCCGTTTCTTCGGCGGTTTCTTAGAAAAATTTCAAAATACATACGAAAAGCAGCGAAGTTGAAATCGGCACTGCCCCGCCAGGTTGGATCGTTGTTGCGACGGCCGATTCCCGCTCGCCCCTGCTCCTCCCGGAACAAGCTAAAATGTGCGAAAGCTCCCTGTTTACGAGAGGTTTCACACACTTTGGTTCATTTCGGGGAAAAAGAATGGCACCGGAACCGAAGCTCCGATGCCTGAACATTTTCCTGTTTCATTTTGCGTCGTTATTCCTCTGACCCCCGGCCTATGAATTTTGCGGTTTTTCACGCAAAAGGGGCCACCGGTCTCCGTGTGACTTCACTGTAGAGAAGTGACCCCGGCCCCGGTGGGGGTGTCAGTAGGTGTAGGTCGGGTTGATGTCCTCGGTCAGCGTCTTCTTATCGTGGCAGCTCTTACAGAGCGACTGCCAGTTGTTCTGGTCCCAGAAAAGTTTCTGGTCACCACGGTGCGGAATGATGTGATCCACCACCGTTGCCCGGACGTACTTGCCTTGCTTGGCACACTGCACACAGAGCGGATGTGCTTCCAGATACGACTTTCTGGCTTTCTGCCACCGTCTGTTGTATCCACGCTTCGCTGCCGGACGGGTGACTTCCGGGTGGAGAGGCAGGTGCTTCTCACAGTAGAGCCGGCCGGCTTCCACCAGCTCCGGGCAGCCGGGATGACGGCACGGTGTCTTTGGTCTGTACGGCATGGGTCAGTCCTCCCACGGAAGACCAGCCTTGCCGAAGTGACCGTAAGCACTGACCTTGTTGTAATCTACATCCAGCAGTCCCAGCCGCTTGATGATACCCTGCGGGGTCAGGTCGTAGCTGTCATGGACGTAGGCTTCGATGAAGTCAAGGGACTGGTGATCCGTACCGAAGCACTCCACCGACACACCCACCGGCTGTACCACACCAATGGCGTAGGCCAGCTGGACTTCACACTTGTCAGCGTAGCCCGCCTGCACGATGTCCTTTGCAATCTTCCGTGCCATGTAAGCTGCGGAGCGATCTACCTTGGTGGGGTCTTTCCCACTCAGCGCACCACCGCCCATGCGACCGATGCCACCGTAGGTATCGCACGCCAGTTTCCGGCCAGTCACACCACAGTCGGCATAGCTGCCGCCCAGCACGAAACGACCGGTCGGATTAACCAGCTTCGTGAAGTCACCATCCAGACCGTACTCGCAGGCGGCCAGCACCATCATGGATTCGATGATATGCCGGAAGTCGCTGACCTCCACATCCGGGCTGTGCTGCACGGAGCAGAGGAAGGTGGTGATTCGGCCGGTGTCGTAATCGTAGCTGACCTGCGCCTTGGCATCTGCTCGGAACATCTTGGACGGATGGTTCTTCAGCAGCTGCAGGAACTTGGTGGCAACCATGTACGGGATTGGCATCTGCTCTGCTGTCTCGTTGGTGGCGTAGCCATACATGATGCCCTGGTCACCGGCACCGCCCTTGTCCACACCCAGTGCAATGTCCGGGGACTGCTTGTCCACCAGAATGCCGATGCGAAGAAGCTCGGTCAGGTTCCACCCCAGCTTTTCGGCGCCGATGCGATTGAACACATCATGGACGATCTGGTTGTAGTTTGGCCGGTAGTCGGTGGTGACCTCGCCAGCAATAAAGAGCTGGCTCTTTTTCAGCAGACACTCGATCGCCACACGGGCGTGCCCGTCATGCTGAAGAATGTCGGTCACAATAGCATCTGCGATCTGGTCACAGATCTTATCAGGATGGCCATTGCTGACCTGTTCACAGGTGATAATCTTACTCATGTTCTGTCCTCTCTTTCATGTATCACAAAGCAGGCCGCCTTTGCCCTTGCCCACAAATAGGCTCCCACAAAAGCGGCCTGCGATGTTCCATTGTGTAGTTCCAATGTGTCCTCTGAATCTGTTGCTGGTGTGTTGCTGGCGCTTTCCTCACAAAGCGAGGTGTCCAGTCCCCAAAAATATTGATTTTACGCACTTTTCAGGGGTGTTAAGATCTATATTTTTTCTTTTGTTGCTATTGTTGCTAGTAAAAAGTAAATAGTATATAAAAGAAAATAATATAAATAAAATAGGGTTTTCACTCGCAACACTCGCAACAGCACCGAAAGCCCTTGATTTTCCTACGTTTTTCTGTTGCTGGGGCGTTGCTGCTGTTGCTGGTAACGTGACTCCGAAGCCGTGTGTTGCTGGAATTTTGGCAGGAACTTATGAAAATCAAAAACAATAGATTTCACTGTGTTCTTCCAGCAACAGCCGCAACAAATCCGTCCGTACCTTGAATTTCAAGCTCATGATGTCAATGGTGCAAAGTCCTCTTTTGATTCTTCACTTGCCGTGAACGCCACATCCAGGACCATCGGAGTCGTACTGCTGGAGGCACCGTCATTCGGACGCTTTCTTGCAGTCTTGTACCGCTTTTCAATCTCCTGGTTTAGATTCTTGGCTGCCTCTGCCCGGTAGCCATTCTCTCCACACCACTCTTTGTAGCGTGTGTAAACTGCACCGCGCCGAAGCTCACACCCTTCCTTTTCTTCAATGCATTCATCAAAAAACTGACCCATCTTATCTGAGAATATCTGATAGTCCGTTGTTGCCTGAACGACAGAATCCGGCATGGCAAGTCCCTGACTGCGGAACAGCTTATAGCCTTCGAGCATCCAGTTCAGAATGCCGGACATATTTTCCGGTTTAGCAAAAGTGGACTTTAGATCCTTATCCTGTTCATTTTCTTCAAAATGCCGGTCAAACGGAATGATTTTGATTCGGCCAGACTCAAACAGCGTAAGGTCTGTGATATTCGGACGATGGTTCGTGTTGATGAAAATTTTGAAGTTCGGTCGGAACTCAAAACTGTTCTCATGCAGATACCGGGCTGTGATCGTATCGTTACCGGTCAGTCGTTTGGTAAGAGCTGCATCCAGAGTGATCTTTTTCTCCGGCTCGGAGATGTTTACAAAACGAGAGCCGGCAAGCCGGGCGATTTCCTCAGACGGTCCTCCGCTCTGGCTGTTAAACTTCGCCTGCAGCATGGTCGGATCTGCATTTTTACCGTACTCGCCCATAATACGCAGAATACTCTCCATTGTGGTACCCTTACCGTTTCTGGATGTCGGACCGTACAGAATAAACAAGCACTCCATGCGGGTGTCACCAGTCAACGAGTATCCGATAGCCTTCTGAAGATAGTCTGCTCTGGCCTTATCCCCCTGCATGATCTCCGTGATGAACGTCCGCCAGCGAGGGCAGTCGGCATCCGGGGCATATATCACAGGGGACACTTTTGTGAGAAAATCCTCCGGGCGGTGTTCCCGGAATTCCATCGTCCGCAGATCCAGTGTTCCATTTTTGCAGTTGAACAGATAGATATCCTGATCGTACTGCTTCATGGACAGTGGGAATACGGACTTCGCGTCTTTCAGCATCGTGTCACGGTGCTTGCGTTGCTGGAGTTTCCGGACGCGGTCGATGAACCGCTTTCTGACATCCTCTTCTGTAATCTTCAATGCAAACAGATACAGCTTATCTGCCAGATATTTCGCAAGCTCTGCCACCTTAAGGTTCTCCATATCTGGCTGCCAGACAACTCCATCATAGACAAACCAGATGCCGCGTTCACTGTTGTACCGTGCGATAGGCTTGAAAAAATCGGCGAACATGTTGCCCAAACCGATCTCATCCCTGCCGTAGCGCGGATTCGTGTGCGGAGCCATTTCTTCCAGCGACAGCGTGAGCTTGCTGATGTCCGGTGGCCGCTCCGCCTCTTTATCATCAGAGTCAAGATTTGCAAACTCCTCATCCACAATGTCCTGCGCGTTGACAGGAATGTAAACGGAAGCGCAGGTATTGACCGTGTTACGGATAGAGATTGCACCGTAGGTCGAACCAGCCTGTTTGCGATCCCACTTCGGGCGCATCAAGCCCGATGTACGGAAGATGCGGTTCATCTGCTCCTCATCACAGCCGCACCAGAATGCCAGGATAGACAAGAGTGCCATATCTGCATCCGACTGGCTGCCGTAGAGGTCTTCCCACTCACCGGCAAAGAGCTTTTTGAACTTTTCAGAGTTACTGGCCTCGTTAGCGTGTGTGATGACAGCCTCATCCTCCAGATACGAATGGTGCTGAAAATGAGTCTGCTGTACCTGTTTGTTCCGCTTCATGAGCGTATCGAGCAGTGTGGTCATCGCCGTTTCATCGTTGGGAATTTCACCTGTGCGGTAAACATCTCCCGTTACGGTGACGAAGCGGTTTGTCGCACCGGGCATATACACTTCCAGACCTTTGCCACGGTTGTTGATGTAGTAGACCGTCTTGTCGTAGACGTAGTCTTCTGGCACATGGAAGAATCCACGCAGACCTTTGCCGGACGGTGACTTCTCTACATACGCTGTAGGAAAGATTGAAAGTACAGTGTCTGCTGTGTCATTCAGCGTCCCGTCCTCACGGATACAGTGGTCGATGTCAAAAGCTCCGATACCACTGCCCACAGCAATGCCGATGCCGTCATAGCCGCCCATTGCATAAGTGACAAGCGTAGTCTTGAAATCTGCAAAGGTGCGGAGATCATTGATCCTGGCTCTATCACCATTCGCCGGGTTATACGGCATCTTGGTCTTCTGACCGTTTCGCTTTTCAAATTTCCAGACACAAAACCGGCAGGAGGTCTTCAGCTCCGCCGGGATATTTTTGATATCCACCATAGCGGTTAGACCTCCTTCCTGCCGTGTACAGCGTTGCTGCCGTAATTGGCATTGCTGCCGCGCACAGCATTTTCGTCTGTATTTTGTTTGTTTTTCTTAGTACTGTGCATATCAAACTGCCTTGCCACAGCCTGTTCAATCTCCTGCTTTTTCTCAGCAGAGATCACCCTGCAAAGGCGTCCAAACAGTGCCGACTGGTCGATCGTTGTGATCTGCTCGACCAGCAAAATGGAATCCTCCAGTCGTTCCGCTCTGAGCATCTCACAATGTGCTTCTGTCAGCACGATATGTGTTGGCAGGTCGAGCTTTTTCATCTTGCTCGTAAGCGGAATAACTGTGAAGGTCTGCGAATAACGGTTCGCAATATCGTTTGTCAGGATCAGCACCGGACGGTTCCCACTCTGCACACAGGTGCCATAATGGTTACCAAGTTCTGCAAACCAGATCTCATACTGCTTCGGGATTCTGGTCGTCGGCCAGTTGTAAGCGGGGAAGCTGTCATAAGTTGTGTGGCTGCTTTCCTGCTGCTTTTCGGTGCTGTGGTTATGCGTGGCGGCGCTTTTATGCTTGGTGCAGCCACGCTTGTTGATGTACTTGTTCACATGGATCTTCCTGCCGCGCGGCAGAATCCGTGCGTTGCTTTTCTTTCTCCCCATTCTGGGTTTCACCTCTTCTCTCCTGATACAAAAACAGCCGTCCGGAATCCGAATCCGTGACGGCACAACATGTAAAAAGCGGATAAAAATTCTGGGCAGCTTTCGCTCCCAGCACTCTTATCCACTCCCGGTTTTATCTTATTTTCCTAGTATAAAGTATAGCAAAAAGCCGATGTACGCATAAGAATCAATTTTCCTAATTAACTGCTGTTTTTCCTAAAAAAGCCCTCTTTTTCCAGATTTACTACAAATTCTTTGAAGCCTTTTCCCTTGTAATAATCTGCCCTGCTTTTTCCAAAAGAACAGCCGTTGGAATCCTTCATCGACTTCAATGGAATACGCTCAAAATAGAACTGTCTGACTGCTACCCTCGCATCAGAATCAGACACCCGGCTCAGAGCCAGTTCCATAATACGAAGCTGTGTGCTCTGCTTGTCGTATTCCCTTTTGCACTCCGTATACATCTCTTTCTTGATGCCGCGCTCCAAATCGGAGATGGCCGCTGCCTGTTCCTGTTTGATCTCGGCCAGCATCTTCTCCTTTTCCGCAATGTCTGCCTTGAGTTTTTCATAACCGCCACAGGCATCTTTTGCTATGGCTTCATGCCGTTTATCCGGCTGAAAACTCCACTTAATCGGTCTTCCCACATTCTCCCCTCCTGTGTCTGTCATGCAAGCGGATCACATCCGCAATCCCCTGCAATGCAGTTTCTTTCTCTCGCTCCACCACCCGGCGGCTTAAAGTTCTCCCATCCATACCAGTGATCTCCGACTGCTTTCTGCCGTCCACAAAGAGCTGCTCT
The DNA here is from genome assembly GCF_040096575.1 of Faecalibacterium intestinale. Lineage (NCBI taxonomy): Bacteria > Bacillati > Bacillota > Clostridia > Eubacteriales > Oscillospiraceae > Faecalibacterium > Faecalibacterium intestinale. The sequence goes on from NZ_JBBMEN010000005.1 coordinate 76,698, forward strand.
GCCACAATCCGTGTACACCCCCGAAGACTGCGCAGTCCAACCTCGAACAGCTCGATATCTTCACAGACCTTGTAATAGGGTTCCAGAAACTGCTCGGTGCGCTGGGTCTGCACTTCCCGGTTCATGGATGCCAGCACCTTGTCACAGTTCAGCACGGTGCGCTCCACCGGATTTGATGTACCGCTGGTCTGGACACGCTCGGATTCCTCATGTGCGCCCTGCGACAGCTTGTAGATGATCTCGTCCTTAGTGTAAAACCAGGACCGGGAATCCTCGTACTGCTGCCGGAGCATATCCCGCCTGTGTACCAGCAGCCTGTAGGAATCAGCCAGTTCCTTTGCCTGTTCCATATACTCCATCTCGTCTGCCATACTGCACCTCCTGTTCTGGTCTGCTTATTTTTATCACGTAATGTCACCTAACGCCCGGATGTGCTCCGGAGTCAGAGCAGCACCGGCTTCCGTGAGCAGCTTCACGAGCTTTTTCATCTCTCGCTCCGCTTTCCGGCGCAGGTTTTCTGCCCTCCTCTTTCTACGCTCCACGGCTTCAACCTTCACTCTTGCCTGCACACCTGAAATGAGTGTGCAGGCATCCAGATCCGTCAGCGTGTTGTACCAGTTGGAGTGAAAGAAACCTTCCAGCCTCTTTTTCTCAAACTGCGCATCCCGGTTGTTCGGATGGTCCTCCAGACGGAACAGTACAGTTTTATAATCCTTGACAGCCTGCATGATGATTGCATTCGCCAGATTCTCGTAGCATTCCAGATTGTCTGCTGCCATTCCCATCAGTCGTTCACCCTGCCCTTTCCTGAATCATTCTCTTTTGTGTCGTACCACGGTGCCGGCACCTTCTGTCCATCCAATCCATACTTAAACATATAGATGGAATACCATGCTACCTCATACATGCAGTCGATCAGTTTGCGGTTCGGCTCCGGCATCAGAGCTGCATTCCGCACAAACAGGTCAACAAAGTTTTCTTCCCTGTCTGTCACCAGACGGTGCTCCTTCGCATCGATCAGGATTTCAGCAAAGCGATAGCACTTTCTCTTGTTCTGCTGAATCCAATCGAAACGCCAGGTAACCGCATCCAGAATCGTCTGTTTGGTATCCTCCGCCGTCAGCTTCGGTGCATCCGGGTGTTTGCCTGCCGCCACTGCTTTCGCATAGCATTCCTCCGCACGGTCTTCCGCACAGAAACGCTTGTGAAACTGAAGCTCGTAGGCTTTTGCCTGACACATGAGCAGTTCGATCTCATGCTCATAGGCTTCCTTCGCCAGCATATCCTGTGTAACTCGCAGGTCAGAGGTCTTACGGGCGGGTGTTTCCCCGAAGATCGCACAGAGCAGGCCGGTGCCACTGTACGGACGGAACATCGCATACGGTGTGAAAAATCCGTCACTGTCGCGCTTCCGCTTGCCGGTCTGCACATGCGGTGCAGTCTTGTAGTGATATCGGTCCGTGTCCATAACACTGGAGCTGCGCTTTCTCTCTGCGGCGCGGTCCTTTGCATTCAGAAATTTGTAATTGCTCGTATTCTTTTCCATAATCTTCTCCTACTCCTCCAGCCGTGCTCTGACGGCAGATATCAGCTTTTCCTGTGTCATGTCCTTCTGCTCCAGCGCAGCCATGACATCCTCGTCTACTGTGTTTTTCGTGATGATGTGGTGAATGGTCACCACATGGGTCTGTCCCTGCCGCCAAAGCCGGGCATTGGTCTGCTGATACAACTCCAAAGACCAGGTCAGCCCAAACCAGATCAGGATGTGTCCGCCCTGCTGGATGTTCAGACCATGTCCGGCCGATGCAGGGTGGATCAGTGCGACCGGGATGTTCCCGGCATTCCAGTCCTTGATGTCAGTGCTGCTCTTGATGTCCCGAACTTTGATTTTCAGCTTCGACAGATGGCTGATGATACGCTCCCTGTCATGCTTAAACCAATAAGCTACCAGCACCGGCTGTCCGTTGGCGGCTTCGATCAGGTCTTCGAGAGCTTCCAGCTTGTGGTCGTGAATGACTCTCGCCTTGCCATTCTCGTCATATACCGCGCCATTGCTCATCTGCAACAGCTTCCCTGTCAGTGATGCAGCATTGGCAGCGTCTATGTCACCGTCTTTCAGCGGAATCAAAAGATCCTGCCGGAGCATATCGTAGAGTTCCCTTTCCTGCGTGTTCATCTCAACTTCATACCTTGTAGGTACACAATCCGGCATATTGAGATAATCCAGAGCCTTCATAGAAATCGTGATGTCAGAGATCCGCTGGTAGATCATCTCCTCTGCTCCCTGTCTGGGTACATACTGGAACACGATTCCTGTTGCCGGGTTCATCGACCCAGCCTTAAAGTAGGCTTCCCGGTAGCGGCCGATAAACTTTCCAAGGCGCTCCCCGCCATCCAGAATCCCAATCTCTGCCCACAAATCCATAAGGCCGTTGGAAGAAGGTGTGCCGGTCAGACCAACCCACCGCTTCACAAACGGGCGGACTTTTCGCAGGAACTTAAAACGCTGGGACTGATAGTTTTTGAACGATGACAGCTCATCGATCACAACCATGCCAAAATCCCAGCGCATGCCATTTTTCTCGTAATACTCCACCAACCACTTGATGTTCTCCCGATTGACAATGTAGATCATCGCCGGGTGGTGGACTGCCGCAATCCGGGTCTTAACATCTCCAACAATAACGGAAATGTCCAGACCTTTCAGATGGTCCCATTTCTCGATTTCTGCCGGCCATGTGTCACGGGCAACTCGCAGCGGTGCGATGATGAGGACCTTGTTGACCTCAAAAGTCTCAAGCATAAGGTCTTTGATGGCAGAAAGTGTAATAACGGTCTTTCCTTAACCCAAGCCCATATCCAAGAAAAGTGCTGCAATCGGGTGCGTTTTAATATACTCGGTGCAGTAACTCTGATAATCGTGTGGAATGAACTTCATAGCGGCATCACCTCCTCCCGGCATCCTGTGCCCGTGTTTCCGGCTCATCGCTTTGTGTATCTCCCTGCGGCAGCGTAACTTCCGGCATCTCCGGGATCTTTGCTCCGATTCCCTGTGGGAGAGGTTCACCCGGCGTCCAGTGCAGGAGTGCGTCCACCGCAGGCTGAATCTGCTCCAAACGGTCAACGCAGAACACCGGAAAGCCCAGTGCCTCCAGCTGCTGTCTGCGCTTCCGCTGAAGGATTCGCATCTGCTTGCCCGGAGCTTTCAGCTCCACAAACGCACACTTGCCACCGATCAGTAGAACCAACCGATCCGGCACGCCGTTCATAGTCTGACTGGTAAATTTAAGGGCCTGTCCTCCGACGGCCCTTACTGCTTCCACAAACCGCTTTTCGACTTCATTCTCCCTCATCCGACTTCGCCTCCTCTGCCCGCCATGCACCGATGCGTGGGCGTTTCTTTTCCTGGTATTCCTTTTTCGGGCGTTTCCTTGGGCGGTGCTTCTTCCTGCGCTCTTCCCGAACCACATTGCCGATGGCTTCATTGGCTGTCGGGTCCGGGTGGCTGTGGCTGACTTTCCTGTTTGGAGCGCTTTCCTCTTTGTGTTCTGTGATCCAGTGAATGACCTCTTCCATAGCCGCCCCCTCACTGATTGATCTGCTTCCACTGCTGCGGCTCCATCGTGGCGACCTGCCAGCCGATGCCTTCCAGTGTGGTGGCACGGTCATAGGAAACCACGTCCTGCGATGCGCGGGTCACCGCATTGGAAAGGCCGTACAGAGAAAGGTCGCCGCCTTCGATGAGGTACTTGAGGATGCCTTCCTGCTCCTCGGCATTGATGCCATAGCTCTGCGCGGTCAGCTGCACCACGTCCTGCACCTTGCCGGTGATCGGTACTGCCATAGATTCCTGCAGGCGGCCGACCACCTGCGAGAATCTGCTCTCGTCAATAGCGGCCATCGTGGTATCGCGGAGCTTCAGCAGAAATGCCTTGTCTTCCGCTTCCATCGTTTCATCCGAATACAGTGCAAAGCTGTCCTCCACTGCCTTTGCCTGCCGGCCGACATGGTGGCGGCGTTCGCCCATGTCGTTCACTATCATACCGTTGGTGCAGACCAGACGGTATACCAGCGGCTGAATGGATACAGCCCCCAGACCAACCTCGGAGTTGGAGATCATCACACCGGCCTGTACGATATCGCCCTTGCGGACTTCCATCTCCAGACGGTGATTGACCACCTTGAGGTACAGACGGTTTTCCGTCACCTCGCAAGACATCACCTCGTACTGATCGTTTCCGGCGAACAGAGGCAGGACAGATGTGGCGATTTCCATGTTGTCAATTCGGTGGTACCGTTCCGACAGCAGCGCACGGGCCACCTGTCCGGCACCGTAATCCATTGAACGGACCATGTAAGAACTGGGCTTGTCCGCAAACCAGCTGTTCACGTTCTCAGCCAGAAGCTCCGGTTTCTGTGCCTGCATGAGATCATAGTATTTGGCCGGGATACCCAGTGCCGAAGCCACCTGACGATGGAACAGCGAGGTCGTACCGAACACCTCCTGCTGGCTGGTGGTAAGATGGTTGATCTCAAAGGTGTGTCCATCTTCCCGGAGACGCATTCCCTGCGCCGGACTGATGAAGTCCTGCTTTGCCTGATTCTGACGGTTCAACTCGACCAGGACTTCCTGCAAATTTCTTCCTGTTTTCATAGTGTTTTCCCTTTCATTTCTGCGGCGCATATTTATACGCCTGTTTATGCGTCTGTGTCCTTATAACAATGACGCCGTGTTATTCTAAGTTCCAAGTGCTTACAATTCCCGGTTGATCATCTGCCGGATGATCTTGACCGCTCCCTGCATACGCCTGCGGCTCAACCTGGTATCCTGCAGGAGTGTGTCCAGAGCATCCACCTCGTCCCGAATGTTACAGAGGACTGACCGCTGGTGGTCTGCAAGTCGTTCACCATCCCGTTCCATGCGGTCATACTCTTTTTCGTAATCATCGATATCCTCCACATTGGTTTCGATATACTCCTCGATCTCCCGGCGGAGTTCCTCGCCGGCATAGTCCTCGACTGCATCCAACAGGTCTCGGATACCAAATGGTGTCAGGAGTTTTCCGTCCTTCATTTTCAGTACATGCGGCATCTTGCTCCCCCCTTAGTCTTTGAAATAGTAGTCACCCTTGTAACCAGCTGCAGCCAACGGCAAGCCCTTACACCATGCCGGATTGACGGACATCAGCTTACAGACTTCATCCACTGTATACTGATCCTTTGGTGCCTCGATGATGACTTCATCGTGAACATGGGCCACAATGTTCAGGTCTTCTGCTGAGATGCGGTCCATTGACTCCGCCAGAATGTCACGGGCAATCGCCTGTGTCGCATTCTCGACCAGCCGACCGGAGTAGGTTTCCTGTCTGCTCCACTTGTGATTCTGTCCCATGCCCTCATAGGTCAGGCTCATACGACCGAAGCGGTTCGGCTGCTGTCTCGGCTTCAGATAGGCGAGCCTCCTGCCTGACGGAAGCACCATCCAGAGGGTGCCGGAATAGAACTCAAAGGCGATCTTGCCGACCTCCTGTCGTTCCCCGGTCTTATAGGCAGTCATTGCAGCTTTTTCGGTATCCCACCAGTACTGCACGATCTTCGGGTTGGCTTCCCGCCATGAGTCGATGATTTCCGGGAGTTCTTCTTCCTTCAGTCCCATCTGCAACGCACCCATGCTGATGAGTGCGCCGGAGGAACCGCCATATCCACAAGCCAAAGTTGCGATCTTTCCTTTCTGCCGCAGGTCACCGTTGATGCCGTGCTTGACGACCGGAACATGGAACATCTGGGAAGCAGTGGCACAGTAGAGATCCTCGCCGTTCTGGAACGCATCCAGCACCCACTGCTCCTCTGCCTCCCACGCCAGTACACGGGCTTCAATGGCAGAAAAGTCAGCAACGATGAACTCGCAGCCCTCTTTCGGAATCAACATCGTGCGGATCAGCTGGGACAGGACATCCGGTGTATTACCGTAGATGCTCTCGACCATATCGAAGCACCCCAGCTTCACGAGTGTTCTTGCTTCGTCCAGCGTGGAAATGTGGTTCTGTGGAAGGTTTTGCAACTGGATATTCCGGCCGGAATATCGTCCGGTGCGGCTTGCGCCGTAGAACTGGAAAAGCCCCCTGGCTCTGCCGTCCGGGCAGACACAGCGTTCCGCTGCCTGGTATTTCTTCACAGAGCTTTTCGCCATCTGGAGTCGGAGCTTCAGCATATCCAGTGCTTCCGCATCGACCCCGTTCTTGTCCAACTCCGTGATCATCTGCGCCACATCCTTTTTGCCGAGTGTATCCATCGGAATCCCGCGATCCTCCAGCCAAGTCTTCAGCTGGGATACGGAATTCGGATTTTCCAGCCCGGTCAGCTCGTAGGCTTTTTTGCTCATGGCATCGGAGAGCATCAGGTCACAGGTGATTGCTTCCTGTACCAGCTCCGTATCAATCCGCACGCCACGGTCATTGATGCGCTCATTGGTGCGGTAGTGCTGCCATTCCAGTTCCGGCATCGGAAACTTCTTCAGCCGTTTGTAGATGTCCACCTCGGTGTTGACATCCTGAATGCAGTAATACTTAAACTTCGCCCAGTCCGCCGGGTAATGCTCCGGGAGATTCCGGGTGCGCATCCCATTTGACTTGGTCGGCTTGCACGGTACAGAAAACAGCTTGATGAGCCTCTCACCTTCTTTGTCTTTCTGCTGGCTGGTCTTCAGTACCGTACCGACATCCTTCAGTGCCAGCGGCAAAGTCAGCGATGCCGCCATTACCATCGTGCAGATCCAGCTATCCGGCGAAAGAAAATCTCCCGGTTTCAGATACTGTCCGGGACAGTACCGGTTCAGATGAACAGAGAAACAGACACGTTCAAAGGCAGCATTGTGTGCGATCAGCCGCACACTTCCGGACTGAAATGCCTCCAGCAGTTCCATTGGAATGGTTTCTCCTGATGCAAGGTCAGCGCACTTGGTTTCACCAAAGCCGGCTCCCTCATCGGTTGCCCAGGCAATCAGCAGGATCTCAAAGCTAGGGTCCGTAGCATAGCGGTACAGACCACATTTTCCGATGTCCACCTCGCTGTAAGTCTCAATATCGACCAATATTTCTTTCAAAAATCTCACCCCTTCGTTTGAATCAATCCGTCATGTGAATCAATTTTTCATGTAAAAACCGGGAGATGTTCTGACACATCCCCCGGCCTGCTTACTTAGCTGTGTACAAATTGTCCGTGCTTAACGCAGGTAATCTGGCAGTTCCTCACCGGCGTCTCCGCCCAGAACATCCTCATCATCTTCCAGCGCATCAAAGTCAGCGTCTGCAGACGCACGTCCGGACAAACGGTCACCGTCCTTGACGAACTGGATATTGCCCAGACCTACTGCTACGCCACGGTTACCGTTGGCATTGAACGGGTAGAAATTGACGCTGACATTGCAGAAGCAGCCGGAGTAGACCATCATCGGGTCAACCACAGGCTGGACGTGACGGTCAACGACCTGCGGTGCATCCTTACTGGTGGCGTTCAGGAAGAAGTGCTCCTGATAGTTCTCATCATCCGGACGGTCAATGTCACCATCACGCAGCGGAAGTTTCAGGTTCGGAGGGAGCTTACCGCCCCACTTGCGGACCTTGCCATCTTCCTTCGCTGCTTCGACCGCCTTGTGGATCGCCAGCAGGGTCTTCTTATCGTCCTTCGGGATCAGACAGGAAACGGAATACTTCGCCTCACTGCCATTGATGCTCTTCGGCTCGAAGATGTTGGCAAAAGAGATACGGCACGGGATAACGAGCTTCGTTGCACTGGTAATTTTCTTAGCCATAATAAAAATCCTCCAAATTCTTTTGTGATGCCGCGCCTCTTATCTGACTGCGGCATCCTGTTGTGTAATGCGGTTTTCTATGTCCAGCCTCAGTCAAGGGGCGTGAACTCATCCTCGGCAGTCTCCAGATCGACTGCCTCTCTGGGATTGGAGTTTGGTACAAGCGCCAGCTTACCGGGTGACTTGACCACATACTCTCCCAGAATCTCTTTGAACTTTTTCTTTCCCATGAGCTTTTCAAACTCAGTAAGGGAGATCAGCTCGGTCTTATAGATGTCGGTGTATCCGGCTTTTTCTGCTGCGGCCACCACTGACTTTGTGTCAAGGAACTGCCGCTTGCTCCTGCCCTCGACCACCTTATAGCCATCCCACGCAACGCCGTGGTTGATGGCTTCGGAACTGACATAAGCAAAAATCGCTTCGATCCAGGACTCAATACGGTTCAGGGTCGGAAGCATCTTTTCGATGTCCGTCTTGGAAAGGAGTGCTGGGGACTTGAAGGTCGGTGCGGAGGTGTCCGGATTATAAGCTGCTGTGGCATCGGTCTCCTCCGCCTCATCGGTAAGAACACCTTCGTCCAGATCCAGAAATTCTTCCTTCACCAGTGCCAGAGCTTCTTCGGCACAGGCTTTGCAGGAAGTCCTCGCCCTGCAGAACCGGCACCAGTCACCGGGAACCTGCTCACCTTTTCCTTCAAAGGCCAGCTTCGCCCTCGGTCTGACATAGGTCTCTGCCCAGTCCAGCAGTTCCTCCACACTGCATTCATACGTTGAGATATTTTCCAGTCGCGGCTGGATAATGGTCATGGACACCTGCTTGATGTTATACAGGTATCCGTAGGCGTGATAAGCGCCCAAGGCGTACAGCATCATCTGCGAATTGTGGTCACAGCTGACGAATACGCCTTTGCCGTTCTTGTAATCCATGACATACAGTGTCCCGTCTGCGATGATCACGCAGTCGCCGGTACCGAAGCCAGATGGAACCAGATAGCTGTAATCGAGCCGCTCCTCCACCATGACCAGTGGATGCGGGCAGGTTTCCTTGATGCGCTCCACCGTTGAAATGATGAACTCTGCGTAGATGTCGGTGTTCGTTTCCATCTCCTCGTTCTCGTACTCGGAGGTCGGACGCTGCACCCTCTCATGCAGGTACTTGCGGAGCTTATACTCACCCAGCGCATGGGCGGCTGTTCCTTCCTCGGCATACACCGAGGACTCATTTGGAAAGTTCTGCTCCAGCCTTGCCGATGGCGTACAGTTCAGCCACCGCTTCGAGCTGGAAGCAGACAGGATTGCGTGTACTTCTGGCATAATGACCTCCCTTAAATCTGGGAGACATCAGCCAGAAATGCTTCGTACTTTTCCGCAGGCAGATCAGACAGCTGGGCGACACCATAGGTCTTCAGAAGCTGGCCAATCTTCTCGTTGTTGTCGCGCTTCTTTTTGATCTTCGCCACAATGACCGCTGTGATATCATCCTTGGTGATTGCCACCGCAGACGGTGTCTTAACGGCAGCAGGCGTTTCCTGCTTACATGGCTGAGCCTTATCCGACTGTTTGGTCTTATCAGGCGGCTCGTCCTTCCGGCCGGTCTCTTTCACCTGACCGGTATCCTCGCCCCACGGCAGGGCATCTGCATCATCCGCTGGGAAGTTTTCTTCTTCCTCTGCTTCCCCGGCACTGTTCTCGGCATCCGGCTGTATGTCTGCAGTGGCATCGCTGTTGCTGTCAGTGACAGGTTCCTCCAGCTTGTCTGAAGCCTCCTCGACCTTTCGGATCTTCTTGATCGGCTTCTTGCGGGGATGCGATGCTGCTGCACCTTTCTTCTCAGACACGGCAGGAGCTTCCTGATCCACGATCGGGAAGATACGCTTATCCTCCGGGGCAGCATCTGCGCCCAGAAGTTCAAGCTGATCAGACACGCCTTCAAACATCTGGGCAAGTCCTTCAAAAACCTCGGTCAGCCCGTCCACGACCTTCTTTGGAGCATTCAGAACATTCATCTCATCCATCATACCTTGTCCTCCTCATCCATGTTCTCGCCCCAAATGGAATCGAGGTACTCCTCCTGGGCGGCCAGCACTGCCAGAATGACCTTCTCGCACAAACCGGTCTTTGCCTTGATGAGACCGATCATCGCATCCACATCAATGTCCTCCGGCTCGTCCTCATCAGGCTCATCCGTTTCATCGGAGTCACCCTCGAAGTTGTTGTAGGAAGTCATGCGTTCATCCATGTGGATATGCAGGTTGTCGATGTGGATATTGATCGGCACGGTCTTGACCTGTCCGCCCTGCGGCACCGCTTCCGACTTCTCAGTTTCCGGCTGAACCGCCTCCTGCGCATCTTCCGCAGCCTTAACATTCTCCTGCATCTTGTCCACTACATCCTTGAGAGGAATGCGGACAGCCTTGCCTTCCTTGAGCATTTCCACGATGATCTCCTCCAGAGTCCCGTTCTTCTTTTCGTTAGCCATTGTTTTCCTCACTTTCTGCAGCTTCCTGCTGCCCGTTGCTGTTTTCAGCTTTCCTATCATCCAGCGGAACATGGTACTGTTCCGAGATGCTCTTTAAGAGCAGTTCGATCACTCGCCCCGGCTCCGGCAGATTGCGTACCGGCTTGTTCAGCTCATGCGCTTTCTCGATCTCTGCCGCCATCCCTTCGGATATCGTGTTACCGAACACCCAGAGCTCGTCCGCCTCCTCCAGCCAGCGCATTCCCAGCTTCATGCCGGTGTTACGCTCCTGTGCATCCTCATCCTTTAAGAACTGGGTGAAGTACAGGTGCGGTGCCAGCGGTAGAAACCCCAGTGTGGTGAGAATCCTGCAGGCGGTCTTGGCGCGGTTGATATTCGCCATCAGCTCATCTTTCCTGCATTCCTCTGTTTTTGAAGTCGGTCGGTATGGCGAGCAGACGAAAATTTTCTTCGGTGTCGTTGCAGCCGCTTTGTTTACTGTATCCGCACCCACGGCTGCGGCATCCGGTTCAGTAGCCGGATCTCCCCCGCCGGGTGGACGCTCAATCGAATCGGTGGTCTGCTGGATGACCTTATCGTTTACTGCTTTCATAGGTTCTTACCTCCTTGATGTATTGAGGATTTTGTATCCTTACATAAAGCACACCGTTTGGAGCTGTTTGGGAGGTACTTTCCTTAAAAGTTTTTTCTAATTTTTTTCAAAGCACCTTCCAGGCAGTTTCCAACAGAGCGGCGACCGATACCAATTTCCTCTGCGATCTCCTGCTGGGTCATACCTTTATAGAAGTAGAGCTGGACCACTTCCATCTGACGCTCGGTCAGCTTGCTCATGGCAGCATACAGACGGCGCAGTTCCTTGTCTGCCAGCATCTCGGCATTGTCTTCATCCAAAAAATCCACCATAATAGAAGCGGACCAGTCAGAGCCATCGCACTCCAGCGGCACCTGCTCAAACTTTGCAGCAGTCTTACTGAGGTTATGTTCCATACGCTTCTCCCCTTCCATCAGAAGGCGCAGGCTCCACTCTGCATCCTCGAAGGTCTCTGCCGGCACGATCTGGTGTGTGCCATCGGTGAAATCGTAGCGGTAATCTCCGCAGCGATCCACGGCCATGACAGTGTGGGCACTGTCCACCTCGTAAACTGCATAGCCGTTTTCATAGGCCGTCAGCTTTGCACCGTTCACGCTCGTGCGGGCTACTGCCACCGGGTTCATCTCCATGAGGGTCTTGAAAGTCGGGAGCTTCTTCTCCACCACAGTGTCGATCATTCCTTTCAGCTCACGCAGGGTGATGTGTGCATTCAGAGCCACCTGCTCTGCAGCCTGTGCCGCGCTTGCTGCCATCTGGCTGACTGCCACCTGCGGCTGGCGAACCTCCATCACACCTACTCCACCGTTGATTGCTACTGCTCCAGTCATCATGTTCATCATTGTTTTGTCCTTTCCCCCGGACTTCTGGGAGGGAAGGATACTGAAAGCTCTGGCTTTGAAGAACATGCATGGCAGATTCGCCGCATCCTCATGAAACGGACAGACTCTGCGGTCAAAAAGGCGCAAAAAGCCCGGTTCTAAAGAAGGTTAGAATGATCCCATGTTCAGTCCTCCAGCTCCAGCAAATAACTCTGCTGTGCTGTCAGATCGCTTATGGTATCCTTCGCCTGCTCTAGAATCGGGCTTCGATATTTTTTTAATTTGTCCGAGGTACTGCCGACAGGTGCTTTCGTTTTGGCTCTGTGGGCTTGTCCCTTGAACTGTTTATAGTCTACCAGTTGGAAAGGCTCTTGCAGATGGCAGATAAGCCACACTTCTGTGGCGAATTCGCCACATTTTCATATCGACTCTGTGAAAGCCCTATATCGGCAGTAAAAAAGGCAAAAAAATACCGCACAGACACTTTTGATCTGTACGGTACTTAACCAGCCATAGCCACATGACTTTCTTGGAATAAGAACGCATCAATGGTTTCTTTTACCATCTCTTGATGCCTGGAGCTCAACTTCTCATATTTTTCTTGAATTGAAACTGCTGTGTTTTCTGGCTCTTCTTCGTCCATCAGTGCGTCCATTGAAACGCCAAGGGCTTTTGCAAATTTACGCAGCAGTGTGCTGCTCATTATACCTTTCGCTCCATTCTCATACTTGGAGATGTCAGCTCGGTCAATATCCACCGCATTGCTCAAATCTGCCTGCGACCATCCCAGCCGCAATCGGTACTTTCTTATATTCTGACCCAATATATATTCTTCGCTGTGAATATCGACCATGCTGCTCACCTCCTTCCTCTTTCGTACTTTTACTTGATTATATCCGACCTAGGTTTCTTTCCGGTCTAATTCATTTTTTCAGATAACTTTTTTAATTGCTCTGGATGGGCAACCTCCATTTCCTTTGTACTTATCCAAATATGGTACCCTTCCGCCTTCTGTCCATAAACGACAAAAAGACCGGAGCAAATAAAGATTCAAGTGCATCGAATGCTACAATACTTGTTTCTTTATTTACTCCGGTCTACAGATTCTTTTATCTATATGTACCGGCATGTACCAGATTGATAGTTACTTTTCAACCTCAAACAAGCGCACTTCGACCCAACAAATTAGTAAAAATTAATTTAAACTATTTAATTCAAACTATTTAATAGATTTTCCTGCGGCACTATGCCGCCAATTCAACAGTAAATAAATAATTAATTTTACTAAATATGTAATCTTTGTACGCCGTTCGCTCACCCAATTATCTGGTGAGCATTGTGGCATCAATCAACTATCTTTCTCAGTACACCTCCTATATGACTACGATTTCGATATATTTATACAATTAAACTTTTCCACAATTTGTGGTAAATTTAATTATATCAGATATAATTCCGTCCGTAAATAGGTTCTGGAAAATTTTGTCATATAGTTCAGAATCAAGTCGTTTTTTTGTGCATACTGCATATGTTCTATTTATCATCAGAATCTCCTTGGAACTTCACCCTTTCTCCCACTAAGCTGGATTTCCACTACTAAGTAATAACCCAGTATTTCATATTTTTTAGACGTCTGCGTGATGTAAAGATGCTCTCAGCATCGCTTTTGTAAACTCAGATAACAAAAAAAGCCGAGGCAGACCCAAGACAACCTAAACTAAGATCATCTAAAGTCTACCTCGGCTTACCACGCACACTACGCTTTCCAGCATATCCGGGCAGCACCTGCAGGCAGGTGTAAATTCAATCAGGCTGGCTCACACGTCCTGCGGTGAGTCAAGCGGTTACTGGGATCAGTCACATCCTGAGCTGTTCCTTTTTGTCTTCAAAGGTCATGTACGGACCAGAATAACATTGCTCATTAAAATCATCCAGGTACTCATACCCCTGCAATTGCCCGTTCTTCACATAGGCAACAGCCTTACGGCCATTTACAACTGCACGGGTTGCAAGGAGCACCCGCTTTCCTTGCGACGTATAAATTCCACATTTTGAAATCAATATCCTCATCTCCCATCTTGTACCTTAAACACTGACTTCTCTGTTCCATCGATTCGCGGAATGCAAAATTCATCTTTCACACATCGGTTCACCGGATCAATCAGAATAAAAGAGAAATAATCTCTAATCCTGCACCCAGCATAATACTCTCTCGCCTGTTCAATCATAGCCACATGGTTTACTACTACTGAAACCTTCATGCCATGCTCACGAGGACTCTCCATATATGCCATCGCAAACAGCTGATTCATCTTGCTAATCGTACCTCTGCCGATTCCTGCCGTATAAGACTTGCACTCAAACAGCCATGTATCAATGCCTTCTTCCAAAAGAGCATTTGTCCGAATTGCGAAATCAGCCATATAATGTTTGGTTCTTGGCCAGATCATATTTTCGTAGGAAACCAGTTCTACAAAATAGCCGTTCATAAGGAATGCGTTCTGCAGCGTTTCCCTGTAATTTTGCTCTAACATATATCCGGTAAGCGTCTTCGCTGCATTCCGTAAGAACGTATTTGATGAATTGGAATCTGGCTCAATATTCTGCTCTTCTGCGATATCCGCCAAGCCAAAAACAATCTGAGATGGAGAGACAACCGCTCCCTCTGTACCAGCAGGAACAAGTTTCACCATTCCGTTTGCCGCCAGCAGTTTCTCCAGTGTGACCCCACTGTTCGGATCTGCAGCCTTTGATATCGCCACCAACACCTCATCAGAACAGGCGGTTGTGTTCTTCATATTGATAATACGGGAAATCGTCGATGTGTTTACCCCGCACTCATTCGCAAAGTCATTCATCGACCGTTCTCCCTTTGCACTCAGAACCAACTGACTCAGCACTTCCAGGTCAGCCTTTCCCGTCCGAATGTAATCAGGAAAAAGATTCGTTATCTTCTTTCTTCCCATCGGTGTCACACCTCCTCTGTTTATATAGTAGCACATCATTGCATACTTGTCAATATTACGCAATGATTTTGTTTTGTTGCTTTTATTGCATTTCTTAACTCGAAGTTGCGTTATGCTAAGTCCATGTTACAGCCACAGTTACATCCCATACCATAATAAAAAGGAACAGAAGTTCATTTCCCTATTGACTTCTACAACTTCTTATTGTATTATAGGAACAGAAGTTCACGAACTGTTGTTCTTAGTATATGGGAACAGTTGTTCCTTGTCAAGTAGGCTTTACAAAAAAATTGCTGCTTCTCACCGGCCACTTTCCCTTCCGGCAAAAAACAGCAAAATATCCCACATGGAGGCATGACATGAAAAAAGATACGAACTTACTAGACACACAGGATGTCCGGGCTGAAGCAGCCACCGCGCTTACACCGAATGCGACCAACGGTGAAAAAATCAAAGCTCTGCGAACCGCACAAGGTATGAGCATGGCCGAACTCTCCAGACGAGCATCCATGTCTGATCGTGCCATCCGCTATATCGAAGCCGGCGAGCGCGAACCAAGCGTGGACGCAATCCAGAAGATTGCCGCTGCTCTTGGTGTCACGACCGACTACTTTATGGACGATGCCACCTTCCAGAAGGAACTCAGCGATGACCAATTCTACGCTGATGTCCGTAAGAAGTATGGCTCCCGCGGTGTAGCGCAGGCAAAGAAAATAAAAGAACAGACCTCTGCCCTTTTTGCAGGCGGCGAGCTGTCCGAAGAAGATCAGGCTAATTTCATTAAGGAAATGGAAGCCCTCTTCCTTGACGCAAAAGAAGAGGCAAAAAAGTTTACTCCTAAAAAATATCTGTAATTGAATTGCAGAAGAAAGGAGTCGCTGTTGAACAACTTTGCTATTACTGCCGCCGACGCTGTAAGCCGCCGATACAAGAGCAATGATCCGGAAGCTATCATTGCCCAGCGCGCCATTAAAATCAAAGACATCCGGTTCTGTGAAGAGCTCCTTGGGTTTTACACGGTACTTCTAAACTGCGAATACATCGGCATCAATCCAAACTGCTCAAAGCAACAACGCAGATCCGCACTGGCCCACGAACTTGGGCACGCTATCTTCGACCGGAAACATGCGGCATCCGGTCAGGCTTTCCAAGATACATATTTTTATAGTCTCAGCAACGCAAAAGCAGAACGCAGGGCGAACACATTTGCTGCTGAACTGCTGTTGTCAGATGATGATGTGCTGAAGCCAATCGGCTTCTATGAATTTAACGCCGACAGGCTTCAGATGGAGGCTTCTCTGCCAACCCACTGCTCCAGCACATACCCTGCCTTGAAATACCACGAGCTTCTGCAGGACTTTCAATACACGCATACAGGATTCGCCACCCTTGAGGAGATCGCACAGGTGGCTGGAATCGAAAAAAACTTTGTTGATTTTAAACTGAACATTCTTACCGCAAAAGGGTACCAGCTTCCTGCTGTGCCGGAGCTCAAGAGCAACTTTCTGAAGGATTCTATGAAGAATTGCTCTAAAAGCTACGATTAAACATGGAGGTGACTGCTTATGACAAAAGAACGAGTCTATGTAAAGGTATCCTCCGACTTTGATTCTACAGGCTATATGCAGCCGACATCGATCACCTGGTCGGATGGACGTACCTTCCCAATCGAAACCGTGCGTGATTTCCGCCCCGCCGGGACTGCCGATAACGGTTACTCTGGTGACTGTTTTACTGTGCTCATCCAGGGGCAAGAGAAGCATCTGTTCTTTGAGCACCTTGATCCACGCTTCAACGGTCGGTTAGGCCGGTGGTTCGTGGAACGAGCGGCGCAATAAATAGGAGGAGCATCATGACTTTGATAGAAAAACTCAGCAATCTCGGTGGTATCGTTGATCGGGATGAAATGGCAAAAGCGTGTTCAGAAATTCCAGATGAAGATCTTCGTCTGGCTCTTATGACTCTCGCACTAACCTATGATCAAAACATCAAGATAAACGAAGAAATCTTCCAAAAGCAAAGCCGCGAGATTGAACGTCTTCAGAAAGAGATAGATGAACTGAAAAAAGCAAAATAACGCGCAGTCAGAAAGGAGGATAATGTACGATGCAACGCACATATCTTGCGATAGATCTTAAAAGCTATTACGCGAGTGCGGAATGCGCCGCTCGACACCTCGATCCGCTTACCACAAATCTGGTCGTGGCGGATTCCTCCCGCACTGAGAAAACCATCTGCCTTGCTGTATCCCCTTCCCTGAAAGCCTATGGCATTCCAGGTCGCGCCAGACTGTTTGAAGTCGTGCAGAAGGTCAAGGAGGTCAATGCAAACCGGTTAAGGGAAGCGGTACGATTAAGAAAAGCTGTGTATAAGGACGGTAAGCCATCCTTCTCCTCTGCTTCCTATGATTCCTTATCGCTTGCCGCCGACCCGTCACTCGAACTCTCTTACCTTGTTGCACCACCCCGGATGGCATATTATGAAAAGGTGTCGCGGCAGATTTATGGCATCTATCTGAAATACATCGCGCCAGAGGACATCATGGTATATTCCATTGACGAGGTGTTCATCGATGCCACCCCGTACCTATCCCACTATAATATGACCGCACACGACCTTGTCATGACAATGATCCGGGAAGTGCTTTATACGACCGGCATCACTGCCACCGCCGGGATTGGTACGAATCTGTATCTGGCGAAGCTGGCAATGGACATCACTGCCAAACACGCTGCGCCTGACAAGGACGGAGTCCGTATCGCTGAGCTGGATGAAGAGAGTTTCCGTTATCTCCTCTGGGATCACAAGCCACTCACAGACTTCTGGATGACTGGCCCCGGCACTGTCAAGCGGTTAGAAAAACACGGTATTCATACAATGGGCGAGCTGGCCTATTTCAGCACCGTCAATCAGGATATCTTATATAAGGAATTCGGTGTTGATGCCGAACTGCTGATTGACCATGCTTGGGGTCTGGAACCCTGCGACATGAAAAAAATCAAAGCCTACAAACCCAGCACCAACAGTATCTCTGAAGGACAGGTGCTCTCCTGCCCTTACCCATATGACAAAGCCAGGATCATTGTCATGGAGATGGCTGACAGCTTAGTATTACAATTAACGGATAAAGGGCTGGTTACGGACAGTCTGACACTGGATGTTGGCTATGACCGGGAAAACTGTGACTGCGGAAAGTACAGAGGTCCAGTACACATCGACCACTACGGCCGCACCGTTCCGAAAGGTGCTCATGGCAGCACAAAACTGGATAACCCGACCAATCTCGGCAGTATCCTGATCTCTGCCACAACTGAGCTGTTCGAGAGAATAGCGGATAAAACACTGACGGTAAGACGGATCACAATAGCCGCCAACCGTGTGGTCAAAGATGAGGGATTCTTCCAAGTTGACCTATTCACGGACACAACCAAACTGGAAAAAGAGAAAAAGCTACAGAATGCGATGCTGGGTCTCAAGAAGAAGTTCGGCAAGAACGCTGTACTAAAAGGAACCAACTATCTGGACGGCGCTACGATGAGAGAAAGAAATCAACAGATAGGCGGCCACAAGGCCAAGTGAGGAGGGAGAACATGGACTACAAGAACACACCGGAAGGCAGATCCGTCCAAAGTAAGTATGGCAAAATACTCCATGCTTCCCGCCCGGAGCCGCCACATAATCATCCCCGGATGCCGATGTCAAATCGCGCTAAAATCTTCTCTCCTTTTGCCGCCTTGCGAGGCTATGAGGATGAGATTACTTCTGAAGGCAGAGATCATCTCAAAGGAAACAGAATCGAGCTGTCTGAAGAAGGCAAGCAAGCTCTGAGCCAAAAGATCAGCCAGCTTCGAAAAGGACAAGAGCTCACAATAAAATATTTCACGGACGGCTACTATGAGAATGTAGCCGGAGTATTGGATGCTGTGGATGCGATAACTAAAGAACTACGAATTTACACAGGATTTATAAATGATACCGGCAAAGAGCTGCCGACCATTATTGCATTTGAAGATATATTAGAGATTGGGGTGAATATGACTTGAATTACTACTTTTGCGATGCCTGCCGCTACTGCTTCTCTGCAGAGAAGCTACCCGACCGTTGTCCTGACTGTGGAGCGGTAGCACACAATAATAAAAAGGCAGTACGGCCGGCGAGTAAAACGGAAATCGAGGAATTGCTCAAAATACAGAAAGAAGATAAGGAGGACACACAAAATGAAAGCACATAAATATTGGTCACTCGGCGCACTTGCCTGCATGGCAGGGTGCTTCTACACAGGCTGCAAGAAACTGATGCAGGCTCATAAGTATTTCGCTTGCGGCTCTCTGGTCTGCATGGGCATGGCAATCTACTCAGGCCACAAAATTGCACCAAAAAAGAAAAAAGCTGAAAATCCTGAAAAATAAGAACACACGCCCTCGCCGTAACAAGCGAGGGCTTTTTTGAACTCCAGGAGTTCATTTTATTTCCGTTACAAACTATATACTTCCATCATAAGTCGTATCCCGACTTTCAGTCCTTCCTCAAAAGCGGTCTTCTCCCATGCGCAGCACACCGTCCCCTGCCGGTCCATGATCTTTTCCCAGAGCGGAATCTTATCTCCTACATAATCATCTACCAACCTATCCATACCATCTAGCCCACGCAGCCACTCTTCCAGCTCCTTTTCCTTGGCCTTTGCAGTTTTCCCGGCAACTGTGTTTTTCTCTACTGGATTATTCTCCGTGTAATGCTCGTAGATCAGATCCAGCAGGTTCTCCACCGGCGGGTAATACTCCGGCTCTGTTTTCTTCAAATACTCCTCCAGCATTTCCTTCAATTTTTCTATAATGCTACCATCCTTCCCAACTGAGATTCACATCCTCAGTTATGGCACATATTACCGCACACTTCTGTACATAGCAACCTATTTTTTGCGGGTTTTCGGATGTCCCATCTTCTCCTTCACTTCATCCGGCACATCAATCAGTCCAAACCGATAGAACATCCCATAAATGTAAGTCACTCCCCGGATATTGCCCAGAGCTTTGGGTCTCTCTACTACTTCTTCTTTTATATTTCCCAGTGCCAAAACTATAGAACTCCATGCCAAACTCTTACTCTTCTCCCGGCGGTCGATCCACAGCTCTTTCGTGTACTCGCCGTTCCTACCTTTTTTTATTTCGTAAGAGAATGGCAACCCGGAGTAGGTTTTGAATTTTATCCCGGCATAGGCCAGAACCACACCCCAGAGGTTTTCTTCTGTCGGATGAGCCCTCCACAGCTTCATTGCTCTGTATCTTCTCTGCCGCTCTGCTCCGACACTGATCTTTTCTTTCTCTGTACTTGGGAAGTACACGCCTTTTTTATAAGGCAGGTACGAAGTGACGGAGGCTTTGGAGAGTTTCAGGGTGTTTGCAGTTGAGAGTATGGAGGTTTTATAGTCCTGTGTTTCTCTGTATTCTTCAAAAGTGTTTTTTACTTTTTCCGCCACTTCTGATTCATACACACCAGCTGTGATAAGCAGCTTTCTCACTTTGATAGGATTCAGATTCAGAGCATCAGCGATGGCCTGCAAGGACATCTCAGAATCATAAAGAGCCACAGCCGCATCCATCTGCTCTTTTAGATTCTTCCCGGCATCATACTCCGGCTTCAGCTTCTTCCGGCCTCCACCGGGCTTTCTGGCTTTATACGCTCTTTTCTCTCCCATGATTATTCATGCAGTTCCAGCGGCAATCCGTCCGGGTCGTGGAAGAAAGTCATCTTCTTGCCGGTGTAATCGTCAACCCGGATCGGCTCACATTCTATACCTAATTCTCTCAACTCTCTCACTGTCTGCTCCACGCTATCTACACAGAATGCAAGGTGACGCAGACCACAGGCTTCCGGACGGTTCACACGCTTCGGCGGATATTCCTCAGCGAATATCTCCAGTTCTGTGTGCTCATTGACACGCAGATTCAGCTTCCAATCCTTGCGTTCCGGGCGATAGTTTTCTCTGATAATGAGAAAACCCAGCTTGTTCACATAGAAATCCTTTGCAGCTTCGTAGTCAGATACGATGATTGCAATATGATGTATTTTGGATAAATTCATTATGTGTCACACTCCATTTCTCATAATTTTGTTCTTCTTTTATTTCCGCCACAAACTATATAGCACCCCTCAAAATATACCGTGTGTGCTCCAGCTCCGCGGAGAGCCTGTGTTTCACACACGGCAATATCATCAAAACTTGATCACTTTTGGTTCATGGGTGAAAGAACTAATGGTAGCCACACCATTCTTGAAATAGAACACCTCAGTGTTTCCATCATCTGCTGCATACATCTTCTTCAAACTCGGATAGGCATCCAGCATAGATTCTCTCGCTTCCACACGATCATCCTCTACCAGTTCGCCAGCAACGCGAATCCATTCACCGCCTTTGAATGCGCACAACTCTGCTTTCGGATTAGCATGCAGCTGTTTGGAAACATCCTTCTTCTTGCCAGTCTGGATGTACAGCTTGCCTTCAAAAATATGTGCAGTGCCAAACGGACGCACTCTCGGCTGGTCTCCTTCGACCGTTGCCAAGTAATATGTTTCAGCTGCTTTTAAGAACTTTACGATTTCTTCCATTTAATTCTTTCCTTTCCCACACGGTCGTGTGTGTTTTATAGTTTTATGGTTTTATTTCAGCTTTTCCAGAATCTTGTCCGCACTCATGCCGCTTGCCAGCAGTTTCTTAACCACACTCTCGGCTTCAACCTTCTTAGCTTCTTCAGCGGCCTTAGCATCTGCCTTTGCCTTCTTCGCTTCCATGGATGCCACTTCTTTTTCGGCCTTCTTCAGAGCAATCTTCTTCTCTTTCAATGTGTTCTTCTGCTCCTCAATCGCTTTCTGGATGGATGCAATCTCGGTAGTCAGAGACGCAATAGTCTCCTGCTTCTCTGTAATCTGGGATGCGTAGTCATTGATTGCCTTCGGTTTGTTCTTGCTGCCTTTCGTTCTGGGCATGGTGATAACCTCTTTCCTTTTTTAGTAGTTTAAGTGTGGTAGTGTGTCGGAGTGAGGGCAATGTGCTCACATCTTATAATCCGAGCACTCTATCAAAAAGTCGACAGACACGAAATAAGGATTGTTCTTATCTCCATTTTTAATAATCAAAATAGAATCATCATCCGCTGCAAGAACAGTAACCTGATCACCGGTTTTCAAAACAAGTTTTATCTTCTTGATTTCTGCATCTTTTATCACAGAATATGTTCCCAGAGTTTTCAGTTCTTTTTTATCCTTGATGTCTCTATATTTATTGGTAATCACGCTTCCCACTGCGCCTCCTATGATTGCGCCACCACTTATAAACATCCCTATAAGTTTAGCTGGACCACCAACTTTTTTAGCTGTAGTAGTGAACCATTGATACAGCCCAAGATTACTCATTCTCTCACCTCGATTTCAGTTTTTTTGCCTCCAAAATCACTCACCATATTGCGAATATTGATTAGTAGTGATTTCCCTGTAATGACATTGTTTACCACTGCCTTTGCCATATCCATTGCATCAATATGCTGCTGTTCATAGCTGAATTGAACATCGTATTCAAACTTGATGCCCTTAATCTTCATAGAAATGTCTTTATACTCAAGGTAAGCATCGTCATATTTTTCGACAAGTATTTTATTTTTCCCTTCTTTATCACATGGGAGTTTATTTATAAGTTCAGCAAAAGATGTTTTGCATTCACTCAGCGTACCTTTATTTATAACAACAAAAGTTTCTTTGGGTTCGCTACAGAATCCTGATACTTTGTCTTTATCAATTTTATTCTTTTCTACCCAATCCAAATCCACAAGAATTATTGGATGGACATTCAAAATACTCCGAAATACATAATTAATGTATATGTCTTTGATATAGCCATTCCAATCACTAGCCAATGGCTCACGAATTTGCATTAATTGTATTCCGTATGCTTTTTCCACTTGCTGTGCGCCGGATTGGAACCCATTTCTTGATGCAAATATCCCCTGAATATTTCCGATATCTAATAATGTGGAACGGAATGCTTCTATCTTCTCTGCCGTCACAGGATTTTTGTAGTCCTTGCACTCCACAGCTACTCTATATGTTACTGTGCCATATGAAAATTGCCAATACACATCAATTTGATGCTCTCGACTAATTCCTTTCAATTTCACATTATGCTGTACCACAACATCGCTCAAGCCGTCATTCGCGTTTAATACTCTATACACATCCTGAACAAAACATTCGTATTCTTCTCCCTGTTTTGACATTTTTGCGTTCCTTATTATGGCATTTTCTTTTCTCACATCTCAGCCGACCATCGAATCCCTGATTCTTAGATCGTTGCCTGCTGCTCACCACGGAGAGGTGTGTGATTATTTATACGAGCAGTGCAGGGAGCTATCTTGCCCCCTTACTTTATTTATAAATTCTTAAGAAACCTTATTTTCTCTTTATGGTATCAGGTTCCAACAAGTCTCAATTAAGTTCAAGATAAAATCATCATTTTTTATACCAAAGTATTATATCATCAATAAGCATATCTTCTACACCTATGATATCATGATCGCATACCATACAATCATTAACATAGCATTGCGTAAAATGTTTATTTACAAAATTCACCATGTCATCCAGTGTGCACATTCGGAGGCCATCATTTCTCCCTAAGAAAACATATGTTTCTTTATCGACCAAAAAGTCCTCTCCATTTTTTAGCTTAATAAATTTAAATGCTGAGCCCTGTAAAATAGAAAGAAGCGCCTTTGTCGTAACTGGAATCTTATAAATCCAGTCATCATTTAATCCTTCTGCACCATATTCATTTAAATCTAGCCACTGTAGAACGTCATTTTCTGAGTCACATAATTTTATTAGGCGATCTAGCTGCTCCTCCACCGTTTCATTTTTATGCATGTACAACCATCTTTCTTGGACAGCATAACTATCAACGGGAGACAGCAAAATTACTTTCTCAATATCATTATGATTTAAAACGTATTCAAGAATTTTATCACATCCGAGACTATGTCCTTGTAATGTAATCTTTTTATAACCTGCTATCTTTACAAAATCAACAGCCGCTTCTATATCTAGAATTGACTCCGAATAATCTGAAA
Organism: Faecalibacterium intestinale; assembly: GCF_040096575.1. Classification (NCBI taxonomy): domain Bacteria; kingdom Bacillati; phylum Bacillota; class Clostridia; order Eubacteriales; family Oscillospiraceae; genus Faecalibacterium; species Faecalibacterium intestinale. The sequence continues at coordinate 100,478 of NZ_JBBMEN010000005.1, forward strand.
CCGCCCCGCCTACATAGTCTAATATTCCTTTTCGATACCCCTCACACAATCCATCATGCGCAGATAAATTAAATGTCAAAAATGATACGCCACAGCTCAAGTACTTTTCTGACATTTTCCAAATGAATTTGTTGTTATAAAAATTCCCATAATTTCCATGCACATGAATAATAATATTCTCCTTATCACCTCCATCGGCTTCAAATATCAATCCAATCAATTCCAAATTCTTCTTATTATCAAAGGCTACAAGTCTTCCTTTTGCACTATTTATCATATCGCATGCCTCATCTTATAATTTCTGCGAGTTCCACATGTGTTGTATTATTACTTGGATTTGCTTTTGTTATCACATCCGAATTCCAAACCTCGTCAAACAACCGCGTATAATGCCGAACTCTTGTCTCATCTTTATAATATGTTCCTTTATGTATTGGGAGATATTGTTCAGTAATGTACAACATTTTAGGGCCATAAATTCCGAAATCAACAAATTGTGATGAAACACCATTTGACTCACAAACCGCCTTAAAATCATTCAAAAGTGCTACTTTACAAGTGTATCCCTCTTCCGCAGAAAAGAAATTCAATAGCTTTTTTACATCACTCCTATCCAAGAGTTTTTTATCATCATATATTAAAATCACTTCAACTCCATCAACTTCTTTACTATCCATCTTTAATTTTAGGACTTCAAAAAAGTGTATATCTGCCTGACTTGTAAATATCGCGTTATCCTCTTTCCAAATAGGGAAAGTCATTTTAAGGACTTTCTTTCCAGTTACTTGCGAGAAGGCATCAAAAACACCGTTTGCATTAACAATATAGTCAGATGAAATACTAAATTCCTTTTGATTTGCCGCCTTACTTAATATTGAATTTAGCTTTTCAATTTCCTTTTTTGCATATGTCACAAACAAATCATGCGGACCATGGCTATCTTTACTCACAATATAAAAATCTCGATTTATATCGTAGAGCATTTTCGAATATTCCGTTATATTCTCCATAAATTCATCGTCTTGTCTCTTTTGTATCGTATAAGAAATAGAATAAAATACCAAAGAAATCAATTCGATAATCATAAAGGTACAGCAACCTAACAATAACGATATTCCGATCTGTAACGAATCCAAAGATATGTTTCCTTCTCCGATATTACCATCTGATTTAAACTTCAAAGCTGAAACGATGGTAACAATAACTGACAAAAGGATCGAACCAATCATTGTTCCTATTCGAAACATTTTTTCTTTCTTTTCGTTCATATGCACTCCATTTCGAATGAGAAAGAATCACTCTTTTATAACCCACCACTGCGTAAAACTAACACATCTCCTACACTCATCAAAATCAACTTGATATACTCCATCCATAATCGCTAACGAGTCATCCCTAACATCTGTATAATCCAAAAACCATCTCACTATTAAGCGATTACCGTCAATCGCAATCGGTTTCAATTCCAATTTTGATATTCTTTGATATTTAATTTCTTCCCAAAAAGCTAAAATATCATCAGCCGATTTTCCGGGGGTCGCAAAAGGATCTTCGTAATATTCTGAAGTATCGCTAAAAATATTCATAATTTTCTGGAAATCACATTTTTCCCACGCAAATTTTAAATCATTACACCACTTTGTTGCAAATTCACGAGTTATCATAATATCCTCCATTTTATTTAATATTTACAAACTGCTTGGTTCTACCATAGTAGGGGCTTCCCTCTATATCATCTATTGCTGTGCTTGATCTATAGTATGCAAAATAGTCGTTTCTCAGTTTTTCCCACGCTACTCCATAATACCAGACACATCCCTCCGGTGTTATCAAATGACACTTCTCAACAAACTTCGTTAACACTTTATCATTTTTATATGTTTCTCTGAGCACCTCATAAAAATCCGTTGTATTAATTATCCCGCCCTCAAGAAGTTCACTTCCAAATAACGCCTCACAGTTGAACATATTCACGGTTTCAAGGTTAATAGGGAGATTACGATATTTGCCTCCAATCTCACGCAGAGATATTAACCGTTTTTCATTTGTCAGGACCTTATCAATAAACAATCCGCCATATTGTAGAGAATTAGAAATATCATTGTAGAATTTATTCCGTTTACCGTATTCAATATTTCCCATCGTCAAATCAGACAGAACAAATTGAAACTTTTCTATAAAAAGGCTGATTGTATTGCACCAATCCCCCTCTATCACTCTTTCGTTTTCCACTCCATAGGCACACCATTCACAAGTCCACTTATAGAAATCTATGTTTTTTTCAAAAATATAAATATCTTGAAATCCTAATCTGTTAAGCAGCGTACGAAACTCAATTGTACTTCCTAGAACGGCAACCGGTTTTTTCTTGTCAAAGAGTGACACGGTACTTTCTATCCTTTGCAACTCATAAACAGTAGGTCTTGAAGGAGGCAAGACGTACTCCCACTTTGATGATATCGTCAAAAAATTATTTGTTCCCATGTTTTCTCCTCAGTCAAATACTATCTTGCGTAGCCTTTCAATCACTTCCAACGAATCTTCTCTGTTAAATACATTTCTCCCTATACTAACACCTGCACCGCCCGCCTTAATTGAATCACTTACCATTGCGTAAAGCTCATTTTCATCTTTCATCTTTCCTCCCGCAATCAAAACAGGAGTCCCATTAGCTGCTTCAACTACTTTACTAAACGATTCCGCTGAACCTGTAAATTGTGTCTTTATAATATCTGCACCTAACTCAAATGCGATTCTAACACAGTGGCAAACAAGTTTAGTATACTCTGCTTCATTCTCCTTTTTTAAATCTTCATAATTATAATCTTTCCCCGCATGTTCAGTTCTTGGATACACAATTACCAACAACGGCATACCATACTTCTGACAAACTTCCGAAACGGCTCCAAGATTCTCCAGCATTATTGATTCATAGCTGCTAGAAACATTAATATGTACTGCAACCGCAGCTGCATCTATTGCAATGGCCTGTTCTATAGTTGAAACCAATATCTTTTTTGTGTGTGTTTTATATTCTGTACTAGCAGTTAAGTTCAATATAATTGGAACTTCGTATTTATCTATAATAGAAGCCGTCCCTAAATAACAAAGTACTCCATTAGGCTTTGCTTGTTGTATATCTTTTATTTTGTCGTGTAAATTTTTTAATCCTTCATTGTACTTTGATATCAAGTTGTCGTCCAAAGGAACAACAATACACTTTCCTTTATCACCAAAAATCCTAAACATCCGTCGCCTTTTTCCTAGTGCAGATGCAGTAACGATTTTATTTCCAATTCTCATATTATTCCACCTCGTGATATAAAAACATGTACAAGGGGCAATTTTTCTTGCATCAAAATCAATTAATACAGGGACTATAACGTTTCAAAAAAGTTGAACAAGAATGACGGCATTACAATTCTTCTCTCAAACTCCGTCCCCTGGCTCTTGGCGTTCTCCACAACCTGAAAATGTACTTCTGACAAGTATCATGGTTAGGTACTTCTACTATGACACGCACGACCACTCAGTGCCAGATTCACAAACCAGAATACGACCGGTATCGCCCAGTGCCCCAGCAACTTTAGACACAGCTATCTGCACAGCTGCATCATCCTGCTCATATTTTTTTCTGGTGTCTGCCCCCAGTACTTTCAGTATATCACAAGTCTGCAAATAAATCAGCCTTGTACACGCCTTTTTCTAACATTTTCTTGAAGCTGTTCTTTACGGCTGCGACATCTTCATGGTAGGTCATGCCGTACCAGGTGTCATTTGTCTCCAGAACCTTTACAGACATCTTGCCCTGCTCCAGCAGCTCACCGATGAAAATAGGAATCAGATACTCCGCTTTCAGAGGATTACCCGGCACTTCCTTCTCGAAAAACTCTTTGAAACCTTCTTCCAACACATTCAGAAAATCAGAAGTTAGTCCCCACATATTCATGGAAACCAGAGAATTCACATCAACAACCACACCGTCTGCCTCTGCTCCATCTGCAGTCTTTACGATGTTCTTGGTTTCCACAACCTCAGTCAAGTTTCCATTCTCATCCATCTTGCAGATACCACGAGTCACACCGCCGTTATCAGACAGCGTGTTCTTCAGCACAAAGCCAGCCATGCAGGACTTGCCACCATTCACCAGATACTCATGGACGGCCTTGAAACCCTCTTTTCCATAATAATCGTCTGCGTTGATTACGATGAACGGAGTGTTAATTACACTCTTTGCCGCAAGCACGGCCTGACCAGTTCCCCAAGGTTTTGTACGACCTTCCGGAAGTTCTCCCGGAATATCGTTGATGTCCTGGAAAGCATAGTCTACGGTTACGTCATGAGAAGAGCAAATAGCTTCAATCCGGTCGCCGATGACCTCTTTGAATTCTTTTTCGATATCCTTCCGAATAATAAATACTACATGGTTGAATCCAGCCTCAATCGCATCATGAATTGAGTAGTCCATGATGATATGGTTCGCATCATCAACCGGCTCCAACTGTTTAATTCCTGTTCCGAAACGGCTGCCGATACCGGCCGCCATGATAAGTAATGTCGTTTTCATAATTTTTCTCTTTTCTTTCTTAATTAAACAATCCACTTTCCAACAAAAGGTATCTTTTGGATTACAATTCCAACAAAATAAGCACAAATAAAAATCAGAATAGCAATTGGTATGGACGCAAATGGATACCTAAAACTTGTTGCAACCATAAATCGATCAGATATTCCCTGAACAAACATAACATGAATCAAATAGATTCCAAGTGTTGCTTTACCCAATGCGAAAATTCTTCTTTTTGCTTTTTCTGTAAACTGAATTGCATTTACTTTATCTTTGAAAATCATAAATACTGCTGCAGCATAACAAGCGATATTTAATGTCAAATTATTATAAGTTATCTGACTTGGTTCTCCTGTATATTGGCTATATAAAATTCCTCCAATTGTCGCATAGGCCGCGCCAAAAATTCCGGCAACTAAAATTGTATTTTTCTGTTTATCTGTAAGTCTATTTTTGCAAAGATAATAGCCCAATATGTAATATCCAACATATCCAGCCGGCAAGAACAAATACATTTTATCCTGCAAAACGCCTTGTACCAACTTATTTAATGCCGGAACAACTTCCAACATTCCCGGTACCCAACATACAGCAGCACATAAAATCAAAAAATACCTACAAAGCTTATTATCCTCCACAATCTTGTTCAGAATCGGAGTTACTGCATATAATCCTGCAATCATCCACAAATACCAAAGATGATAATTTCCAAAAAGCAGCTCACCAAAAATGCTTTTTAGACTTGTGATTTTTAAATTTCCGTTCAGTATTCTAAACACGAAATAGGTGCAGGACCAAAAGGCAATGAGAACCACGATCCTGAAAATATACTTTTTGTATATTTTTTCAATGCTTTGTCCTCTTGTGTTTCCTAGAAACAATGAGCCGCTTATCATAACAAAGCAGCATACTCCAATCCGAGAAATCGCACAGAAGATTTCATATACAGGCCATGATTTCGTATCAACACTAGCATAACTCCACCCTTTTGTTGACACATGGAGCAATATCACACAGAAGCACGATAGAATTCTTAGCAGTTCAATCCAACCTGCTCTGCTCTGCTCTGCTCTGCTCTGCTCTGCTCTGCTCACAAGTTTATTTTCTGATCGTAACATTGTCAACCTCTTTCTGTTTCTTTTCTTCCAAACTTTCCATGTATTTTTTAGCATCTTTCATAAAGCTGGCAGTAATCATCACAATAACTGCGCCGATGGGGAATGCGGCAACAATACTTACAGACTGAAGATTATTCATAGAGCTTTCCGCAAACAGCAATGCAATCGGCAGCAGAATCAGAAGAATACACCACATGAGCTGAATTCCTTTATTCGGCTGTTCGCCATCTTCCAGCTTATGATAGCTATAGCAAGAAGCCGTCAGAGCGATAGAATCAAAGGAAGTTGCATAGAAGGCAATCATTGTCAAAAGCACAACCACCATAATGACCGGCGCGAACGGCATTGTTTTTATAATGTTTACAATCATTCCGTAAAGGTCACCATCAGCCAGATACTGTGCAATAAAATCTGCTTTTCCGGTAACCTGCATACCCATCGAGTAGTTGCCAAGCACAATAAAGCTCGTCAGAGTTGATCCAACACCAAATACATAACCACCAAGAATCGTCTGACGCACTGTTCTGCCACGAGATATATTTCCGATAAAGAACGGAGCTGCCACGCACCATACCATCCAATATGCCCAGTAATAGATTGTCCAATTCTGCGGGAAGTTCGAGGTTCTAAGCGGATCAGTAAAAGTAGACAAATCAATGAAGTTTTGGACCATCTTACCCAAAGATGCAAATCCAGTCTCAACAATATAGCGTGTTTCTCCTCCGAACAAAAGAACAAAGGCAATCAGTCCGAAGAACAAATAAATGCAAATGTTTGCCAACTTACTAATTCCCTTAAATCCATGCAATAGGGAATAAGTATATACAGCACAAGTGATTAAAAGAATAATAATATTGATCACAGTACGGCTAATTGCAACATGGAACAGTTCACCAATAATTGTCGCCATCAACGGAGTGGCAACGCTGAATGTAGTCGCAGTACCAGCAAGAAGTGCAAAGACAGCCAAGAGGTCAATAATTCGGCCAGCCCATCCATCTGTATACTTTCCCAAAATCGGTCGGCAAGCTTCTGAATACTTCTGACGATTTCTTTTCCTTACATGAAGCATAAAGCCAAATGCAACAGCCAGCACAAGGTAGAAGCCCCAAGGAATAAAGCTCCAATGGAATAGCGGATATACACCTGCCCAATCCTGAATGCTCCCCATTTCCGCAATGTGCGGATCAGTTGCATACAGTACCCATTCAGAGAAAGAATAAAACAAAATGTCTGCTGCAAGGCCGCAGGTGAACATCATGGAACCCCATGCAAAAAAGGAGTACTTCGGTTTCTCATTCGGCTCACCGAGAACAATATTTCCATATTTAGATCCAGCAATGTAAAGTGAAATAATAAAAACTCCAAGACCAATAATCAGATAGTACGTTCCGAAAGTGTCGCCAAAGAAAAATCTAATCTGACTCAATACAGCATTTGACTGTTCCGGCACAAAGAAGAACAGCACACAAAGCGCAATTACAATTGCTAACGGCACTAGCGTTATCATCCAGTCTATTTTCCCATGCTCTTTTTTCGTGTTCATTTTAATTTTCCTCCACATATTTTTTATAGCTTTCATCCAACGCAATCAGTTCTGATAGATTGTCCACTTCTATAATATCCGATGCATTCATTGGACGAATTCCCAATTTGAAGTCATTGGGATGACAAAACATTGCTACATCATCCCAATATATCTGCCGATTTTGTTTTTCTTCAAATTCTACTTCCAAGAAATGTTTCAGCTTTCGACCATCTTCCGCTGTCCATCTGGAAATGCTGTACAATTGCCAGCCGCCCCTGCCTCCAGTCCGGCTGCAAGAGATCACAATTCCGTCTTTTACAGTCTGAAGCCATTCATCAGTTTCATCGTCTGTCCAAACGCTGTTATACCCAGAGCGCTCGAATTCTGGTGAAAGAATTCTCGGATTATAAATAATCTGATCTCCATCCAAGATAATTGCATTTTCAATATGATTTCGTGCGACATAAAGCGAAGCTATATTGTTGCAAGTATCATAATATGGATTTTCAATGAGTTTAACTCCCGGATATTCCTGTTCCAGTTTCTCAAATTGCTTCTTTAAGTATCCAACCACTACATAGATCTCCTGGATTCCATTCTTATGCAAACCATCGATCACCGTGTCAATCATGCGAATTCCGTTCACACGAACAAGCGGTTTGGGCGTTGTCAACGTAACCGGGTGCATTCGATTACCAAGCCCTGCCGCCATGATGATTGCTCTTTCCACTTTGTGCATTTATTTATCCTCGCTTTCTTTTTGCTTCTTTAATTCATCTTGAACGATTCGATAGTATTCCTTTGCATACCGATACTGGCGTAGCGAATACTCTCCAAATTCCACACCCAAGTTTCGCTTATACTCACACCAGTTGCTCCACAACAGTCCACAAGCCGCAATGTAACAATAAATTTTAATTCTGGTTGCATCGTCACATCCTTCCGTAAAATATGCCGCTATCAAACGATCTACCTGCCGTTTGTTATAAAGCGAATAGATACAGAACATCGCCACATCAACATGGGGGTCTTGCATTCCTGCATACTCCCAGTCGATCAAGCGTATTTCTTCCTTGCCGTCCTGCTGAACAAAAAGGAAGTTATCCGGCACTGCATCAATGTGTGTCAAAACCTTTTCAGATACATTAGCATCAATATAGGGCTTCAACGAAAGAACATTTTCCTTTGTCTTTTGATAGTCTTTATAGACAGAGGGCGTTCCATCCCATAGGGTTTCGTAAAACTCCATCTGGTCAAAGATATTAAACTCGTGATTCACCTTCAGCTTTAGCTCATGGAATGCTCGTAGCCGCTTCATGCACTTTTTAACATCTTCGTAATTTAACGGATTACATACTCTGGCTCCTTCCAGAAACTCCGTAATTTTATATCCGTTTTCAGGATTAATATAGGCAATGTCATCGCAGATTTTTTTACCATCTATTGTGTGATACACTTCTGCTTCCTGTCTGCGATTAATCAACTGATCTGTCCCTTCGCCTGGTATACGCATGATGTACTTTTTCCCTTTACAAGTAAAGAGAAAAGAGCGATTTGTCATACCTTTTTTCAAGACAGTAATATCTGTGACCTCATCTGATTTTGCATTCAATGCTTTGCCAATCACTTGAATTGCATCTGTTTTTAGCTGATTAGAATCACTATCAATTTCCCGGAGCTGCTCATAGGTATTGATTTCCACAACATCTGCCGAATGTACAACACGTGCAGCAACAATCATACGATCTTTGTGATACAATGCCTCTTCCCAAAAAGAACCATCATATCTTTGATTTCCACATAATTCTTCAATACGCCGCTCTACAATATCTGCGTCATCCTTGATCAGATAACAAATTCCAATCATCGCATTGCCGCCAGAAGACTCCGGCACAGTGACAAGTTCCATTTTCCGATTAACACGAACATTGCTCTCATTGTCTACGAGGTCACTAACCATATACCATGAATAAAGCTCATGCCGATGAAATGGATTTCGGTCACACCATATATCACACGGAACGATATACGAATTTTCCAAATGCTCCTTAACGAGTTTCAAAGAATGAAGATTATTTTTAGCAGCGTATTCTGAATTTACGACTAATTCCACTCCGTATTCATCAATTAAATATTCATACTTTTCTTTCATGAAACCTACTACTACATAGATTTCTTTGATTCCCACTTCATGAAGTTGCTTTATAATACGTTCAATGAGAGGTTCTCCATTGACCTCAAGAAGCCCTTTTGGCATTTCCGTATTAATCGGAACCATACGCATTCCGAATCCAGCAGCCAAAATAATTGCTCTTTGAGGAGTTTTCTCTTTGAACTCAGTAATTGCTTTCACTGTTGGTCGGATTGAGTCATCCAGATAATCTGCTTTTATCAGATCTTTCAGTGAACGATTGACTACACCCAATGAATGTCCTGACACTTCAGCTAAAATACGTTGATTAATAAACGGTTCTAGTAAAAGTGCATTTAAGATATCACTTTCCTGTTTGTTCATATCTCTCGTTTTCCTTTCTTTCATGATTTCTTATTTTCTCATTTTCGTGAACGTCAAATCAAACACAAGCCTCCAACTACAGGAGGTTGTGCGGAGTAAATCCATTTAATCTTTACTTAGCAATGTGTTGATTACACGCTTATTAACACCGCCGTGATAACTGTTCCCGCTTAAGGCACGTTTACGTAAATCAGCCTTTTCATCCATACCACTAACCAGTTTATTCATATAAGAAATGGTCTGGTCCGGTGATTCACTAACGTAAAAAGCCTCCGCGACTTCTTTTTCTACGGTATCCGTTCCGTTTAGATATATGATTGGCTGACCTGTAATAAAATACTCTATAACTACAGATGAGTAGTCCGCAATCAGGCAATCTGCCTTTCTAAAGGAATCAAGATACGACGCTGATTCGTCTAATGTAATATTCGGAGCATCATTGATTAATTGTTTGTAATCAGCTACTTCTGCTTTAGTCATAACACCAGTGTCAATGTAATGTGCAAACATCAATGGGTGCGGGCGGATTATTAACGATAACTCTGGATGATCTTGAAAGTATTTAATAAGAACATCTTTGTTTTCAAAGAATGTGCTCTTCTCATTGTTGTCGGTACTGGTAGTCCACCTTGGAAGCCAAAGAAAGGTTTTAACTCCATCATACTTCTTTTCCCGTTCTACCAAATCGTATCTTGGAAATCCAATGTTATATACGATTTTCTTAGAATCAGCATTCTTGCACAATTTAAGTTTTGAATTGCAGTATTGATACACTTTGTCGCAGTCTGCAAACAGATAATCGACATTCGTCAAAAGATCATTTGTAAGGCTAACGCGGAGCATTTTCTTTCCATCTGCGTAGCTTGAACCGTATGGAACATAGCACAAACGGCTCTGTTGAGAAAAATCTTTAAAATTATACGCCTTAGGATACTCAGCTCTGTACGGAAGGCCTAAAAAAACAAAGTCAAAATCATACTTGCTTATATCATCAAAGCTCCCACTCTTTTCGTCATACGGGTTGATAATCGTAATTTTCGCATTTAAGTTTTCACAAAATTCGACATTTCTTTTAATTGTATTAATATCTACTTTTCTTTTCGCGTGATCATATCTTGGCAGTACTAAAACAGATACTGAGAATCGACCATCCAGACACATCGCATTAAATATTGACTGAACCGAGGTGAAAATTTCAGTTCTCTGTAAGATAAAGCACACTTTTATATTTTCCATATCAAGAGCTGGAAGATTTTTTTTATTCCGCTTAGCCAAATAGTAAACGCAGTTCTGTAAGTCTGTCTTCAGCTCCCATTTCTTGTGTCTTATATTTTTTATAAATTCATCCATTAAAATTCTCCGGTTGTCGTTTACTTTTTCTTGAGACCAACAATATTTGAAATCAGCAAATCACGTTTAATATACGCCAAAATTGCAAAAGCAGCCAAGAGTCCGTATCGTGCAACTCTATACTCAAATAAGAAGTTGCACCCAATTCCTGCCACAATCACAAAAACGGATAGGCCTATAACACATTTATAATCAAATAGTTTTCTCCCTGGCATATATTCGTTCATGACTCTACGGCTTACTACCGCATGCCCAATACTATAAAGCACATAACACACCAGTGTTGTATAGCCCGCCGCCACATAGCCAAATTTCTTAATGAATATATAATTTAATCCCAAATTTATAACTGCTGCTAAAATTGACGATGTCATCAAAAAGCTTGTCTTTTCGTAATAAAACTGTGGTGTAGACAAAATATTGTAAAGGAAAATAAAAAACACACTAGCCGCCACAGGCGGAATCACATACGCAGCACTTGCATATCCACTTGAGCCGAACAACAGCACAAGTTCGGGACTCATTAACATAAGGCAAAGCGAAATTCCTGATACTAGAATCATCAGCATATTAATTGTTTCTGGAATTCTTTCGTACTTATCCACCTTAATTCTTTGATAAATCCATGGAGTAAACGAATTTGAAATTGCGTTGGTAAATATCTGAACGAGCATTCCAATATTATAGGCAACACTATAAAACGCTACCGCAGATGTTCCAACCATCTTGCTGATCATAATCTGGTCGCCCTTATTCAAAATCATGCCAGACAGGTAATGCGGCAACAATGGAATCGCCATACCAAGAGCAAATTTCCAATAATTCTTATCGATCCAACATTTTCCTTTTATAAACTGATAAACCATAATTACACCGCAGAAGCAAAATTCTACGATGACCACAGACACGATTCTTGCGGTTGCTTTATCTTCAGCTAAAGATACTAAAATCAAGCCCAGTATGGGGTTGACAGCAGACTTGCAAAGGGTCACTGCAACCAATTTTCTGTATTTATATTCAAATCGCTGTCTCCCGGACCAAAAACTAAGTGCAGGAGTTACAGCCATTTCAATAAACATCAAAAATATCAAATGTGGTGCAAGTCCTAAAATGCTACTCCATGTATTCCGTGCAATAAGAAACAAAAAGAACACAACTGCCGTAATCGTTAATGTTAGTCCTTGCATTGATGATATATAACGATCCCTGTCTTCGTCATACTTATTCATTCCGTTTGTAAAGACACCAAAATACAAGTACAGTGATGTAATAATCGTTAACAATTGGAGCCACGACAAATACAAACTATATGTGCCATATTGTTCTGTTGTAAGCATTCTTGTAAAGATAGGTACAACAATAAAAGAAATGCCCTTTTGTAAAATGCTACAAGCAGAAAACCAAATGGCAGCACGTGCTTGGACACTAATTGATTTATATTTTTCAATAATATTCACTATATTTCACCTACTTCCGATCCACTTTCTAACAATCATCCTCTGCATGTCATATATCATGATATGCTCTCATAATACTCCAAAAGATCATTGTTATTCGTTCTGTCATATTTTGCATCAATAATCATTTGCTTATATTGACTTCTGTCTCCATAGTTTGTGTGATCCGACAAAATTGTTTTAGCCCATTCTAACGCTGTATTCTTTAACGAAATGTAGTGAACCAGACGCGTCAATTCAATGTCTTTGGGTACCACATCCGACGCATAAACAGGAACTCCACAAGCCTGTGCTTCTACAAATACAATTCCAAGTCCTTCATAACGTGATGGCAAAATAAAACCATCCATCATCGAATATATACCCGCCATATCCTCACGGTTTCCAATGAAGAGAATTTTAGAATCCAAATTTTTTTCTTTTACATATTGCTTAATTTCTGTTTCCAGCTCTCCAGTTCCAACCCATACAAATTTTGCGTTTTCCTTGTTTTTAGCAATCTGTTCAAAAACATCAATTGTAAAATATGGATTTTTTTGATACGTTTGTCGACACACGGTCCCATAAACAAAGCTATCACTTGAAATCGAAAATTCTTTCCTCAGCTTGGTTCTATCTTCTTCGATATAATAAACACAATTGGTGTCAATCGTATTTCTTATTATGCTAAATTTTCTGCGTCCAAACATAGATTTTCCGGCCAAACTCGAACACGCTAAATACCGGTTACAATTATGCACACATTGCGTGTTGTAATAAAGCGCAAAAAGCAACGAGTGTAGATTATGAATATGTACCGGATTATGACTATGAAGAATTCTAATTGGAACGCTATATTTCTTAGCAATTTGTGAAGCCATTAAAGCATATCGTCCAATGATATGAATATGAACAATCCCATAATTTCCTTGCTTTATGACTTTTTCCATAAAGGAATATGCTCTCTTCTTATCTGGCGCTCCTGATCTTTCTTCCTCTACCCTTATGCCGCATACTTCAACTTCATCTTTACGGTTCTCTTGTGGGAGAACATAATAATTTCCTCCATTTTCTAAAATTGTTTTTATATATGGAGAACCCCAATTATACAATGCACAGAAATCAACTTGATAACCTGCTTTTAACAGTTTACCGTAGTGATTCATGATAACGCTTGTCACGCCATTACTTACGCGAACATTACCAATTACAAACAATATTTTTTTATTCAACGTCATCATCTTCCTTTCTTATCATATATAATCAAACATCCCTCATTTCCAAAAAGGAACATACGGAACTGCTCCATAGAATTTTTCTGCAAAAGAAACTGTCATCCATATAAAATAGATTCCATAAGCCAGATAAACTGCCGTTCTTATGATTTTCCTATTCGGGACATAGGTGATTTGATTGATTGCATATGGATACAAAAGGACTATAAATGGAACAAAATAATAGGAGAATCGATTGATTATATTCATTTTAAATATCAAAAGTCTGCAAATCGTTGCCAACAAGCCCATATATAGCAGAAAGCTCTCATTTCTCGTAAGTACATACACTTCTTTAGAATCCATATTTTTTATATGTCTTCTGTTTTTCCAAACCAAAATATATACACCAATAAAAAAGGCTCCGGCTGTCAAGATTAGCGATGTAATCGATTGTCGATTTATATTGCCTACATTTTCTCCTGCTTTTTCCATATAGGACGCATAGCTACCACTATCGTTTGAAATCAAATTTGCAACAAGAATAAAGACTTTCGAGTATAATACATAGCATAGTGCCGTAATAGCTCCACTAATCAAAATATCCCTGCGTTTAAACTGCATTCTGTCGAAAACAATCATAATCAAGCACAATATTGCCGAATCATGAAACGTACTTGCAATCAGCACAAAAAATGCAAATTTCACATAGTCCATTATCGAACGCTGGCTCTTATCCAAAAAAATATAACCGAGTAGAACGATAGAAACAGCAAGTGCTTGCCGTATAATATTCATATACATATAATATTGACAGCTAAAAATCACTAGCATTGTGCTGAGTATGACATCACTTGATTTTTTATAAATCAAGTATCCCATAGTTCCATATACGATTAGGCTTGTCACAAATATATAAAACTGCACATTAGGATTTATCATTGAAAGAAATTTACAATAATAACAATAGCCAATTTCATATGTTGAAAAGACTGAAAATTTAGGAATGTCCTTCCAGTTATAAAAAGCAATTTGCTCAAATCTTTTTGCATAATGACCGGCCAGGTCGATTCCGACGCTCGGTGCGCGAAGGCTTGCCACGAGAATCATTAATCCAAATGAAAAAATAAGAAAATCTCGTCTTCTCTTCATATTTTTATTTGCATGAATCCCTATACCGACCAATGCAATCATTAATGTGATAATGAAATATATCAGCACGCTTTTTCATCCCTCCTATTTCGAATTTTTAATTCTTATTCTGAGTTCCAAAGGTACCAGTGTTTGAATTTTTGATTTAATCCATTGCTTTTTGGATATTTTTTTCATCATCAACTGATCAACCGCTCTGTAACCGTTTTTTTCATAGCTATCAAAAACTTGTTCTCGTATAGCTGTATGCTTACTCGGTTCTTTCAACTGTCCATTTGATACTGCAATTTTATCAGGAGACGATTCAAACACGTAAAGTTCTGGTTTAACTCCATCAAACAATTGAATACCTTTATTAGTGTTTGCCAACACACATGATATACCGCGCCAATTTTGATCTCTCCATTTTTTTTCATTTAACTTCTCAGGGTGCACTTTTTCAAATCCCCAAAAATCTCCTAATGTAATGTCACTGACCCGCGTCATGCAAGCAAACTGACAGCTATAACAGTTTTCCCTGTAAATCTCCCCTGTCAAGAAAAGCCGATAATAAGATGACATTTTATTATGAAGCCGCTTTCTCTTGTTTTTTTCTTTCCATGTTAGGAAAAAATCTTTCCAGCCTCTGGTTTTGTCACGAAACACAAAATTTTCGATCTTCTCAGAACTTAATGTTGCTACATAGTCCAAAAACATTTTCTGGCTCGGCACACCATGACAAATCAGATCAATCGTATAGAGATTATCATACTCTTTTTTCAGGTAATTTTTTAACCCTGCAATTTGGCACGGAGTACCTGAAAAAAGAACAGTCTTTCCTTGCTGCAGATCACTTTTTGCTAGTTTATAGCTATTTCCAATCTCACTCTGCACATATTTAGAACCCTGAATCTTCCAAAGTTCCCCAATTGCATCTACACGAGTGTGCTTCACATGACATTCTCGTGCAAAAGCAGCACCATAAACAACTCCACCTTGCTTCAAAATTTTTTCTGCACATACAGAAAAGACCCCACCAGAAGCTGTTTTTTTTATTAGGTCTTTACTTTTTGTAGCTGCCGCAAAGGCCACAAGAGGGGATGTTTTGGGCACCTCGTTTTGATATATACAAACCGATTTACATAAACCACAATTAATACATTTATCTTCATCAATGCTTGGATAGACAAAACCTCTTCTATTCTCTTTCATTGTAATTGCCTGTTTAGGACAAACATTACAACAAGCTTCACATCCACAGCATTTGTTATCATTTATATATAAGTCCTTCATTTTCTTAATTTCTTTCACAATATTTTTTTATAAATGCGGTTGCCCTGTTGCGTTCTTTGCTAAGAACTTCATTTACGGATGTATAATCAATTTCTTTCAAATCATCCGCATTTTGGGGTTCCGCACGATTTTCCGTACCTGTCAATGTAAGAATACTATGAAGTCTCGCACTATATTTTCCAGGATAAAATGTGAAGAATTCCTTATTAAAATTTAATGAAAATGCTGTGCAATGGAATGAGTCTGTAATCACATAATCTGCGTAATAGATAAGTGAAAGGAACTGTTCTACGGTGGGCATAAACACCATTTTCCCTTTTGATGCAAAATGAGTAACATAGTAACTCATTCTGACAATTTTACAGCCGGTCTTTTTTGAAAGTTCCTGTGCAAATTCTTCCAATCTTGGGCAGTTGTTCAGGCGATAAATTATTATATATTTATCTTTTATCATTCTCGGAGCAACTAATGGTTTCCAGTCTTTTTCGCTCAAAACCAAAGTGGGATCCAAAATCTGTTCAACATTTTGACATCCCATATTCTGAAGAATTTGTTTAGCTGAATCTTCACGAACAGAAATCGCATCATACCGCTCAACATAAGGTTTGGTCTCGTTTTCTTCTTCCTTGGAAATCGATGATCTTCCAATGCTCACAGCATATCCGATTTTCTTTTTTCCTTCTGGAGCAAAATTCAAAAAATATGCTGGTAAAACTCCTCCATTATACTCAGCGTTCCATGTTTGATCGCTGCCTGTACAGTACACATCTGCTGCTGGCGGATCGTTTCTCAAATCATTGTAATCTTTATATCTTCTTGTTAATTTGCAATACTTGTCCAAAAAATCGATACACACTCGATTTCGTTTTGAAAATTCAAATTTTTTCAAGCCAATGTAGAGCATCTTTTTGATGCCATGAAGATTTTTCTTTTCAAAGCCTTCTTCGATCATAGCACCATCTTCAGCATTTGGGCGAACATAGTCCACAATCTCTGCTTCATAACCCATCGCCTCAAACTTGGCTTGCGTTGCATAGGTTTGTAACACCGATCCATAATTTCTTATATAATGCAATGTAATAATATCTATCTTCATTGAAATGTTCTCCTTGCTCTTTTCCACCGAATTATAAATATTTTTTGTCACCGTCATTCAGGTTGTAAATAAAGCCAAATGTTCTTTCTCCCAATAAAAGTGCTATTATCTTTATTTTAGTTTTCAGTGCTACTTTTTTTGATGCCAATAGTTCACCTTTGTGCCTTCTAACATCTTCTACAATTTTTTGCTTGTAATCATCAAACTCTTCATTCTTTGCATTCAGGATATTTTGCAAACATTTAAGCTCCGAAGTAACTTTTCTCGCCAGTGCTTCTTGTTTAAGAGCTGGCCATTTTTTCACAATAAACTCCGTTTCCTCATCTGCAATGTCTACAAGAGATAAGCTACGTCGAGAACACTTTTGATGCATAATAGATTCTATATGCTGTACATAGAAATACATTGCAGCATTGCCCCAAGCCGCTTTATCAACCAAGGCCATCACGCGATAGGTCGTTGCATAGTCTTCATAGATTTTACCTTTAGGATATCGAACCGTTTTCCATAAATCTGCCGAATACAATTTTCCCCATGCAGAATGTCCAGAACCATGACCACACAACATTTTTTGAACTGCACGTTCACCTGTTATAATTTCATGAAATGTTTCGGGATCAGGGCTTGCATTCTCATCTTCACGGACACTTTTTTTCCCGCAAATAGCTATTTGTATATCTTCCTCTTGAGTTATTAAGCCATACAAATACTCAAAATATCCGGAATCAACATAGTCATCGCTATCAATGAACGTGACATATTTTCCTTGCATTCTATCGATGCCGTAGTTTCTGGCATCAGATAGTCCACCATTTTCTTTGTGGTATACCTTAATTCTACTATCCTTCTTGGCACAAGCATCACATATTTCAGGCGTTGAATCTTTAGCGCCGTCATCAATCAGGAGCACTTCAAAGTCTTTAAAAGACTGTCGAAGAATGTTGTCTATGCACTTTCCGATAAACTTTTCTACATTATAAGCCGGTACTATTACTGAAATAAGTGGCTTTTCCATTTTCTTGACTCCTTCAAATTAAACTTTAGTTCTCATCTCTATTCTCAATTTTTTTCACTACTTTCGCTGGTACACCCACCGCAACCGTATATGCTGGAATATCATGTGTTACAACTGCATTAGCACCGATTTGTGCATGGTCTCCAATATTAATATCTCCTAATAAAACGGCTCCTGCACCGATTAACACATTATCACCAATCTTAGGTGCTCCAGGCAGTCCATTTCGACCACCAATTACGACATTTGCCTGAATCCTGCAATTTGATCCAATCACACACTGTTCATGTAATATTACACCCGAACCTCCGTGAGGAAAGAGTGACCCCCCCCGATTTGACATGTGTACGGAATTGTCGCACCAAAAACAACTCTAATAAAAATTTTCAAAACTTTTGGCAATATGTGAAAATGGTGCAAATACAACCATCTCTCCGCAGCATAAATTTTCATTACACCCTTTCGCACTTTATTTATCCTCCAACCTCAATCTTACACTTCATAAAGCCGTATCCAATTATTTACAAATTCTGTTTTTCCGAATCCCATGTCGATTAGTCGCTTTGCGCATTCATTTCTCTGTAGATAATTGCGATTCTTCTCAATTGTTTTTAATTCTTCCACCCATTCATCAGGCTTCTTTAATGGAATGCTCTTTACAAGCTTTAATCCCACTTCAACTTCTTTTGTAACATTCTCTGATATCAGGCATCTGCACCCTGCGGCTTGAGCCTCTATCATTGTGACCGGGAAACCCTCTCCTGGCAAAGATGGAAGAATAACGCAATCAAATGTTTTCATCAAAGAGGGAATATCCGAACGCCGTCCCATTAAAACAATGTTAGATTGATTTTGTGCCAGAGTTTTAATTTCCGGAAAATCAGGTCCATCACCAATCATGACAAATTTCAGCTTTGAACAATCTTCCATTTTTCTTGCCAATCCCAAGATGAATCTCTGGTTTTTCATTTCGCTCATTCTGGCTACATGCCCAATCAGAACATCATCTTCTTTTGCACCAATCTCTTGCTCCCTTTTTCTTATTTCCTGTGGTGTAACATCTAAATAAGGCGCGATATCAACCGCATTGTAAACAACCGTAAATTTGCTGTCTTTCCCATACATAAATGCTCCAGCATCCTTACTGCAGGCAACTTTAACAGTTGAATTTTTAATGTATAAATATCGAAATATCGGTGTGGCAATGATTTTTTTTATGATAGACGTTTTGCGCTGAATTGCTGTCACATGAGAATGACAGATTCTTTTCGGAATTCCGGCTTTTCTTGCTGCCGCTAATGCAACACCAGATTGCATTCCAGTATGAACGTGTATCGCATCATAGCTTACACCCATCTGCTTTAATGCTTTCAAAAAGCTTTTATAATAATTTATCAAGCCCAATTCACGGACATCTCCGTCCATGATATAAACTTTTGAACCGGCATCGCGAAGCTCTTTTACTATCTCTTCTTTTGCACCTTTATGCGTAATAAAGTCAAAATGGAATTTCGAGCAATCCATATTCTTCATTACATCTAGTACAACGGTTGTGTCTCCGCCCCTACCGATATGACCTATTACATGCAACACGTTATACATCGGTGGCACTCTCCTTTATATTTATTTGTTTACATATACACGCTTCCACACAGCAAGGAAAGCATATCTCACAAAACAATAACAGCTGAAAGGTAATGAAAGCTTTTCAATGTCTCTATATAAACTCCAAACGCCTTTTACAGCTTTAACTTTATTGCTGCTCAGAGAATTCTCAGCTCGTCGGTATTCTGCAAGAACCTCATCGATTCCATAGCATTTATATCCTGCTTTAAGCACTTGAAGCCATGTTGCCGCGTCTTGTCTCCGGCGAATATCAGGCATAACAAGATACTTTTTATCGATGATACTCGTGTCGGCCATAATGCCGACCGTCTGAAGTAAATTATTGGTCAAAAACCCAACATAATCAACTGAAGGCAACATGTGTACTTCCTTATTCAATGCACGACCTTCATCGTCAATCACCTCATATGAGGCGCAAGAAAACCCACAATGGTTAGCCTTCATAAATTCAACCTGCTTTTCAAGTTTTGTGGGTTTCCAAATATCATCCGCATCCAAATAAGCAATATATCGACCTGTCGCTTCACAAAGCGAGCGATTTCTCGCCTTCGCCGCACCACCATTTACTTCCTGTCTGATAATTCTTACTCTTGGATCTTCTTTGGAAATTTTTTCAACGATCTCGACTGTTCTGTCAGTTGAGCAATCGTCGACAACTATCATTTCCCAATTCATGTATGTCTGTTTCTGAACAGACTCGATTGTTTTTTCTATATATTTTTCACTATTCCATGATGGAGTAATGATTGATACTTTATCCTGCATGTTTTTCTCCACACCCAAATTAATCTCTCTGGAAAATATCTCTCGTGTAAACTTTCTCTTTCACATCATCCAGGCACTTGTCATAACGGTTTGCGATGATGGCATGGCTCATTTCCTTAAACTTTGCCAAGTCATTTACCACCACCGAGCCGAAGAAAGTTTCTCCATCCTTCAAAGTCGGCTCATAAATAATGACCGTTGCTCCCTTTGCCTTCACACGCTTCATAACGCCTTGAATAGAACTTTGACGGAAGTTGTCCGAGTTAGACTTCATGGTCAAGCGGTAAACGCCAATTGTGACGGATTTCTCCTTGTCCTCATCGAACTCATTCTCTGCATCATATCCATAGTAGCCCGCCAGCTTCAGAACACGGTCTGCAATAAAGTCCTTACGAGTACGATTAGATTCCACGATTGCTTCGATTAGATTTTCCGGCACATCGACGTAGTTGGCCAGCAGCTGCTTGGTGTCTTTCGGCAGGCAGTAACCGCCATAGCCAAAGGACGGATTATTGTAGTGGCTGCCGATACGAGGATCAAGGCAAACGCCATCGATGATCTGCTGGGTGTTCAGCCCCTTGCTTTCTGCGTAGGTATCCAGTTCATTGAAATAAGCCACGCGCAAAGCCAAATAGGTGTTAGCAAACAGCTTGACCGCCTCGGCCTCAGTGAAGCCCATGAACAGTGTGTCAATGTTCTCCTTGATTGCACCTTCCTGGAGCAGACCAGCAAACTCATGTGCGGCTTTCACCAGACGTTCATCGTTCAGATCAGTACCAACGATGATACGGGAAGGATACAGGTTATCGTAAAGGGCTTTAGATTCACGCAGGAACTCCGGGCTGAAGATAATATTCTTGGTATTGAACTTCTTACGCACAGAAGCGGTATATCCAACAGGGATAGTAGATTTGATGACCATAATGGCATTCGGATTATATTCCATAACCAGCTTAATCACAGCCTCAACCGCAGAAGTATCAAAGTGCTGGGTCTTGCTATCATAGTTGGTAGGAGCCGCGATTACAACAAAATCCGCATCCGAGTATGCAACCTTTGCATCCAGCGTTGCGGTCAAATTCAAGTCTTTTTCTGCCAAGTATTTTTCAATATAATCATCCTGAATCGGAGATTTCTTGTTGTTGATCATATCGACCTTAGCCTGCACAATATCGACTGCAACTACCTGATGATGCTGGCTCAGAAGCACTCCCAGCGAAAGTCCGACGTATCCCGTGCCGGCCACAGCGATTTTATAATTTTTCATAGTTCTGTTCTCCCTCACTAATTTTTCATTTGATAAAACAGCAAACAAGCCCACGGCGGATCACTCAATGGCAATCCACCGTAGGCTCGATTCGTTCTCCTTAATTTTTTACTTGCTGCTCATTTTGTGGGTCAAAACAGAGCTGCACCAAAGCCTCCCACTTATAACCTCTGGATTTCAGCTTCTCCGCAGCCTGTCAGCAAATAAATACTTTTGTTGAACGAGTCGAGCCGTCAAAACCCTTTAGTTATCGTGGTTTTTCTTGGTTGACCCTATTATATCTCTAGCCCCAGTGCCCGCAACGGCGATTTTGTAATTCTTCATGTTATTTACTCCTCCGGCCCTCATCGGGCATATCCTCTAATTTTCTATGTACACATCCACATGGATGGTATTTCTCTCTAATTCCTCATGTGTGATAACCACACTCGGCTAAGTGTTTTCTTATACTGTCGTATCCAACTACCCCAGCAATCATGTTTCTACTCCATAAAACATCCGTTGGTACACTCGTTTCTATTTCTCTATAGCCGAAGTGTTGATTTATATAGTCGAACCCCGTATACCCTGCAATGACGTTTTTTCTAAGTGTTGGATTGTTGAATCGAACCCTGTCGGCGCATGAATTTTGTTAAAACTGTATATATCACCCAGTCCAATTTTCGTCATTCATTGTTTATTATGAATAAATCATTCACTCTCACTGCACAAAACATGTATTTATCATCACCATCCAGGCTCTACTCAACAGCTGTTTTATGAAGTAGAAATCATCTGTTTTTCTTTATTTTTCATGACTCAACAAACCGTTATGATGTAGGTGTCATTAACAGGTTAGATAGTGTACTCAACAGCAGTTTCAGACGTTAATGATAAACTCATGGATTTTTGTTGTTTTCTCTTGTTTTTCGCCATTTCCTCATAACTTCTGAAAAAGTTGTGCCAATTTTGTGCCACAGGGATCAAAACTTCAGCGTTTTGTATGAGTTCTCGGCATTTTCAGTTCATATAACTGTGAAATACAACCAATTTCAGTGCCCTATATAGTGTGCAAAACAGGTTCTTTTCGACATTGCTACGTCAATATGGTTTGTTGAGTAGACATTGATAGGAGCCACAATAGCGGTAAAAAGAAGTATCAGAATACCGAGCCATACCTTACCCCAGTTTCCAGCACCTTTT
Source organism: Faecalibacterium intestinale (assembly GCF_040096575.1). Classification (NCBI taxonomy): domain Bacteria; kingdom Bacillati; phylum Bacillota; class Clostridia; order Eubacteriales; family Oscillospiraceae; genus Faecalibacterium; species Faecalibacterium intestinale. The sequence continues at coordinate 123,581 of NZ_JBBMEN010000005.1, forward strand.
TATCCCTAAATTTTAGTGCCTATTATTATTGCGGCACCAAATACCGCAATTCTAAGGTCTCTCTCCATCTCGTCTCTCCAACCGTATTCCTTCCATGTACTATTTTTTACTCCCCACGCCCCAGCAGGCACACCTTGAAGGTCTTAAAAATAATCTTCCAATCCACCCAGAAGCTGCGCTCCTTGACATACTTCACGTCCAGATCCATCCACTCCTCAAAAGAGAGGTCATTGCGATGCGGGGCGATCTGCCAGTAACAGCTCAGGCCGGGGGTCACATACAGGCGTTGCTTTTCGTAGTCGCCGTACTGCTCCACCTCGCGGGGCAGTGCCGGGCGGGGACCCACGATACTCATATCACCCTTCAGGATGTTCCACAGCTGGGGCAGCTCATCGAGGCTGGTCTTGCGGATAAACTTGCCCACACGGGTAATGCGCGGATCGTCCTTGATTTTGAACACAGGACCATCCATCTCGTTCTGATCCAGCAGGTCATCTAGCTTTGCCTCTGCGTTGGGGCACATGGAGCGGAACTTATAGAACTTGAAGGGTTTGCCGTTGCGGCCAATGCGCTCCTGACTGAATACAGGGCCTGCAGACGGGTCATCCACCACAATTGCGATAGCCGTAGCCAGCATGACCGGCGACAGCACTACCAGCGCCAGCGATGACAAGATCACGTCCTGCGTCCGACGCCCGATCCAATACAGGCGATGGTCGCGCAGATTTTCCTTGCGGTTAACTTCAACTTCCTTATCGATTCCAACAGTATTCGTAGCCATTTTTTCTCCTCACATAAATCCTTGTCTATGCACTTCTTATCGTCATTCGTTTTATCGCAATTTTCAGAAATAGTGCCCTATCAACACGGCATATTTGCGATATGCAGTTTGCGGATGCTACTTGCGCATTAAAAACACAAACTGCTATAAAGTAATCCCTTTAACTCACACCGTTCCAGTAAGCACCTTCCTTTTAGATAACCGTTCCTCTTTTCCTAAAACCGGCAGACCGTTATTCCTGATCTCCGGGCAAGCAAAAGCCCTCGGACGACAGCTTCGCCCAAGGTCATTTCAAATGCAATGTGGCCGTAATGAAAACCAGAACGTCATGCTACAGCTCAAGCATCGCATGTGCATTGCTTCCAGTATGCAATATTTCACATTTTTGTAGAACCTCAACAAGCCCACTTCATTTTCACCTTTGCGCATCACGCCAGCAAGGGAAACAGCAGTGGGCTTTTTATTTTGATCTATCATTCTGATTTCCTCATGATCTATCACATGATTGTTCGCAAACAGACATAAGCCCACTGGATTCACCTCCTTACCGCAATCAAGGCGTATCCTTCCATTACAAAACAGAGGATACCAGTTCTTCTACGTGGCCGTCTGAATTTTCTTATTATTCTATCATGGTTATATCTGGGAATCAATAGAAATCCGAGGAAATGTATCCATCCATGTTTTAGAAAAAATGCGATTCAGCCAGAACTTTTTTTGCACATTGCCCAGTTTCGCATGAAAGCTCCAGATGAAATCATCGATGGACAAAATGTGTGGTCATATAGTTGTCCAAGGCGCTGGAGAGTGCAGTCAGGTGTGATAGCCGCTCTGATGTAATGACAGGCGTTAAATAGAGAACGCCCCCTCGCGCTGAAAAGCCGGTATATGCTGTCACATTGGTCAGGAGTTTTGACGAGGCATATCGCACAGTACTACATAATTTTTACTCTCTTCCCTGCTGCCCCTATTATATATAGGTATAACTTGCATCCCGTCACTGCAGCTACCACCTGCTCTGGGTCAGGCTATTTTTTTACGCTAAAAAGCCCCTGCCGATCACATTTCTGTGAAAGACAGAGGCCGATTTTACAGCAATGAATCCGTCATCGTCTGATAAACGCTGTCCGCATTTTGCTCTACGCTCTCATTTATAATCTGCACCAGCATCTCCGAAAGCGCAGTTCGTTCGCCCGGAGCGGTGTTCAATACGATATCCTGCAGAATGTCCCGCAAGATTTTTTCCCGGTCTGGGGAGATAAGACAACTCCGCTGTTCTAAGGAAAGGGAGCTCGTCTCTGGATTTTTAACCACCCCGCCCCCTGTTGCGCCGGTTCTTGCGTAGAGGGTCTGCAAAACATACCCCTGCACACTCATGTTTTCGGCTGCAGCAGACTGGCGGATTATTGCCCCCATCTCCTTGGAGGGTCGAATCATGATGTTGTCCTGGCGCCGATTATATTCTATATTTGCCCTGCTGTGCGCTTCTTTTGTTGCCATAAATACACCTATTATAGTAAATTTTTGCAATACCAGTTAATTGGTATCATTGTACATTTTCCGCAGAGATAAACCAGTTAACGTTGTTTATTATGTCAATAGACACAAGTCCAGTTAACTGGTATACTCATGCCATCGGGAACACCGGTTCTCACATCCGACCATTCACCAACGATTTGAAGAGAGGTACACACATGAGTATCAACGTTTTACTGACCCTTGTCGAGCAGTACAAGGAGGCCGCCCAACTGATTGAGGCTGCACAGGCTGAACAGGAGCAGCTGAAGATCCAGATCCGCGAGGCACTGGCAGAGCGCTCCACCAACTATCTGGAAGTAGGTTGCCACAAAGTCCGCCTGTCCGATTTCTCCAGCACCCGACTCGACAGCAAAGCCATCAAAGCCGTAGCCCCTGACCTGTACGATCAGTACAGCAAAACGGTCACCGGCACCCGCCTGAGCATCACCTGACATCACCCGAAAAAAGCCCCATACAGCGCGCACCGTCCAAAGTTTGCACTGTATAGAGCCCACTACACCCGCCGGGGCGGGCTACACCAATATTATACCTGTCCCGGCCTTTTTTATCAATAGAAAGGTTCGAAAAATCATGAAACAGACTGTTAAAACCTCCCGCGCTGCTGGTCAGCTGGAAAAGATGTTCCGCGAGCTCAACAAGCATTACTTTGCAGGCAAGCTGCCCGAGCCCATCATCAGCCTGAAAAAGACCCCGTCTGCCTATGGTCATATCACCTGTTCCAAAGTCTGGCAGGCAGGCGGTGAGAACAAGTATGAGATCAATATTTCGTCGGCTACCCTTGACCGTCCCATCGAGGAGACCGCTTCCACCCTGCTGCATGAGATGGTGCACGAATACTGCATGGAGACCGGTATCAAGGACACCAGCAACAACGGGGTCTACCACAACCGACGCTTTAAAGAGCAGGCCGAGACACACGGCTTGACCGTCGACCACCACGAAAAGTACGGCTGGACTATCACGAGCCCGTCTGAGGAGCTGTTGGACTTTATCATCTTCCAAGGCTGGCAGGATATCCAGATGGGTGAGCGGCTGGCATGGTCGGATATGGCAGGCACCGGAGCAGGCAGCAAGGCACCCGGCAGCAGCCAAACCGGCGCGCCGAAATCTCCCAAAGCCAAGAGCAGCACCCGGCGGTGGGTATGTCCCAAGTGCGGTACCATCATCCGGTCAACCAAGGAAGTGCGGGTCATCTGTGCAGACTGCATGGAGCTGTTCGTGAAGGCTGACTAATCACAGCAGGACAGAGAGCGAGGGCACAAGTGAGAGTAGTGCTATATATAAAAACAGGAGACTCCTCATGGATACTTATAAAATCGCTATTGACACCTTTCTTGCCGAGACATCCGAGTGCAAAGCCAGTGGGTGCGCCGTTTTTTCCGGGGCAGACATCGCGTTCCAAGACATCCAGCTGCACACGCACCGGAATAAGTCAGAGCTGCATTTCATGGCCGAACACACCATGCTTTCCATCCCCCTTGCCAGCATCCTGAGCATCGAAACGCTGGTATTGCGGGATATCCAGACCACCGAGTATGAGATCATCACCAAAGAGAGCGGCACCATCACCCTTGACGTTGTTTAAAAATGCGCCCGTAAAGACAGAGATCCGCCGGGCTGTGAGAGGACGCCCATTATTTAAAGGAGAGCAGCCATGACCATTATATCAGAACGTTTGCAGCACCTGCGCCTGACGCACAGCTATACCCAGACCGAGCTTGCCCGAACCATGGGTGTGACCCGCCGGGCAGTCTACGCATGGGAACACGACAAATGTCCCGAGATCCCCCATCTGATCCAGCTTGCCCAATTCTATCAGGTGTCGACCGATTATCTGTTGGGGCTGACGGAGTGAGGTGCTCCCCGCCACCGGAGGCCTTACCGGATACTTTTTGCCTGCTATAGTGCGGTCAGCCATCAGTCCGCGCGACGGCAGCCACAACGCTCCATATTTTTAACAGCACACTTGTAAGTCCATCTTATCGGATGCAATGTTTGGTAGACTTCAGGTACAACAAAAGCAAACACACTTCAAAATACAGGAGGAAACTATTATGGCAGGCGCTTTTTCGTTATTTTTAGGGTTGTTGGGTCTTGGTGCAGCTGGTGCAGTCAGCGCGGGACAGAACGCAAAAATCAAGAAGGCAGACTATCAGTATGGCGAGGAGCATGGCCTTCACGGCACATCTGAGGTTCTACAAATGCGGGAGCGAGTGCGTAAAGAATGGTGGAGTATCTGCGGCAAGACCTACAACGCATGTGAACGGCCTGCATCGAGTTACGGCGACCTCAGCAGAACCCCGTGGTGCTATCTGAAAAAGCGCTGGTTCATTGATCATCTGAACAAAAAGGGCATCCCTTATGATGATCTGGTCGTGGATGATGTTACTGGCGTTACCTTCTACGAGAGCCAGAAAAGAACGTCCCAAGCCTATATGAGAAAGCTGCGGTAATAGACATCGCGCCCATCGTCACCATTTCTTTCAGCAGCAGGAGGTAAGCTTATGGCTGAAAATAAAATCTTGGTACAAATTATCGATCATGAGAACGGAAATTCCGTGCTGGGACAAGATCACTTTGAATCAAGAGAAAAAGCAGAAGAATTCAAGTGGATCTCAGACCGCGCGTATGGCAAACTTCTTGGTGAAGGTCAAACCAGAATTACCACTGAGATCATTGAACGCTAACACCAACTGCCATTTCCTATAGCAGCAACAGAGCTCTGCCGCTCAGACACGAGTAGCAGGGCTCTTTTTTGCGGTATTCGGTCAGGAAGTGTACTTGAAGAGCGGCGTTTAATATCAGACAGCACACATCCCCGGCGGATTTTCGGCTTGATTATCGTTTTCACCACTTTTGTGCATTATCTATTTGCGTCGTGAAACGCGACGGAATTATGAGCGGACTTTGATTCCAGTCATAAGGTCTGTCAAACACATCTCCACTTGTGGCGAAAGTCCAGAATTGAACCACGGCGCACATTTTTGAGCACCGTCTACATCTCCCCAAAATTGGGGACACCTCTCTTGATGGGGTCAGTCTAAGTGACCTCACTCCAATTTAGACTGTTGCCGGTGCGTACTGTTTGGCACAGGGTCTCATACGGCAATCCCATCAGCGCAACAAAGCTTATCTTGAACCATTGAGCTCGTTAATCAGATTGATGATTAATGAGGTTGGAAACCATACGCAGACCATTTTGACCCGCTTTCAACTAGCATTAAATTGAGGCGGGTTGAGGGCACACATAAGAAAAACCGTCTTGAACCATTAAGCTCGGTCCTCAATCTGAGGACTGAGGTCGAAAATCACACGCAGACACCTCTTGATTCACTTTCAACTTTGGTCAAAATGACCAAGGTTGAAGGAAATGGAACGGTAAAATGTGAAATTATTCATTGCAATCTGCATGGAGTCATGGAGTTCTACCGATTCAGCACACAGCCCGGCGGATTTATGGCCTTTGAAACGATCTGGAACTTTTGCACGTTTTTTGTGTATCTGTTTGAGGTCACACATAAGAACGACCATCTCGCCCCGTTGAGCTCGTTATCCGAATTGGATAATGAGGTCGGAGGTCACACGTCTTGATTCGCTTTCAACCGTCCTCAAAATGAGGACACTTGAGAAGAATAGAACGGTAGTACGTGAAGTTATCTGTTACAGCTTGCGCAGTGTCATAGAAATCTGCCGCTACAGCCCCCATCCCACAACCAACGCCCTTATAGACTGTATATATCATAGCCAAGCACCCTCCTGTCGCGCTCCTATCCCCTGCTGGTGTACGCCACCGCCATACATTTACGACATATTTCGGCACTTTATGACGTATTTGGGCGCTTTTCGCCTGTTTTGGCATATTTTGCGCTACATTTATTTCGAACTGGATAAAACTGGTTCAAATATATGTAATGGGGATGATGTCAAAATGGTTACTTCCGATTTATCCGCCCGTATCAATGATGTACTGCGCTATGTCGGGATCACCCGTAACATGAACGCCTACATTATTCTATCACAAGCTCTGACGCTGATTGCCGAGGACGAAGACCGCCTGCGAGCTGTAGAGAAAGAAATCTACACGCCTATTGCCGACAAGAAGCTGTACGAGCCCAAAGCAGTCCAGAGCACGATCCGCCGGGCATCCAAGGTCGCATGGGATCTCTGCCCCAATCGTGTTCAGGAGCTGGCTAGCTATCTGCTGAATGGTCGCCCCTCTGCCGTGACCATGCTCGAGCTGCTCTATAATGGTGTCGCCCGCTATGACGATCTCTCTATTCTGAAATAAGTGTCCTTCAATAGCAACACCCCGCTACTCTATGTCGAGCAGTGGGGTATTTTTGCGTCTTGATTTGGTTTCAACTAGGGACAAAATGTCATCAGTTGAATGGAATATAACGACAGAACGATAAATCACATGTTACAATCTGTGCAGATCGTAGAAAGCCGTCATCTACTATGAGGCGTTTTTAATCGAGGGCTACTGCGACCACCTACCGCCTTTATCTGAACGCTATTGAACTTTTACCGATTTGGATAATGCTCCTCAATCGTATCATCGATAGAATATGGATCTTTGTAGTCGTTTTGACTACGGAGCTTTTTCAACCGTAATTATTTTGATAACAGTTCATCGACCCTCAGCTTGAGGGGTGAGCTTCTGAATGCCGAACAATTTGTTCGATGTTGTATAGGCATTGTCTTGAATGGTCCATTTTTGACAGCCCAAATTTCCGCCATCAAACGGTGTCCACAGTGTAGACGCCCTTGTATTATACGGTAACACGATATATTCCGTTCGAGGTATACTTTTTAATTGTATCAATCCAGATAGAATCACACTGCAGCAGATGTTTTTCTCAATTATTTGAGATTTCTCACTCTGATCAAATCGTCGCCCATTTCTGATATACGTCCTATTGGTGAAGGATTGATAAAGAGGAAGGTATTCGCTGGCGCTCATACCATTTAGATCAACTCCAATCTTGAAAAAGCTCACAGGTTCGCTTAGTCAAGATTTCCGTTGGCGTGATCATGTTAACCGAGCGTTTCTGTCCCGTCCTCATGCTTCGGCCGTTCAAGAAGCACTCGGCTAACACAACCACGCAAAAAATCAAATAAAGAAAATCGAATAAAGAGCGGCACCCGTGCGCATATTTTTCACTTTTCTATATAGTATAGTGAATTTCGTGCGCATTTTACTGCTTTATGACCCACCAAACGTTCTTATTTCGCAGTTCTCCACTTGTTGCGCGCTTTTTCTGTAAATCATATCCATAGCGCTGCAGCCATTGACGCGCAAAGGTATAGCTTGGCAACGATTTCTCGGCGTGTCCATCTGCTTTGTTGTAGATGTGCCCCAGCTCAAAGAAGATCTTCTGCCAGTCTTGATAGTAGCGTTCCTCATTCAGATGGGCATCCAGATACTCAAGCAGCAGCGGCGGGTCAAGGCGCTCTACTTTTGCAAGCAGGCTTTCATCGATCTTTTTCAGCAGCTCTGTCTGATACCCCTGTTCGAGCATTTGCAGCAGGAAAACACGTTCTACACGAGCCTGCAAGGTCGCACGTTTCCGCCAGCAGTATTCACCTTCCCGTGGATCCAGAACGACTGTATGGCTTTTTTTCAGTATTTCCACTGTTTCAGGCTGATGCAGGTATGTCTTCCATGCCTTCCTATCATCAAACCATTTTCGATATGCCTCGACCGGTTCCAGCTGATACTTCTCGATTTTTTTAAGTTCCCCTTCCAGACGTTCTTTGGGGTAATGCAGCAAATACGCCGCGCAGGTATCCCCCTCATCCAAGGGACGTTTGCGGCCAAGGATCTGTGCATTAACGAGCGGGTTCCACAGTTCACTGACAATATATTTCAGCGCACGGTCTTTCATATCCACACCATTATAGAGGGTCGTTGTGGTCAGTGTGACCTGATGCTGCAGAACATTGCCCACAAGCACATCATCCAGTTTGTCAAACTCCTCCGCTTCCTGACGGTATTTGGAGCACAGGCACACCACATCCTCTATGCCTTCTGCCTTCAGAGTGTCCCGCAGTTTTCGCAACTTGGCGATGGTATTCACAAAAACGAGGATCTTTTCTCCCGGCTGTACCCGGCGGATGATATCCAGCTCGTCATCGTCACGATAGAAGAACTTCACGCTTGACACAAACCGATAATCCATCGGCAGACGATAGTGCTGTCCCTCCGGGATCATTTTCCGCAGCTTCCAATAATCAAAGAAGGGGCGGGCGGTTGCGCTCATAAAGATGCAGGTCTTCGTTGTCCACAGCTCTTTAATAGCCTCATAGCTTGCATCCACATGATCGTTGAAGCTGGCATCCGTTACCATGTAGTGATACTCGTCTGACACGATATAATCAAACGATCTCAGATAAGTTTTGGCGGCATCTTCATTCCTTTGCAGGAAGGTTTCCAGCCACTGGTATGTTTCAACACGGATGGTGTGCTCATACTTGTTATCTATGGCGGGTTTGTTGACAATTCCTCCAAGCGCGGGATCATAGTCCTTGTAGGTCACTTCTATACGCCCCAAACGTTTTGCATCGCGCTCGATTTGGTTGCGCAGAGCTTCGCGATTGCACAGGATCAGGATACGCTTACGATGTTCATATGCCCACGGCAGCAATGTCTTCAGAATAAAATAGGTCTTGCCGGAGTTCGTACCCGCATCAAGCACCACGATCCCATGCCAGTTCTTGTAATCCTCACCAACAAGATCTGTGATGTACTGTTTTGCAGGCTGTGGAGTTGCCCCGGCGGTTTCCGGTTCTTCCTCCGGCACAATGGGATCAAGCTGTTCGTCGGCCTCCTTTTTCTTTTTGCGAGAGGCATTAATACAATCCAGAATCTCCTGCAGTTTTTGCTGTCGTTCTTCTTCCGTCAACGAGGCAGGGTCAATGTGCTGCTCCTGTTCATACTCCCGTTGTGCCTCAGCCAGCTTCAGGTAGAAACCATCGAATGGCCAGCGCTTCTCTTCATCACTCATATTGATCCGCGTCTCCTTTTTTGATTTCACTATACCATATCATTTCGTTTTGCTCAAGGGACATTGACCCATTTTTACTTTCCCTCCCCCTTCCCCATCTTGATCTTATCTCCGTGGCGATTTTGGCGGGTCAACTGCTCTAGGGGGTTCAGGGCGTCATAGTTGGCTCTCAGGTCGTCCGCATACAGTGCCACATACCGCCGGGTCATGGTGAGGTCTGCGTGTCCCAGAAGCTTTTGCAGACGGAACGGGTCGCCGCCAGCTTGGATATACAGTTTGGCGTAGGTGTGCCGGAACAGGTGCATAGAGGTCTTCTCCACGCCTCTGCTATGATTATAATTCCACACCGCATTGCCGAGCGAATTCAGGGTCATCTGGTTGCCATACTCCGAGACAAACAACGGGGCTGTAGGGTCGCTGGTACGATGCTCCAGATACTCCTCCATGATCTTGACCAGTGCCTTAGAGAGCGGCACGATTTGCTGATTGCGCGCCTTCATGTGGCGGAAAAACACTGTCCCGGCGGAAAGGTCCAAATCTCCGATCTGCAGGTTGAGCAGCGTGGACGCACGGCAGCCGGTACCAAGCAGGAAGTTGACTATGACCCAGTTGCGGTATTCGGCAAAGGAGCACGTCTTGCAGTCCGGTTTCTTCAGCAGCTTCTGCAGCTCGTCAGTGGTGTAGGGTTCTTTGATCGGATCATCGGCACGCACCAGTCTGATAGGATACTTTTCCAGATAGCCTTTTTCCATGCACCAGTACAAAAACGCACGCACCATGCGGAGGTTCGTATTGATGGTCGTATCGTGGAGCTGCTGGTCCTTCATATAGAAGATATAATCCTCTACCGTTTCCTCTGTGATGGTATGAATGGGCTGTTCTGTATCCCCCAGAAACCGAAAGAAGCTCCTACCCTTTGCGGCGTAGAAGTCGAGCGAGCCTTGGGAGAGGTTCTTGAGCCGGTTGTACTTTTGGAACCTTTCAAAGGCCTGTTGAATGGTGGGGTTTGCCTTGGCAGCGGGTCTTAAATCACGGTTACGCACGAGAGAGACTCCTCCTTTTTTCGCGAAAAATCCCTCTCGCCCGCTCAGCACTTCCAGAAAATGAAATAAAAAGAAAAAGCCCAGAATCATTCGAATCAACGAACAATTCTGAGCTTCTACATGCCGCCGACGGGGGTCGAACCCGTACTCTGTCTCCAGAAAGGGATTTTAAGTCCCTCGTGTCTGCCAATTTCACCACAGCGGCGCAAACCCGGCTTACAAAGCCCTGCTGCCCTCTGGCTTGGGAGGGAACCGGGAATAACAGGTGTGAGGTAAAATGTCATCCAAATGACTTGCCGTCACTTGAAGTAACATGAAATTCAGCGATATTTATGATACAATAGTTTCCGTACTTTGTCAAGAAAAACCGCTTATTCGGTGCTGCTTACACCTTGCCGCCGTGCAGCTCGGCGTACATCCGGGAGCGGCACTCGGCCACTGCGGGGGTCATATTGACGTAGTGCTTGTGGGGGCACTCCAGACGCAGCTCGCTCTCCCAAGTTTCCTCGGTGAGCTGCTTTGCAATATAGGCCTTCTTCTCCGCAATAGAGGGCAGTTCAATGGCCAGCTTGCCGCCCAGAATATGCGGCACCAGCAGCGGACGCACAGCGGTGGGGGTAAAGGTGATGGTGCGCTCGATGGCGTCTGAGTCCAGATTGACCATGGTGACCGGCTTACCGGCCTCGATGACCTCGCCGTCCATGGCAATCAGGTCACACTGCGCCTGACCGTTTTCGTCGTACAGACGCCACGGCATCTTCTTGCCCGGGATGATGGCCTTGCTGGCGGAGTCCGAGCACTTCATCTTGGGGGTGTAGCTGCCGTCCGGCTTCTTCACCGCCACCAGCTTGTACACACCGCCGAACACGGGGTCGGAGGCAGAGGTGATGAGGTTTTCGCCCACGCCGTAGGAGTCGAAGTGTGCGTGCTCGTACAGCTCCATATTGGCGATCTTTTTCTCGTCCAGACCGTTGGAGGCCACCAGCTTGATGTAGGGCTTGCCGGCGGCATCCAGTGCCTTGCGCAGCCGCTTGGAGCCGCGGGCAAGGTCACCAGAGTCGATGCGGGCGCTCTTGACGCGGCGGTTGGGGTCGTTGGGGTATTTCTCAATGAGATAATCGTCCAGCTTGATCAGGTTGGGCAGGCCGCTTTCCATAATATTATAGGTATCCAGCAGCAGGCTGACCGAATCCGGGTAGGTATCAGCAAAGGCCTTGAACGCATCGAACTCGGTGGGAAAAAACTCGATAAAGCTGTGTGCCACAGTGCCCACGGCCTTGACCTCTGCGCCGAACTTCATCTCTGCCAGACAGTTGGCCGTGCCGATGCAGCCGCCCAGCACTGCGGCGTAAGCACCATCGTTACCGGCACTCTCGCCCTGTGCGCGGCGGGTGCCGAACTCCATGACGCTGCGAGGGGTGTGGGTGTTCAGACCGGTGACGCGGGTTGCCTTGGTGGCGATCAGGCTATGGAAGTTCATGGTCTGCAGCAAGTAGGTCTCGATGAGGATCGCGCCCACCAGATCGCACTCGATGCGCACCATCTGTACATGGGGGTAGCAGACCGTGCCTTCGGGCAGGGCGTACATATCGCCCTGCCACTTGTAAGTGCGCAGATACTCGCAGAACTCCTCGCTCATGCCCTTGGTGCGCAGCCAGTGGATATCCTGCTCGTTGAAGTGGTAGTCCAGCAAAAAGCGGGTCAGCTTGCGCTGGCCTGCGCTGATGGAATAGCCCTGATTATCCGGGTTTTTGCGGAAGAACATATCAAACACCAGCGTGGTATTCTTAAAGCCATGCAGGAACAGGCAGTTTGCCATGGTGAATTCGTAAAAATCCACCACCATCGCGGGGTTATCGTAGTCCTCATCGGGGATATAAGGCTCAACCTTGATCTCGTTCATGAATGTTTTCCTCTCTATCTGTACCCGGCGTCAGTTCTTCCCTACTGCGCGCCGCCTGCCGCTTGCCCGGCAGGGGGATCTGCCGCCCTGTCATGACAGAGCGTTTCTATCATGATAGCACGATTTCCCTGCCTGTGCAAGTATTTTCGCGCAAAAAGACCGCTGCACAAACGCTGTGCAGCGGTCTCTGCGCTTATAACAAATAAATCAGGCTCAGCCGTTCATAATGCTGGGGGTGGCGTTCTTCAGCACAACGTCGTGGCTGCCGCCCTCCACGATGGAGGTGGAGGAAACAACGGTCAGCTTGGCCTTCTGCTGCAGCTCGGGGATGGACAGAGCGCCGCAGTTGCACATGGTGCTCTTGACCTTATACAAGGTGGTCTGCACGCCGTCCGCCAGAGGGCCTGCGTAGGGCACATAGCTGTCCACGCCCTCCTCAAAGCTCAGCTTGGTGGAGCCGCCCAGATCGTAGCGCTGCCAGTTGCGGGCACGGTTGGAACCTTCGCCCCAGTACTCCTTCATATACTGGCCGTTGATGCGCACCTTGTTCGTGGGGCTCTCGTCAAAGCGGGCAAAGTAACGGCCCAGCATCACAAAGTCTGCGCCCATAGCCAGCGCGAGGGTGATGTGGTAGTCATGGACGATGCCGCCGTCGGAGCAGATGGGCACATAGATGCCGGTCTCCTTGTAGTACTCATCGCGTGCCTTGGCAACCTCGATAACAGCGGTAGCCTGACCACGGCCAATGCCCTTGGTCTCGCGGGTGATGCAGATGGAGCCGCCGCCGATGCCGATCTTTACAAAGTCTGCACCAGCCTCAGCGAGGAAGCGGAAGCCCTCGGCGTCCACCACGTTGCCGGCACCCACCTTGACGGTGTCGCCGTAGTGCTCGCGGATCCAGCCGATGGTGCGGCTCTGCCACTCGGAGTAGCCCTCGGAGGAGTCGATGCACAGCACATCCACACCGGCCTCTACCAGTGCGGGTACACGCTGGGCGTAGTCGCGGGTGTTGATGCCGGCACCCACAACGTAGCTCTTGTTCTTGTCCAGCAGCTCGTTGACGTTGGCCTTGTGGGAATCATAGTCCTTGCGGAACACCATATACACCAGATTGCCCTCGGCATCCACCAGCGGCAGGGTGTTGATCTTGTTGTCCCAGATGATGTTGTTGCAGTCGTGCAGAGAGGTGTTGGCCGGAGCGGTGACCAGCTTTTCAACGGGGGTCATAAAGGTGGTGACGCAGGCATCGTCCGGGGTGTGGTTGATGCGGTAATCGCGGGAGGCCACGATGCCCAGCAGCTTGCCATTGGGAGTACCGTCGGCAGTGATGGCAATGGTGGAGTGGCCGGTGCGTGCCTTCAGCTCCAGCACGTCATGCAGGGTGGCAGTGGGAGCCAGATTGGAATCGGACACCACATAGCCGGCCTTGAAGCTCTTGACGCGGCGCACCATAGCGGCCTCGTTCTCGATGCTCTGAGAGCCATAGATAAAGGAAACGCCGCCCTGACGAGCCAGTGCAATGGCCAGCTTATCGCCGGAGACCGACTGCATGATGGCGCTGATCATGGGGATATTCATCTGCAGCGGGCACTCCTCCTGCCCCTTGCGGTACTTGACCAGCGGGGTCTTCAGGCTGACCGCCGTGGGCACATTCTCCGCAGAGGAATAGCCGGGGACCAGCAGGTACTCGCCAAAGGTGCGGGAGGGTTCTTCGTAGAAATAAGCCATAATCAAACTCCTTTTCTCTTAACGCATCCGATACAAATCAGCATCAAAATCCTTCATGTTTGCTGCCTATAAATTGATTGTATATACTTTACCACAAAGCCCGCAAGAATACAAACCCCTGCCGCGCCAAACTTTATAATTGTCCTTTGCGGAAAAACAGACAAATTGCCAAGCGTTTTTAGGCATTGGTCATACTTTGATTTTTGAAGTATCACTTTTGCAGGCAAATCAGAGCTTACAGAATGCAAAAAAGCTCGTCCGGAACATCGGACGAGCCCTTTTGCACACGAAGCGGGACACTGCCTGTGCGGCGCATGGATCATAGCTGTGAAGGAGAACAGCCGGAGGAGGAGGATCCGCGCCCAGTATCCCAAAAAACAAGAAGAAAAAGATTTCACACACAGCCTTGGGGCTTTGCCCTTGCTGTAACCATATTGTAACTCTTTTGAAACCATTTTGCAATAGGGTATTGTAATTTTTTTGTAATTTATTTTGTTAACTTTTTATGTCCTGCTCCGCCGGGCTGCTGCAAACATTATTTCCCTTTTTGTGCCCGGTATGGTATACTGGCTTTGAATATGCTGCCACAGGCAGAAAAAGGAGTTTAGGATACGGATATGAAAACAAAATTGGGTATTGTGGGCTGCGGCTTTCTGGGCAACATCGTGGCTGACGCGTGGAAGAAGGGTCTGCTGCCGGACTACGAGCTGGTGGGCGTGACCAGCCGCACCCGCGCCTCGGCTGAAAAGACCGCCGCCAATGTCGGCTGCGCTGTTTGTGAGGACGTGGACGCGCTGCTGGCGCTTGAGCCGGAGTACATCGTGGAGGCCGCTTCGGTGGAGTCGGTGCGCGCTATGGCCATCCCGGTGCTGAAGCGGGGCGTGAATCTGGTCATTCTGTCCATCGGTGCCTTTGCGGATCTGGATTTCTACGCACAGGTCAAGGCAGCTGCCGTGGAGGGCGGTGCCAAGGTGCACCTGACCAGCGGTGCCATCGGCGGCTTTGACGTGCTGCAGACCGTCACCCTGATGGCACAGGCGCAGGGCTTGCCGGAGACTGCCGGCATCGAGACCCACACCGGTGCAAAAGGCTTCCGCAATACGCCGGTGTGGGCAGAGCATCTGCTGACCGACACCGAAAAGACCACCGTGTTCACCGGCAACGCCAAGCAGGCCATTGCTACCTTTCCCCGCCGGGTAAACGTGGCGGTGGCTACCTCTCTGGCCACCACCGGCCCCGAGATCACCGGGGTGACCATGCACTCCGTGCCCGGCTGGGTGGGCGATGACCACTGCATCACTGCCGAGATCGAGGGCGTAAAGGCTGTGGTGGATATCTGCTCTTCCACCAGCGCCATTGCGGGCTGGAGCGCCGTCTCCCTGCTGCGCAATCTGGCTTCGCCCGTCTGCTTCTACTAATATAAGGAGGAGTCCGTCATGTTTGAAAAGCTTGTTGCCATTGAGCCGGTCAGCCTGATCCCCTCTGCCGAGGAGGAGCTGCACCGCTACGCCAAAGAGGTGGTACTGTACCGGGACGTGCCCGCCAGCGATGACGAGATGGTGCGCCGCATTGGAGACGCCGATGCCGTACTGCTGAGCTACACCTCCCGCATGGGCAAGGAAGTCATCGCGCAGTGCCCCAACATCCGCTATATCGGGATGTGCTGCAGCCTGTACTCTGAGGAGAGTGCCAACGTGGATATCGCCTACGCACGCACCCGGGGCATCCAGGTGCTGGGCATCCGGGACTACGGCGACCGCGGCGTTGTGGAGTACGTTCTGCACGAGCTGACCGGCCTGCTGCACGGCTTTGGGATGCCCATGCTGCGGGACGAGCCGGTGGAGATCACCGGCCTGAAGGTGGGCATCGTGGGGCTGGGCGTTTCCGGCCGGATGATCGCCGATGCGCTGCAATTTATGGGCGCAGAGATCAGCTACTTTGCCCGCAGCGCAAAGCCGGACGCCGAAGCCGCCGGTATGACCTTCAAGCCCCTGCCCCAGCTGCTGGCGGACAGCGAGGTGGTGTTCACCTGCCTGAACAAGAATGTACTGCTGCTGGGCGAAAATGAGTTTGCCCAGCTGGGCGCAGGCAAGGTGCTGTTCAACACCTCCATCGGCCCCGGCTTTGACTCCGCTGCGCTGGAAAAGTGGCTCGATCTGCCCGGCACCCGCTTCTTCTGCGACACCCGCGCCGCTGCAGGCCCCGTGGCCGAGGACTTCTTTGCCCGGGAAAACGTGCGCTGCGCCAATGTGTCCGCCGGCCGCACCAAGCAGGCCTTTGTGCTGCTGAGCAAAAAGGTGCTGGACAACCTCCGCACCGCACTGGGCGAATAAAAAACAAGGAGTGTTTATCTATGAAAACTGCATTGACCATTGCCGGCAGTGATTCCAGCGGCGGCGCCGGGATCCAGGCCGATATCAAGACCATGACCGCCAACGGCGTGTTTGCCATGAGCGCCATTACCGCC
This sequence comes from Faecalibacterium intestinale, assembly GCF_040096575.1. Taxonomy (NCBI): domain Bacteria; kingdom Bacillati; phylum Bacillota; class Clostridia; order Eubacteriales; family Oscillospiraceae; genus Faecalibacterium; species Faecalibacterium intestinale. The sequence goes on from NZ_JBBMEN010000005.1 coordinate 140,049, forward strand.
CTGACAGCACAGAACACCACCGGTGTGACCGCCATTTTTGACACCACGCCGCAGTTTCTAGCGCAGCAGCTCGATGCCGTGTTCACCGACATCTACCCGGATGCGGTGAAGATCGGCATGGTATCCTCTGCCCCGCTCATCGACACCATCGCCGAGCGGCTGCACTTCTACGGCGCAAAGCATATCGTGGTGGACCCTGTGATGGTGGCTACCTCCGGCGCAAAGCTGCTGCAGGACGATGCCGTGCAGGCGCTGACCGAAAAGCTGCTGCCGCTGGCTGAGGTGCTTACTCCCAACATCCCGGAAGCGGAGATCCTGTCCGGCATGACCATTACAAACGCCGCCGACATGGAAGCTGCTGCCCGCACCATCAGCCAGCGTTACGGCTGCGCCGTGCTGTGCAAGGGCGGTCACCAGATCAACGATGCCGACGACCTTTTGTGGCGCGGCGGCACCGGCAAGTGGTTCAAGGGCAAGCGCATCGCAAACCCCAACACCCACGGCACCGGCTGCACCCTGTCCAGCGCCATCGCTTCCAATCTGGCAAAGGGCTACGACCTTGACACTGCCGTGGAGCGCGCCAAGGCCTACATTTCCGGCTGCCTGTCTGCCATGCTGGATTTAGGGCACGGCTCCGGGCCCATGGATCACACCTTCAACCTGAAGGGAGATTTTGTCCGTGACTGACCTGCCCTTTGTTTCGGCGCTGGTGCAGGCCGACCTGCCCGTGTGGGAACAGTGCTTACAGACCGAGTTTCTGCAAAAGATGGAAAACGGCACCCTGAGCGAGGACTGCTTTAAAAGCTATCTTGTGGAGGACAGCCTGTATCTGCGGGAGTACGCCAAAATTTTTGCGTGGGGCATGACCAAGGCCACCACCATGGCGGCTATGCGCACTTACTATTCCCTGCTGTCCTTCGTGCAGGAGAACGAGGATCTGACCCGGCTGCGGTATCTGGAGCAGTACGGCCTGCGGGAAGCCGATATCCAGTCCCTGCCCCTGCGCCCAGAAAGCCGCGCTTATCTGGACTGCATGATCGACGCCGCCCGCAACGGCGAGGGCGAAGCCGAGTGCCTGATGGCCTGCCTGCCCTGTATGCTGAGCTATGGCTGGCTGTTCCAGAAGCTTTTGCAGCGCTCCCCCGCCGTAAAGGATACCTACTACGGCGCGCTGGTGCTGGACTACGCCAGCCCCGGCTACGATGCCGCCTGCCGCGCATGGGCTGAACGCGCCGAAGCCGCCTGCACTGGTCTTTCGCCGGAGCGCGCCGCCCGCTGCCGCGCGATCTTCCGCGCCTGCTCGGAGCACGAGCTGCACTTCTGGGAGATGTGCGCCGCACCCCGGACGGATATTTAGTCTTTGATACGCAAACGACCCACTGCAAGTTTTATGCAGTGGGTCGTTTATTTTCAGCCTATTTACCCCTTCCGTCTGCTCCCGTTGGTCGCAGCCACCTTCCCCAAGGGGACGGCTTTTGTAGCAACGGGCAGCTTTCCGGCACAGCCATAAGGCGTCCCCTTGGGGAAGCTGTCGCCGCAGGCGGCTGAAGGGGTAAATAATAATATTTTTTATCGCAGCACCGAGAGTTCTTCGATTCCGTAGCGCTGCATCAAGGCAATAGCCGCCGGGGTGATCTCCTCGCCGCTGACCGCCACAGGGATGGCGGGCGGGCAGGACACCGTAGGCATGGCACACACCCGTCCCAGTGCCTTGTGCACCGGGACGCGCACCTGTGCGCCCAGCACCGCCTGCCGGATGGTGCAGCGCTGCACCGCCTGCTGCTGCAAGGCGGCAAACTCCCCTGCCCGGTTCTCGGGGCGGGGCAGCCCGGCGGGCACCGCAGCCAGAAGCTGCTCCAGCGCGGTTTGCAGGCGTTCAAAGTCCTGCGGCGGGTTCTCCGGGGTGAACATCAGCACCACATAGCGGGGGTCGGCGTACTCGCATTCCATCTGTGCGCGGCGCAAGGCATCTGCCAGCGCTGTGCCGGTGCAGCCAAGGGCGGCGGCATCCAGCGTAAGCTTCATCGGCTCCTGCTGCGCACCGGCAACTGCCAGCGGCACCGGGCACTGCCGTACCGCTGCGGCCTTGTTCAGGCTGCGGCGCACCCCTTCCAGCGCCGCGCAGCACTGCGCCAGCCGCCGGGGGTAGTCCCCTGCCAGCACCGCGTTGCAGGCATCCAATGACTGCAAAATGAGGTAAGAGGGGCTGGTAGAGCCGAACAGCGCCAGCGCACCCCGCACGGCGGCTTCGTCCTGCACGGGGGCATCGTGCGCCAGATGCAGATACGCGCCGCCGGTGACCACCGGCAGGGTCTTGTGGGCAGAGTCGCAGCACATGGCCGCGCCCTGCGCGATGGGGTGGCAGTTCTGCGGCAGAAAGCGCAGGTAGGCACCGTGGGCGTTATCCACCAGCAAAGGCACGCCCTGCGCCCGGCAGACAGCGGCCAGCGCCGGGATGTCCTGCACCCCGCCCAGATAATCCGGGCTGGTAACGTACACGCCAAAGGGCTCTATCCCCTGCTGCGCCAGCGCGTGTAAAGCCCCGGTCAGCGCTTCGGCTGTGACCGGGCAGCTGCACAGTGCGCCTTCTGCCTGCGCAGACGGCCAGAGCCAGCGGATATCAAAATCCAACAGCGCCGCCGCGTACAGCAGCGCCTTGTGGGCGTTGCGGGCAGCCAGCAGCACCGGGCGCTTGCCGTTTTGCGGTGCGCTTTGCAGCGCCAGAAACAGCATGGCGCGGATGCACTGGGACGAGCCCTCGGTGCTGTAATAGCTGTGCGCCGTACCAAACAGCCGGGTGGCGTTGGCTTCGCTTTCGGCAATGATGCCCTCCGGCGCGTAAAGCTCGTCTGCACCGCGGATCTCGGTGATATCCAGCGGCTCAAAGCCTAAAAGGCTCTGCCCCTTGTGGCCGGGCATATGCAGCCGGGCAGTGCCGGACTGTGCATAGCTGCGCACAAAATCCACGATGGGGGTGGTCATGCTCATTCGCAGGCTTCGCCATCGGCGCAGGCGTTGCAGGTGGAGCCCAGCTCAATGGGCACCTCGATGCCCTTGGCAGCCAGTTCCTGATTCTCGGCTACCTTGATCATGATGGCGCACTCCATGCGCTTTTTGAACAGCTCACAGCCGTACTCGTACACGCCGGTAATGCTGCCGGTGGCATGGTAGGAGTTGGCAGCGCAGCCGCCGGAGCAGTACAGCTTTGCCCAGCAGTCCTGACACTCCTTGCGGGCGTAGGCGTTGCAGTGCTTGAACTCATCCCGCACGGCGGTGTTGGTGACACCCTTCCAGATATCGCCCAGCAGGTACTTGGGGTCGCCCACGAACTGGTGGCAGGGGTACAAGTCGCCCCAAGGGGTAACCGCCATATACTCGGTGCCGGAGCCGCAGCCGGAGATACGCTTATAGATGCAGGGGCCGCCGGTCAGGTCGATCATGTAGTGGTAGAAGGTAAAACCTCTGCCCTCGCGGTCGCGCTTGATCATCTCCTTGGCAAGGATCTCGTACTGCTCCTTCAGGATGGGCAGATCCGCCTCGGTCAGGGCGCTGGGGTCGCTGGGGTCGCAGACCACCGGCTCCATGCTCAGCTCGGTAAAGCCAAGGTCTGCCATGTGGAAGATATCGTTGGTGAAGTCGGTGTTATAGTGGGTATAGGTGCCGCGCATATAGTAGTTCTTGTCGCCGCGTTTCTTGACGAACTCCTGGAACTTGGGCACGATGCGGTCGTAGCTGCCGTTGCCTGCGCAGTCCACACGGAAACGGTCGTTGACCTCCTTGCGGCCGTCCAGACTCAGCACCACGTTGTGGCACTCCTTGTTGCAGAAATCGATAACGTCATCATCGATCAGCACGCCGTTGGTGGTCATGGTAAAGCGGAAGTTCTTGTTGTGGATCTTCTCCTGCTCGCGGCAGTAGGCCACCAGCTTTTTGACCATATCAAAGTTCATCAGCGGCTCGCCGCCAAAGAAGTCCACTTCCAGATTGCGGCGGGTGCCGCTGTTCTCAATGAGGAAGTCCATGGCGCGCTTGCCCACCTCAAAGCTCATCAGGGCGCGGTCGCCGTGGTAGCGTCCCTGCGAGGCAAAGCAGTAAGAGCAGCTCAGGTTGCAGCTGTGGGCAACGTGCAGGCACAGTGCCTTTACCACGGTGTTGCGGTTCTTGAAGTCAAAGGCCATGTCCTTATAGACATCCGGGCTCCACAGCTTGCCGTTTTCCTTCAGGCTGGTCACATCGTCGATGCACTGGCGCAGATCCTCCTCGGTCACGTCCGGACGGCTGCCGTACTTTGCCAGCATGGCGGCAACGATCTCGTCTGCGGTATGCTCCGGGTACATGGCGATGATATCGTAGGCCACCTCGTCCACAACGTGCACCGAGCCGCTGCAGGTGTCCAGCACGATGTTATAACCGTTTAATTGATACTGATGTACCATTTTACACTCCATTCCAGATTACACAAAAAAATGCCGCCCGGCAAAGGCGGCATAAGGTTTGCAGAAATTACTTGTTGCTATTCTCGCACTGCTGGTTAGCCACGCCGCAGGAAGTCTTGCAGGCGGACTGGCAGGAAGTCTGGCACTCGCCGCAGCCACCGGTCTTAACGCTCTTGGTCAGGTCACGAGTAGCAATAGTCTTGATACGCTCCATGATAGAAACCTCTCTAACTCTCAAAAATTTATCGCGCCGGACATAGTTCCGGTACGCTTTTATCTTGTAATAGGATATCACGCAGCGCGCCTTTTGTCAAGATTTTTTCGCTGACCGTTTTCACCCACCCATGGGCTGGTAGCGGGTAAGCACCGTGTGCAGTCCCAGCTCCCGGGCGCGCGCCAGTAAGTACCGGTAACGGCACAGCAGCGCCTGCCGCTCGTAGATGCGCTGCTCAATGAGGTCGGTATCCACCTCCATATCAAACATCATCTCGTTGCGCTTCAGGCAGAACAGGCATTCTTTCAGTTCTTCTTCCAGTTCCGGGTGGTAGCGCTCGTGCTCGGTATCCCGCGGGACGCGGGGCGAAAGCAGGGTCTGGGCGTTTTGTGTGGTTCGTTCCGGCATAGGCATCCTCCTTCTGGTACTTTGCAAGGTTTTGTACCTTCCAGTATAGGCGGTGCGGTGCGCAGAATGTGCCGAAGCGTGGCAGTGCTCCGGCACAGATTATCCGGCGCTGCTGCGGCATTTTCCAAAAAAGTACAACTTTTTTCAAAATTATGCTTGACAACTCCGGGCTTTTCCCGTATAATAGCACACGTTGAGCGGCTCACCCCGCAAAACACAACAGAATATTGGGGATTTGCATAGTGGTAGTGCGGTAGACTCTGACTCTACTTGTGGGAGTTCGATTCTCTCATCCCCAACCAGAACAAAGCCATCTGAGGAAACTCAGGTGGCTTTTCTGTTTGTATGATTCTGAGCCACAGCCGCAAGACCGTGACTCTTCAAAACCCCTGTGGGTCATAGGGAACTTTTGAAGAGTCACCCCTGCCGGGGAAACTCCCCCAGTCTGCTGCGCAGACAGCCCCCTCGGGGATGGGGCCTTTGGCATGGTGGGAAAGTTCCCGGTTTCGCCAGAGGCTCCCTCCCAGAGGGAGCTGGCAAAGCCGTCAGGCTTTGACTGAGGGAGTTTCCCTGCACACACAAAAACCGGGCAGCCCGCAGACTACCCGGTTTTTTGCTATACCGTTGATTTTGCCTTAAATAAAGAGCTTTCTTTTACAGAATAGTAATGCGGCCTGCGCCGTAGGGCTGCTCGTAGTCGAGCAGATAGCCGGGGTAAGCGGCCAGCGGGCTGTTGGCGCTGGACAGGTGCGGCAGACCCGCAGCATCTGCGCCGTCAAAAATCATAGCGTAGGTAGCCATCACCAGATAATCCTCGGACACATAGTCCTTGATCAGCTCTGCGCCGTCAAACATGGCAAAGCCATCGCCCAGATTGCGCAGGGTGTAGTTCATACCGGCCAGCGCGTAGGTAGCGCCCGGGTCCAGCGGCAGATAGCTGCCGGAAGCCTTATCGTAGATCTTCACGTTCTGCACGCGCGGAGTGCCGGTGGCGCTGCCGATCCAGACATTCTTCTCGTCGGTCTGCACGGTGTTGGGGATATCGGTGTGGATCTCGTAGGTAGCACCTGCCACCTGCAGGAAGCCGCCGTTCTCCTTGCCGCCCTCGCCTGCAAAGCGGGCTGCAAATTCCAATGCGTCCTGGATCTGCTTACCGGTGACCGACATCAGGCAGGCCACGTTGCCAAAGGGGCTGACCTGCTTGCAGGTCTTGAAGGTCCAGTCGCCTGCGGGCACATCGGCGCGGATGCCGCCGCCGTTCATGATGGCCAGATCACAGTGCAGCTTTTCCACCTCGTTGAAGTAGGCGTAGATGCCGTCGGCCACAAAGTCGCCGAGGTTGGTCTCGGCAGAGCGGATGCGGCGCTTGCCGGTGGCGGGGTCAGAGACGTAGAAATCGCTGTCGCCCACAGCGATCTTCTCGCCCAGCATATCGTCCACGGTGTTCACCCAGCCGGTCTGCATGGCGGCGATGCCTGCGTCCATGCCCTCGTGGGTGGGGATGAGCTTGGTGGTGATGGTGCCGTCCGCAGCGATGGTCATCTCGCCAACGTTGGCAAAGTAAGAACCGGTCTGGGTCAGGGTGACAGCCTTGCCGGAGGCATCCTGCACCTGCTTGTTCTCCATTACGGTATGGGAGTGACCGTCGATAAAGGCGTCAAAGCCGCTGGTGTGGGCAATGACTTCCTCACTGGTCCACGGAGAGGAAGAGGGGTCTACGCCCAGATGGCCCAGACCGATGACGACATCTGCCAGAAGCTTTGCCTTATCAATGGCCTTCTGCACGGCGTCATAGAGCTTTTTGCCGTCCTCGCCGCCCTGAATGTCGTAGATGTACTTGCGCTGTGCCTTGTCCATAAAGTAGGCAGGGGTGGACTTGGTAAAGGTCTCGGGGGTGGTCACACCCACAAAGGCAATGCGTCTGCCGCCGCGCACGAACACCTTGACGGAGGGCAGCACACGCAGGCCGGTGCGCAGGTCTACCCAGTTGCAGGACAGGTACGGGAAGTCCGCTTCCTTCATGATGGCCTTGGCGCGGTCCATGCCGTAGTCAAACTCGTGGTTGCCGGGGGTGGCGACATCGTAACCGGCAGCGTTCATCAGCTTGATGATGGAAGCGCCCTCGTCCATAGAGCCATAGGCAGTGCCCTGCACATGGTCGCCTGCGTCCACCAGCAGCACATCCTTGCCGGCGTTCTGGTAACTCTGCTTCAGGTCGGCAATGGCGGCGTAGGTCAGCTTGGGGCTCTGCTTGTCGATGTAAGTATGGACATCGTTGGTGTACAGGATGGTGACGTCAGACTTATCACCAAGCCAGCAGGCCGATGCGGCGGGCGCACCGATGGCCATGGATGCAGCGGCAGCGGTCACACCAGCAGCCTTTAAAAAGCTGCGACGGGAAATAAGTTGTTTCACAGGAAAACGACCTCCTTTTATTTTTGGCGTATCGCATTTGGGGCAGGCTCTTCCCTCCTGCCCTTTCAATAGCTCTAGCATAGCACAGAACGCCGCCGCAAACAAGCCAAAATCGTTCTTTTGGTACAAATAATTTTCACGTCCCGCTTTATTTTGACACACATTGTACCATTTTTACACAAATCCTATACAAAAAAGACCTCCCCGCGCCCTGTCGCAGAGCAGCGGAGAGGTCCTTTTCAGGGGGGATTCAGACCCGTTGCCGGGTCTATCGGAGGAGAGGAAATATCAGATGGCGTTATACTCCTTGAGGAACTTCTCAAGGTCGGTACCCTCGATCTTCTTCAAAGCTTCCTTCAAAGCCAGACGCGGGATCAGCGGCAGATCCATGTCGGTGATCTTTTTGCCGTCGCGCAGCTTCACGGTGGCATCGATCAGGGCGCGCACATCGTAGGTGCTGCCCCAGACCTCGGGCACGCCGCGGTCAATGTTCAGCAGGGTGTACACGGCCTCCATACCGGTGCGCATGGAGTACTCGGTGGTAAAGATGGTATCGCGGGCGGTCTCGGCAAACTGGCCAAGGAAGGCAAAGTTCACAGCACCCTCGGGCACAACATCGGGACGGTCGCCCATGGCACGGGGCATGAAGAAGGCATCGATATAGGGCATCATCACAGGCACGGTGTTGGCGCTGTGCTCTGCCAGTTCAGCGATCTGATCCTCGGGCACGCCGATGTGGTACAGCCACTCCATGCAGATCTCGCGACCGGTGCAGTCACGCATGGGCTTTTTGACGTAATCGCCGGGCTTATCGCTGAACAGGCCGTACACCCAGACGCACAGCTGGTTCTTGGGCTGATCCTTGAACTGCTGCTGACGGTTCAGCGTCCAGCTGAGCAGCCAGCTGGAGTCCTTGACGGTGACGATGCCGCCGGTGACGGTGTGGCCGCTGAAGGGGTCGCGCTTGCAGATCTTGCGGATATACTGGGGGATCTTGTCGTCCAGCGTGGTGATGGTAGCGCTTTCCCAGTTGCTCAGCTCCGGCTCGGAGCAGAACTTCTCCGGGTGACCGAAGGAGGGATCCTGTGCGGCGATCTTCTTCCACAGATCCCAGCCGTTGCCGGGCTGGATGGTGGGATCAAAGCCGGTAGCCTTATTCTGTGCACCCACGGTGCAGCTTTCCACGCAGCCGCCGTTGGTGATGAACAGCAGATCGTTCTCGGTCAGATCAATGTTGGTGGTCTCGCCCTCGTGCTCCACGGTGACAGAGCTTGCCAGCTTGCGGCCCTTCTGGATGTCGAACTTCACATCGGTGACCTTGGTGTTGTAGTGGAACTGCACGCCAAAGCTTTCCAGATAGCGCACCATGGGCAGGATGATGGACTCGTACTGATTATAGCGGGTAAAGCGCAGAGCGGTAAAGTCCGGCAGACCACCGATATGGTGGATATAGCGCTTGAGGTACAGCTTCATCTCCAGCGCGCTGTGCCAGTTCTCGAAGGCGAACATGGTGCGCCAGTACATCCAGAAGTTGGTGTTGAGCACCTCGTCATCGAAGAAATCGGTGATCTTCTTATCCTGCAGCTGCTCGTCCGGGGTGAAGAACAGCTTCATGATCTCCATGGCGCCCTTATCGGACAGGCCGAATTTGCCATCAGTGTGAGCATCCTCGCCGCGGTTGACGGTGGCACGGCACAGGGAGAAGTTGGGGTCCTCCTTGTTCAGCCAGTAATACTCGTCCAGCACGCTGGCACCCTCGGTCTCCAGAGAGGGGATGGAGTGCAGCAGATCCCACATGACCTCGAAGTGGTTGTCCATCTCGCGGCCGCCGCGCATCACATAGCCGATATCGTACTTGTAGCCATCGCAAGCGCCACCGGCCAGTGCGTTCTTTTCAAACACATGGACGTGCTCGCCCTTCATCTGGCCATCGCGCACCAGATAGCAGGCAGCGGTCAGGGCTGCCAGACCGGAGCCGATGATATAAGCGGATTTATGATCCACGCCCTCCGGCTTTTTGGGGGTTGCAAAAGCTTCGTAGTTGCCACTGGAATAGTACATAAAAAAGCCTCCCTGCTTCAAAAATATCTTTTCACAGCCTTCATCGTGCTGTTCTCTATGGCAACAGTATACCCCGCAAAGTGAACTTGAACAACAAACAAACTTTGCCCGGTGTATAGATTTTTTACATCCGCCCTTATTTGCTGGAAATGCGTACAAATTGTGACATAGTGCGAAGCGCAAAAACATTTAAAGCATTCCCGCAAAAACGCAATGCCGGACAGCTTGCAGGCTGTCCGGCATTGCTCTAATTCAAAATAATTTTCCGCTATTCATGCCCAGAGCATAGCGGCGGGCATTCAAAATCGTCCCGCACAAAAAGAGAGCCGCCGCACAAAGGTCTGTGCAGCGGCTCTCCGGTGAGTTTAGTTCATCTCTTCCAGAGCCTTTTTCAGGTTCTTGGCAATCTGGTCCGGGCAGCTGGTGCTGCGGAAGCCGCACAGCGTACCATCCAGACGGGCAATGGCATCCTCTGCCTTCATGCCGGTGAGCAGCTGGCAGATGCCTTTCAGGTTGCCGTTGCAGCCGCCGATGACCTCGATGGATGCAATGGTGTGGTCATCGTTCAGCACAAAGTTGGTCTGCTTGGAGCAGGTGCCCTTGTTCGGGAAGGAAAATTCCTTGCTCATGGTCTTTACGTCCTCTCTCTTTTACGTTTTTCGGCGATGGCGCGCAGCTGCGCTGCGGCTTCGTCCGGTGCGGTGCAGGTGCCGATGGGGTGGGGGTGCTTGTGGTTGCGGCCATGGAAGTCCGTACCTGCGGTTGCCACAAGGCCGTACTGCTTGCACAGGGCAAGGCACTCGGCGCTGTCCTCCGGGCTGTTGCTGGGGTGGTACACCTCTATGCCGTCCACTGCGCCCTCTGCCGCCAGCTCCCGCAGCAGGGGCATACTTTTGTACACCGTGGGGTGGGCAAACACCACCGCGCCGCCGCTGGCTTTAGCGGTAGCCAGCACCTGCCGCACCGGCAGATACTCCGGCGAGTGCAGCACGATGCCCCGGGGGTTCCACCCGAACAGCTTGTGGTAGGTCTCGCCGTAGATGCTGCCATCGGTCAGGCCCAGCAGTTCCAGCGCCTGCATCAGCCCACTTTTGAACAGCACCCCGCTGGCCTTGGTGGTCTCCCACGCAAGGTCGGTGGTAAACTGCGGGTACAGCTGCTCCAGCTCCTTTGCGCTCTGCAAAGCGCAGGCGTTGCGGCGCTCCTTCATGATGGCGCAGTGCTCCCGCAGCGCCGGGCAGTCCACGTCCGGGTAGTAGCACAGCAGGTGCACCCGGTGCTGGCGCTCAAAGTCGTAGCCGGTCAGCTCCACGGCAGGGATCAGCTCTACCCCGTCCTGCCCGGTGTGGGCGTAGGCGTACTGGGCGCTGAGCAGGGTGTCGTGATCGGAAAGGGCGATGGCGTGCAGCCCGGTGCGGGCGGCGATGGACGCCAGCCGCTCGATGGGCACAGCACCGTCAGAGCAGGTGGAATGGATATGCAGGTCACAGGACATAGCGGGTTACTTCCTTAGTGCTTATAGAAATTGATCAGGCAGCCGTCAGCCAGGATCTGGCGCTCGTCAGTGGTGAGCGGAGCCATGTACAACTCGAACTCCTTGACGGTATCGCCCAGAACGTAGGCCTTGATGCTCTGCAGATCGCCCTTGAGTGCTTCCCGCACATTGGGGATGAGCACATAATCCCCCAGACCAAAGGGGGTGGCACCTGCCAGCTGCAGGGGCAGCATACCCCAGTTGATCAGGTTGGAGCGGTAACGCTTGGTGGCGTACTCGGTAACGATATTGGCACCGGCACCCAGCACACGCTGGCAGCTGGCAGCCTGCTCGCGGGCAGAGCCATCGCCGGGCTTGACCGCAAAGATGGTAGAAGCGATCTGGATATCGTTCCAGCTCAGCTGCTCGCAGCCGGGCACGGCGTTCACCTTTGCCAGCAGGGCGGCGTCCCCTGCACCGGCGCGGCGGGCAGTTTCCTCGGCCTGCACGGCCTTGGCGCGGCTCACATACTCCGGGTCCTTGCGGCTGAGGGTGAACTCAGCCAGACCCAAGGGGTTGGAACGGTACGAGGACGTCTCGCCGGAAGGGATCAGCTCGTCGGTGGTGGTGACGGGGTCGGTGATATAGGATGCCACCTTCAGCAGCAGGTTGTCGCCCAGCGGTGCGATCTCCGGCCAGTCCTTGATGTTGGGGCCGAACTTGAGCAGAGCGTCGTAATCGCCCTTGCCAAAGCCCTGATACACGCGGGTGTCGTAGCTGGAAGCATCGTACTGGTACTCCGGCACGGTGGGATCGTAATCAATGTCGGTGGCGGGGGTCAGGATGCCGCCGTTTGCGGTGGTGGCTGCAATGCTGCGGGCATCCATCAGTGCCACACCGGACAGCTGACCGCTGCCGGGCTTGGAGCCTTCGCGGCTGGGGAAGTTGCGGGTGGTGTGACGGATGGACAGTGCGCCGTTGGCGGGCACATCGCCCGCGCCGAAGCAGGGGCCGCAGAAGGCGGTGCGGATGGTGGCACCGCTGGCCATCAGCTCGCCGATGACGCCGGTGCGCACCAGTTCCATCATGATGGGCTGGCTGCCGGGGTAAACGCTCAGGGCGTAGTCGCCGCAGCCGCCGGTATGACCCTTGAGGATGGAAGCAGCCTCGTAGATGCTGTCGTACAGACCGCCTGCGCAACCTGCAATGACGCCCTGATCTACCCGCAGCTTACCGTTTTCGATCTTGCTGCACAGATCCAGCTGCACGTCCTTGCGGCCGATCAGCTTCTGCACATCCTGCTCGCAGGCGTGGAGGATGTCCTCCAGATTTGCGTTCAGCTCCTCAATGGTAAAGGCGTTGGAGGGGTGCATGGGCAGGGCGATCATGGGACGGATGGCAGAAAGATCCACCTCCACCACGCCATCGTAGTAGGCGAGGTCTGCCGGTGCCAGCTTTTTGTAGTCCGCTGCACGGCCGTGCACTGCCAGAAAACGCTGGGTGACTTCGTCAGTCTCCCAGATGGAGGACAGGCAGGTGGTCTCGGTGGTCATGGCATCAATGGCGTTGCGGGTATCCTGCCGCAGGGAAGCAATGCCGGGGCCAACAAACTCCATGACCTTGTTCTTGACGTAGCCGCTCTTGAACAGCTTGCCCACAAGGGCAATGGCTACATCGTGGGGGCCGCAGCCCGCCGGCAGACTGCCGGTCAGGTAGATAGCCACAACGCCCGGGCGGGCAACATCGTAGGTGCGGCCCAGCAGCTGCTTTGCCAGCTCACCACCGCCCTCGCCGATCGCCATGGTGCCCAGTGCACCGTAGCGGGTGTGGGAGTCCGAGCCAAGGATCATTTTGCCGCAGCCCGCAAAGCGCTCGCGCATATACTGGTGGATGACTGCCATGTGCGGGGGCACAAAGATGCCGCCGTACTTTTTGGCAGCGGACAGACCAAAGCGGTGGTCGTCCTCGTTGATAGTGCCGCCCACAGCGCACAGGCTATTGTGGCAGTTGGTAAGCACATAAGGGATGGGGAACTTTTCCAGCCCGGAAGCACGGGCGGTCTGGATAATGCCCACAAAGGTGATGTCATGGCTTGCCATGGCATCAAACTTGATCTTCAGATTCTCGGCATCGCCGCTGGTGTTGTGTGCCTGCATAATATTGTAGGCCATAGTGCCGGTCTTAGCCGTGGCAACGGCAGCGGCATCAAAGCCCTTTGCTGCCAGTGCAGCAGGTGCATTGCCGTCTGCGGGCACCCACTCGCCGCGCGCATAGTACGCACCGCCGGTGCTGCATCTGATCATATCCAACATCTCGATTCGCCTCTCTTTTTGTATTTTCCCGCCCGCCGCAATTGCGGGCATTGCCCCGGCAGTGCAGCTATTCATCCCGAAAACAGCTGTCCTCTTAGCCTTCACCCCAAGGGGGAAGCCTTTAAGCAAACCAGCTTTTCAAAGACTTATAACCCCTGCCCTGTTACGGCAAAGCCGTACTTATTTGTTATTATAGCATGAAAAGACGAAAAGAAAAAGCACTTTTTATGAACCCTTACTGCGCCTTTGCGGCGGCTTCCTGCTGCTTTTCCTTTTGCAGTTTACGGAACACCACAAAATACGCCGGGATCAGGAAGAAGCAGGCAAAGAACCATGCCACCGGGTTTGCGATGCAGGCGGCAAAGTAGCCCCACAGCGGCACGAACCAGAAGCCCACCATGGCGCGGGCGATCATTTCAGCCACACCGGCAAACATGGCAAGGCCGGAGTGCCCCAGACCCTGAATGGTATAGCGGTAGATGATAAGCACCGCCAGCGGGATGTAGAACACACTGTTCCAGAAGATGAAGTCCTGCGCATTGGCCATAATGGCGGTCTCGCCTGCGTCCAGAAACAGGCCGATCAGGGACTTGTCCAGCACGCGCAGGATGAGGAAGGACGCTACACTGTACACGCAGCCGATGCCCAGTGCGGTGTTCACGCCGCGGTTCACACGGCCAAGGTCTTTCGCGCCCATATTCTGGCTGGTGTAGGTGGTCATGGCGGTGCCGATGCTCTCCAGCGGCACGCTGAGGAACTGCGCAGCCTTGCCGCCGGCGGTCTGCGCCGCCACGATGTCGCTGCCCAGACCATTCACCGCGCCCTGCAGCACCACGCTACCGATGGCGGTAATGCTGCACTGCAAGCCCATGGGGATGCCCATAGAGCAAAGTTTTGCACAGTGCGGTGCGCTGATGCGCCCTTCTTCCTTATTCCAGCGCAGCTCCGGGTAGTGGCGCACGATATAAAGAAGGCTGCCGATGCCCGCCACAGCCTGACTGAACACGGTGGCAAAGGCCGCGCCGAACACGCCCATGTTGAACACAATGATGCAGGCAAGGTCCAGCCCGATGTTCAGCACACTGGCCACCAACAGGAAATACAGCGGGCGCTTGCTGTCGCCCAGTGCACGCATCAGGGCGCTGGTCACATTATAAAGCAGGGTGAACGGGATGCCCGCAAAAATGGTGCGGATATACACATCCGCAAGGTCGATGATATCGGCCGGGGTATTCGTCCACACCAGCACCAGCCGGGTCATAGCCACCGTGACGATGGTGAGCACCGTGGCAAAGGCGATGGACAGCCACACGGTATTGGCGGTGTAGCGGCGCATCTCATGGTGGTCGTGGGCACCGAAGGTCCATGAGATGGGGATGGAAAAGCCGCAGGCAATGCCGTTGACAAAGCCCAGCACCAGATAGTTCAGGCCGCCCACGCTGCCTACCGCCGCCAGCGCTTCCACGCCCACGAACCGGCCCACGATGATGGTATCGGCCAGATTGTAGAACTGCTGGAACAGGCTGCCCAGCATCAGCGGCACAGCAAAGGCAAGCAGCAGCTTCAGCGGGCTGCCCTGCGTCATATCTTTGGTCATGGAAATATACCTCCTGCCCACACAAAAAAAGATGGATGTTCGCATTTTTGCCGTGAAAAACGCCCTGCCGGAAAAGCGGCAGGACGTTGTAAGGATTCATGAGTGGTATTATAGCGGAGCAGCGCCGGTTTTACAAGACTTGGTTTGCATCAACATTTCCATTTTTTTGCGTAAAGAATTGGTGATTTTGCTCATTCCGCGTAGTGTGCCAGAAACTGTTTGGTGCGCTGCTCGCGCGGGTGGTCGATCAGCTGCTTTGCAGGGCCCTCCTCCACCACCACGCCGCCGTCCATAAACAGGATGCGGTCAGCCACATCCCGGGCAAAGTGCATCTCGTGGGTCACGATGATCATGGTGGTCTTGCGGTCGGCCAGTTCCCGCAGCACCCGCAGCACCTCGCCGGTCAGTTCCGGGTCAAGGGCGCTGGTGGGCTCGTCAAAGCAGAGGATGTCCGGGTGCAGTGCCAGCGCACGGGCAATGGCTACCCGCTGCTGCTGCCCGCCGGAAAGCTGGTGCGGGTAGTGGTCTGCCCGCTCCGAAAGCCCCATCTGCGCCAGAAGTTCCCGCGCCTGCTGTTCCAGCTGGGCGTGCACCGCCTTTTTGTTGGCACGGTAGTCCGGGCGCTCCTTTGCCAGCAGTTCCCCTGCCAGCATCACGTTCTGCAAGGCGGTATACTGCGGGAAAAGGTTGAAGTTCTGGAACACCAGCCCGAAGTGCAGCCGCTTTTTGCGGATCTCGCTCTCCCGTTGGGTGGCGGGGTCGGCGGCGTCCCACATAGTCTCGTCGTTCACCCGGATGCAGCCAGTGTCCGGCCGCTCCAGAAAGTTCAGGCAGCGCAGCAGGGTGGTCTTGCCGGAGCCAGACGAGCCGATGATGGCCAGTGTCTCGCCCTGCTCCAGGGTAAGGGAAATATCCTTTAAGACCTTTGTATCTCCGAAATTTTTGCCAATGCCGGAGGCTTCCAGTAATGCCATATTTTAAAAACCTCCTCAGCAGCGGAAATAATCCAGTTTCTTTTCAGCCCAGCCAAACAGCAACGTGAGCGCGCCCACGAACACAAGGAAGAACAGCGCCGTGGAAAACAGCGGCCAGATCAGGCCCTTTGCGCTGTACTCCTTGGCCATCATGATGATCTCCTTGTTGGCGATGGTGTTTGCCAGCGAGGTATCCTTGACAAGGGTGATGATCTCGTTGCCCATGGGCGGCAGGATGCGCTTGACCACCTGCAAAAGGGTGACCTTGAAAAAGATCTGCGTGCGGGTCATGCCCAACACCTGCCCGGCCTCGGTCTGGCCTTTGGGCACGGCCTCGATGCCGCCGCGGTAGATCTCGGAAAAATAGCAGGCGTAGTTGATGGCAAAGGCTACCACCGCCGCCACCATGCGCCCGCCGGAGCCGGAGGGCCACGGGTTATTCATGCCCAGCAGACCGGGGCCTAAATAAATGACGATGATCTGCAGCATCAGCGGCGTGCCGCGGATGACCCAGACAAAGGTCTTTACCGCGCCGGA
The DNA here is from genome assembly GCF_040096575.1 of Faecalibacterium intestinale. Taxonomy (NCBI): domain Bacteria; kingdom Bacillati; phylum Bacillota; class Clostridia; order Eubacteriales; family Oscillospiraceae; genus Faecalibacterium; species Faecalibacterium intestinale. The sequence goes on from NZ_JBBMEN010000005.1 coordinate 156,477, forward strand.
CAGCAGCCTGCACCGGCTCATGGAGCCAAAGGCCACCACCAGCCCCAGCGGCAGCGCAAACAGCAACGTAAGGGCAAACAGCTCACAGTTGAGCAGGAACGCGCCGGAAAGGCGCCCAAGGATCACAGACACAAAAACACACCCATCTATCGTTTTGTTTTACGCCCGGCTCAGTCCGCCAGCGCCAGCTCGTACTTCTCTGCCAGTGCCTGCATGGTACCGTCAGCCTTCAGCTCGTCAAAGGCGGTGTCCACCGCGGCGGCGGCATCGCTGCCCTTGCGGAACGCCACGCCGTACTCCTCGGCGTTCAGCTCGTCCACGATCTTCAGGCTTGCGTAGTCGGTGCCCTCCCCGATCATGGCGTTGGCAAGGGTCAGATCCAGCACAGCGGCATCTGCCGTACCGGCAGCCACTTCCATCAGGCAGTCGGTCTGCACGCTCTTGGAAACATAATCGGCCTTGGCAAGGTTTTCATCGCCCTGAATGGCGGCTTCACCGGCAGAACCGGCCTCGGCCACCACGGTCTTACCGGCAAGGTCGGCGGTGGAGGTGTAGGCGGTGCCCTCCTTGACCACCACGACCTGTGCATTCTTGGCGTAGGCCTTGGTGGTGGCGGTGTTAGCCATGATATCCTCGGTCAGGGTCATGCCGTTCCAGATGCAGTCGATGCTCTTGGCGTCCAGCTCCACCACCTTGGTGTCCCAGTTGATCTCCACGAACTCCGGCTCTACGCCCAGCTTTGCGCACACAGCGGTGGCAAGCTCGGTATCAAAGCCGGTAAAGTTGCCGTCGGCATCGGTATAGTTCATGGGCTCGTACACGGTGTAGCCGATGACCATTTTGCCCTTGCCCTTGATGTAGTCCAGATCGCTGCCCGCTGCGGCAGAAGCCGAACCGGCTGCACTGCCGGAAGCAGAAGCCGCCGCAGAGGTGGATGCACTGCCGCCGCAGGCTGCAAGGCTCAGTGCCAGAGCACCGGCCAGAAATGCACTTGCAATACGCTTGAGTTTCATATCTTTTTCCTCCCATGGGGGACGTTCTGCGTCCCGCTTCCCTCTCGTTTTACCATTTTACCATGCTAAAGTGGTAAACTGTAGCTATAGAATAGCGCGTTTGCCGCCGTTTTGCAAGAGGAAACCTTTATTTTTTGCACAATGCACTGCTTTGCCCCGCCCGTAAGCCCGCTTTTTGTAGGAAAGTGTGCATACCCCTTCCGGCTTTGCGTCTGAGAGGGCAGCTGCAAATACCCCTTCCGTCTGCTCACTGCGTTAGCGCCTGAGGGGGTATCCATAAAAAATCCCCCCGCACTTTTTGTGCAGAGGGACATCCTGTTTTATGATTATTGCTCCGCCATGGCCTTCAGCACCGCCTTTTGCAGGTCGGTGACCGAGATGGTGCACAGCGCCTTCAGGTCGGCATCCGTGCCGTCTGCGGAGAGTTTGCCGATCTCCACGGCGTTTTTGCCTTTCAGGTAGCCGCACCAGCCTGCGCTGTGCTCGTACCACTCCTTGCCTAACGCGCTTGCGCTGCGCATCCCGTAGCGGTCGCCCAGTTCGTTTTTGGTGTACACCGGCTCACGCGGGGCAGACACCGTGCCGTCCGCGCTGACCGTCAGCTCCGGCTCGGTCATATCCCCGATGGCGCTGGTCACCCGGGCGTTCTCGTCCATAGTCACCACCGCCAGCGTGATCTTAGCCTGCACCTGTGCGTCCTTATCATCTGTGCCCGCAAGCCCCTGCGGCATTTCGGCTACCTCAACGCCCAGTTTGACCGTATCGCCCCGGGCAGCGCCCAGCACCTGTGCATTCTCGCAGGCGCGGACAACGGCATCCCGGTAGCGGTTCACCGCAATGGTGCAGCCGGAGAGAAGATCTGCGTCCGTGGGCTTGCCGTCTGCATCCGTTTTCAGCTTTTTCACTTCCTCCGGGGTCTTGCCCTCAAGCCAGCTGCCAAAGGCATCGGCCTGCTCTGCCCAGCCCTTTTTCAGGCCGGACACCTCTGCCAGTGGGTAGTCCTTCCCCTTCTGGCGCTTGGTGCGGGTGTCGGTAGGGGTGGTCACCTTGCCGGTGCCGTCCGCACTGACCGAAAGCTCCAGCTCGTCCAGCGTCACCCCCGCCAGCTTGCCGTCTGCATCCAGCAGCACGGCAGCCGCCACGGTGCGGATATTGCCCGCACGGTCTGTACCTGTCGCTTCGGTCAGAACCCCCAGTCCGGTGCGCCACGCCGCGCTTTGCGCCGCGCTGCCGCCCGCAGAGGTGCTGCCGCTCATAGAGCCGGAGCTGCTGCCGGAGTTTCCCCCGCCGCAGCCGGTCAATGCCAGTGCTGCCGCCAGCGTGCAGCACAAAAACCATCGCGATGCCTGTTTCATATCGTCACATACGCTCCCTTTCCGTGCCTGCATTGCTAACGCAGGCTTTGGAGCCAGTATGCCCCGCCGCGCGGGATTTTATGAGCAGGCAGTTACATCAAGGGGCTTAACAGCCGCAGCACGCTGTCCAGCACCGTACCGGCCAGCCCGGTGCGGCAGTCCGCGCACTGCACCTCCCGGCACTGGGGCAGGGTGCGGCGCACATCGTCCCGCAAAGCCAGCACCTGACTGTTTTGCAGCAGCAGCACCCCACACTCGAAGTGCAGGAACATACTGCGGTAGTCCATATTGATGCTGCCCACCACCGCCGCGCGGTCATCGCTGACGCAGCACTTGGCGTGGAGAAAGCCCGGGGTGTACTCGTAGATACGCACCCCCGCCCGCAGCAGGGGCAGATAGTACGAGCGGCTCAGCCGGAACACCAGCTTTTTGTCCGGGATGCCCGGCAGCACCAGCCGCACATCTACCCCGCGCTTGGCGGCGTTGCGCAGTGCGTCCAGCATTTCCTCGCCGATAGCGAGATAGGGCGTATAAAAATAAACGTACTGCTGTGCTTGTGCCAGAATATCCAGATAGACGGTTTCCGCCACCGGCTCTTCGTCCAGCGGGCTGTCCGCGTAGGGCTGCACCACCCCATCGCTGGCGGGCAGCACCGCAAGCTGCGGACGGAAGGCGCTGTAATCCTGCTCAAAGGGACGGAAGGCGTTCCAGAAATCCAGAAACATCACGGTAAAGTTCCACACCGCAGCGCCCTCGATGCGCAAGCCCGCGTCCTTCCAGTAGCCGAAGCGGGTGATCGCGTTGATGTATTCGTCTGCCAGATTGATGCCGCCGGTGTAGGCTACTTTGCCGTCTATCACCACGATCTTGCGGTGGTCGCGGTGGTTCATCACCAGCGAAAGCAGCGGCACCACCGGGTTAAAGGGGATGCAGCGGATATGCGCCCGCTCCATGCGCACCGCAAAGTCCTTGGGCAGACCCAGCAGGCTGCCAAAATCATCATAGATTAGCCGCACGTCCACCCCCTGCGCCGCCTTGCGCCGCAGAATGTCCTCCACGCCCTGCCACATCTTGCCCTGACTGACGATGAAAAACTCCAGAAAGATGCTCTTTTCCGCTTTTTCAAGGTCTGCCAGCAACGCCGGATACATGGCTTCGCCGCAGGAGAAATACCGGGCGGTGGTGTTCTGCCATGCAGGATAGCAGCCGTATTGGGTCAGGTAGCGGCTCACGCCCCGGTTTTCATCGCACAGCCCGGCAGTCTGCCCGGGCTGCTGGGCGCGGTCTGCCCGGTGCGCCTGCTCCACCGCCTGCATTTTGCTGCGCAGGCGGCGGGAGGGGCGCTTGTTGCCAAAGGCCAGATACAGCGCCCCGCCCAGCAGCGGCAGCAGCCCGATGAGGGCGATCCAGCCCACCTTATAGGCGCTGTTTTCGTCCTTGCGCACCAGATACAGAATGATCAGCAGGCTTAACCCGTTGAGCACCCCGGTGACCCACACCCGCGCCGTGCCGGTGGTGAGGGCAAAAAACACCCACGCCAGCCATGCAAGCTGCAGCGCCACCAGCACCACCGTGACCGTGATGCGGTTGAGGATGCGGTTGAAAAATTTGACGATCGGCAACCGGAACAGCATACCATCTCCCCTTTCCGTGTTTCTAATACGGTTAAGTATAACGCGGTTTTTCACCCTTTGCAAGTTTTTGGTGTCGGGTGCACCGGAATTATTCCGCATAAAAAAGTTCACCGGAGCGTCCGCAGATGCCCCGGTGAATCAAGATCCTATTCTATATTTTCTGCTCAGACGGTCGGTGCTTCGTTATCCTCGTAGCCCACCATCAGGCCGCCGTACTCTGCATAGTAGCTGCACAGCGCGCCGCAGGTGCCTACCTCCACCTTGGCCTCCGGGAACACGGCATGGACCATGTGCTTCAGCCGCTCCGCAGCGGCAGCGTTGCAGCAGTGGTCGATGTGCACCCGGCCGTTGGTCAGGCCGTGCGCCTTCATTTCCAGCACCATGCGCTCCAGTGCGCCGTGCTCGCCGCGGGTCTTGCAAAGAACCTCCAGATCACCGGCATCGCTGGCCTGCCCGATGACCCGGATACCCAGCATCCGCGCCACAGCAGCCACAGCGGGCTTCACGCGGCCATTGCGGGCAAGGTTTGCCAGAGATTCCAGCGCAAACAGCAGATGAGTGTGCTCATGGTACGCCCGGATCTCCTCACATACGGTATCAAAGGGCTTGCCGGCCTTGATCAGCGCCGCCAAACGCTCCACCAGCAGTCGGGACTCCGCACCAGTAGACAGGCTGTCCAGCACAAAGACCCGCGCGCCCTCGTGGCTCTGCTCGTATTCCTCGCCCGCCAGCAGCGCGGCGTTATAGGCACCGGACAGCGTACCGGTAATGGTTACAACATACACCTCGTCTGCGCCCTCGTAGGCGGTGAGCCAGTCCGAGATATTGGGGCAGGAGGTGCTGGTGCGGCCCTTATAGGTGCGCATCATCTGAGCCAGCGCGGGGGCATCCACCTCTGCGGTGTCCACATATTCCTGCTCGTCGGTCAGGATCTTCAGCGGCACGCAGGCAAAATCCACATCGGGGAGCTGGTACACATTTGCAGAGGAATCTACAATGATCTTGCTTTTCATATTTTTCTCCACTTTCAAGCGGCGCAATGCCGCGGTCATTCCTTTGTTTGTGACCATCATAGCAGTTTTTCAAAACCCTGTCAACTGTTTTTTCAAATTCTTTTACAAAGTTTTCGTTGCCCGTTGACCAATTTTTCAAAATGCGGTATACTATTTTACAGGCAGAAGTGCTTTTGCGGAAAGCAATTGCCCTGCCTTTGCACAAAAACAACGTTCCTGCTTGCAAAAAGTGCAGGAGCATGAACGGAACAAGATGCTATGAAAGCTGAAACCAAACTCCGCGTTGCGGCGTGTGCTGCGGGCTTTGCCCTGCCCCGGTACAACGATCTCCCCTCGGTAGGGCTGTATCTGGACCAGACGGTGCAGTTCGTCAACGGCTACTTCCGCAGCTTCTGCGGGGTGGAACTGACCCCCTCTATGGTAAGCAACTACGTCAAAAAAGGGGTGGTGGATCACCCCATCCGCAAAAAATACACCCGGGATCAGATCGCATCCCTGATGTACATTGCAGTCTCCAAAACGGTGCTCTCGATCGAAAATATCGACACCCTGTTCAAAATGCAGCGGGAGCACTGCTCCGCCGGGACAGCCTACGATATCTTCTGCGAGGAACTGGAGACCAGTCTTTCCGTGGTGTTCGGCAGCAAAGCCGCCCAGCCGGAGACTGTGCTCAACGACGAGCGTCTGCTGCTGCGCAGCACCATTTTTGCGGCGGTCAACAAAATGTATCTGGACTGCTGCTTTGATGCCTTGCGGCAGGAGCAGGCTCTGTGGTCGGATATCCTGCCAGATCTGGCGTGACAGTACAAAATAATATTGCAGGCACAAAAAAACCACCCAGAAACGCAAGTTTTCGGGTGTTTTTTGTTGGCAGACAGGCTAAACCATATCCGATGCCAAATCATTTTGCAGATGCGGGAACAAACTCGATTTTAACTTTCATTCCCATTCCGGCTGCAAGCCGCTGTAGGGTGCGAAGCGACGGATTCGCGTTTCCACGTTCCAGCTTGCTGATGTCGGTCTGTGCAATGCCCGTGCGCTCCGAGAGCTGCTTCTGGGTCAAGCCGCTTTCCTTGCGCGCCTTGAGCATGGCTTCGATCACGGAAAATTCCGGGTCAAGTGCGTCCCATTCGGCCTTGAATTCAGGGTCTTTCATCTGTTCATTCAAAAAATCATTGAAGTTTGTCATTTGGAATTCTCCTTTCGGGTAAGATACTCTATGCGATATTGTTTTGCCAGTGTGATCTCCGAAGCAGGTGTTTTCTGAGTCTTTTTGATAAAGCCATTTGTAAGGATCACCCTTTTACCGATCACGAAGAAGTACAGCACACGGGTGATGTCTGAGCCAAATTTAGTGCGGATCTCAAAAATTCCATCGTCCAGTGCTTTGGAATAGGGTTCTCTTAAAAATGGCCCTTCTTCACGGAGCAGGGCGACTGTACGCAAAACCTTGGCCTGCATTTTCTTATCCAGACTCAGGATAAACTCTTTTGCAGGCTCAGAGCCATCGGGCTTATCGTAAAATTCAATTTCATATTCCTGCATGGCCGTACTTCCTTCAAATAGCGGATTTATCTCATATCCAGTATAGCGGATATATCCTCTATTGTCAAGAGCGTATCGCTTTACATATTCGTTCCTTTATAGGACGATAATGGCATTTTAAACCACAAAGGGAGAACACTATGACTTTCTGTCGATTTGTAGCGCCGTGTATATCTGCCGCAAAAATAAGAGCAAGCGCATCCGATACTGTCCAGAAGCAGGATCAAATACGCTCGCAATTTCAAAAACGAAATGCAACCTGAAATGTAACCGGTTACATTTTTACAAAGAAAAGCAGCCAGAAATCAACAAAACCACGTTAATTTCTGGCTGCTGTCTGGTGGAGCGAAGCAACCCAAATCCGAACCATTGCCCTCTGGGGCATCTTTGGCGGCAATTTCATCGAAAGTGATGGTTTTTGTGCCGTCTTTGTAGTTGAATGTAATCAAAACTTTTTCATCATAGAGATAAACAGCGTTCACGAATGTATTGATAAGCGTTTCCCGGTGGCTTTTCACGTTCGGGTCGAGCTTGCGGAACCGGGTCAGCCAGAACCGAACCTGATTTTCACTCAACCGAGGCCGAGCGATTTTTTCTTCGGCAATCCGAACCTCAAGCTCTTTCTGCTGGGCTTCCAGCTTTTCCAAACGTAACTTGGTGGAGTTGGTCAGCACACCTGCTTGGATGGCGTTCAGCATATTCTCAATGCCGTTCTCTACCTCGCGCATCTGCTTTTCCAGCAAAGGGAGTGTGGTGTTTTCCTGATCCTGCAACTCCATCACTTCCGCAACGATGGCATCAATCACGGCATCGTCCTGAATCAGCTTTATGGTTTCAGCTACGACCAAATCTTCCAGCCATTCCTTACGGACGGTCTTTTTCTTGCAGGTCTTGAAACGCTTCGCGGTGGCGCACTTATAATAATGATGAACGACTTTGTTCCGACCCGTGCCGCACTCGCCGAACATCATGGCGCCGCGCATTCCGCAGAACAGCTTGGTGGTGAGCAAGTAATCATCCTCGGCCTTGTGGCGGGCAGGAGCGCGGCTGTTCTTTTTGATTTTCAGCTGCACTTCCTCAAACAAATCTTTATCCACGATGGCCGGGATGCTGTCGGGCATCACAATGTCCTTAAAACGGTTCTCGCCGATATAACGGCGGTTTGTCAGCAAGGTCTGAATACTGTTATAGGTGAACTTCTGATTGCGGTTGGTAGTCACGCCGCTGTCGTTCAGCCAGTTCATCAGTTCTTTCATAGTTGCGCCATCGTTGTACCGCTGAAAGGCTTCTACCACAAAGGGAGCTTTCAGCGGATCAACTTGAAAGAACTTCTCCTCATCCACCTTAAAACCAATGGGAATCGTGCCGCCGTTGTACTTCCCCTTCAGAACATTCTCGGTCATGCCGCGCACAACTTTTTCAGAAAGTTCTGTCGAGTAGTATTCAGCCATGCCGGTGAGCATACTCTTGACCATGATACCCGCAGGGCTGTCAGAGATAGGCTCCGTGGCAGATACCAGCTTGACATGATTTCGTTCCAACTGGTACTCATAGTGGGCCGAATCATAGCGGTTTCGGGCAAAACGGTCAAGCTTCCAGACCAGCACAATGTCAAACAACCGTTTCTCGCTGTCCTTGATCATCTGCTGAAACTCCGGGCGATTGTCCGTCTTTGCGGAGAATGCACGATCAATGTAGTGCTTAATGACCGTGATGCCGTTCTTTTCGGCATAAGCCGTACATTCACGAATCTGGCCTTCGATGGATTCTTTACGCTGATTGTCGCTGGAATAGCGGGCGTAGATTACGGCGGTCATGCAAACACCCCTTTCACTTCATTCTCCGCAGGCGGCGCACAAGGTCGGATGCACTGTACAGAACACGGGCCACCGACACGGCATCCCCGCCCACGATGTAGAACACCGAGTAGTTATCCACCAGCATCTGCCGCAGCCCTTGGGTGCGCTCCGGCTCACTTTCCACCAGCGCACAGCGTTCCGGCAGGATGTTCAGCGACTGGATGGCTTCTGCAATGCGGTTGTACTGCCCCATAGCCGTATCAGGTTCAAGCAGACGGTCAGCAATGTAGCTGTAAATCTGCTCCATATCGCTGAGTGCCATCCGGGAAATTTTCACATCATACTGTTTCATCTGTGCTGTTCCCTGAACTGTGCGAATGCGCTTGCAGCATCCACGGTATCACCGTTCTGAATCTCCTTAATGCCCACCTGCAAGGCTGCATGGAGCTGGTCATCGGTCATGGTGTCAGCGTTCAGAGCCGCAGGAGCCTTCGGCAGGGACAGCGAGAAGGGGATGCCGCCAGTCAGGGTGATCTGGCGCAGGTACATATCAATGGCTGTTGCCATCGGGATGCCGAGCTGCTTCAACACATCCTCGGCTTGCTGCTTAACGGTGGGGTTGACACGAAGATTGAGTGTCATCGTTTTTTCCATGGTTATCACCTCGGCCTTATTGTAACGTATTTTGCGTTGCAAATCAACAACTCCCAAACTTATAATTAAATTTCTCCATATTGCACAACATAACTTCAGGTTCTCCGACTTCTAAAATTTTGCTTCATACCAATACCAATGTGCTGCAATTCGTTCAGTATATTGTGTATTATCACCTTCTGATTCTGCCCACGACCATCCATTTCCACTTTTTACAAACTCAACCGGAACATCTTGAAAGCCATGTGGTTCATCATCTTCAGAATAGTAAAAGCCCTTATATGTAGTACTCGGAATGAGCCCGAAAGAGCCTGTACAAAATTCCACCATATCATCTGCGTAATAATATACTTTCCATCCATTCCACTCTAGCGGTCCCATTGGATGTTCTTCTATCACTTTCCGCGCATAGTTTGTCAGCTCATCCTGATTTCGCAGTACATAAGACTGGATGGATTTTTTGCTAAATGGCCGAACAATCAACGCCGTAGCTACAGCAATACACCCTAGTGCGGTCAAAAGTCCAATGCAAATTCTTTTCATGTTTTTCTCCAGTCAACTGAAAACATATCACGCTGTAAGAACTATGATATCGCAGACTTTACTTTAGCGTGTGTACAATATGCAGTGCCATATCTGCATTTTCTTTGTCTACAAATATCTCTGTGATATACTTTGGTTTTATACCTAGAGTTCCAATTCTTGCCTGATCGAACGTATTACGCCGATTGACATCTTTAGTTTTGCAATAGAACTTGATTCCCGCAGCCGCCAACGCATCCGTGATGCGACTGCCTTGGTAGGGATCAGAAACGGTTGCGACTTGCGATTTGAAAAACTGCTCTAGCATAAAAGGATCTCCTATATACACTCTAAAAGAAATCTCTTGCGTTTCTTACTGGAATAACGAAATTTAAGCCCAATTTATTTCGTTTGTCTACAAAATTTTTCAAAATCGTATAGCTGCACATAAATTCATGGAAAATTTGTTGCATAATCACAGTTTTGTTTATCTGCATCGCTATTGAGGACGAATACAGCAATACTCCAACGCAGCGGGCGGAACTGGACTGGCTGCTCTACAACAAGCCCTTGGAGTATGCTCAGCTTGTGCTGGGTGGTGAGATTGAGCATTATCTCTCACTCAGCTGTGACCATGGCAGATTTAGAGGATTGACCTTTAATTAAAATATCCAAGGCAAAACAACAGCCCTCTACTTGCAGTCGTTGCAAATAGAGGGCTCATGGTTAGTTAGTAGTTCAACCTATTATGGTAACCATCTGAAAATACTGATACTGGTATTCATCTTCTAATACCGCCTGCATTTCTTCCATGTATAGCGGGTCTTTCAACAGTTTGGGATGAAATGCTCGCTCTCTCCAGAGTCGGACTCCAATTTCGGGAAAAAAATATTCCGTTCCCAGTTGCAAGTCCTTTTCGTTGCAAATAACGTTGTCCTTTTTCATTAAGCTATCAATAATACACTCGGCGGCTGTATTAAACATATCCATCCCGAACAATTTTATTGATGCCACTTTAGACAAATCACGCTGGATGCCGATTTCAGCAGCTTTTCCGTTCCGATACTGCACAAGAAAGAACGAATCATTATCCATATATCGTCCGGTTATCAAATTAGGGTCATCGGTTTCCGCACAACATTCCATTTGCATTGCTTCATCAGAGGAATTCGACCACTGTTTCTTCATTTGTAGAAGAGCATTTTCTAATTCATCTGATGTCATGCCTAATTTTAATTGTCCAATTCCAATATGTGGTTCAATAATTATCTCTTTCATAACAAAACCTTATACCAAAAAGTGAGCCATACAAATGCAGCAGTTGCACATATCATCAGAACCAGTAGTATCGTACTTGCAAGTTTTTTCTCAATGGAAACTTTCTGATTTTCGCACAAGACAATTTGCTGAAGATTGTGAAATTCGGCTTCGCTGACATTTCCATTTAACGCTTTCCATGTATTGCGGCGTTCTGTAACCAGCAAGAAATCAGACAGCATTTCCATAAAAATGACGGCGAAAAATGCCAGAGAAAAGAACCACATACCGCTCCATTGGCTTGCTGTCAAAGTATCTCGGAGCGTTGCCGGTTTCAAGGACTGTACCGCAATGACATAAAGTACGGTACTTTGTTCACAGTTGTTCTCCTTAATCTGCTGGCACCTATACACCGTTATTCCCATCATGTCTAAAAGCGAATTGATTTTGCAATTTCCAATGCCTGGCTTTCCGACACAGAACTTGCTTCAAGTTCAATTGCAACAAAGCATTCTTTCTCGTTATCATAAGCGAGAACGCCTAAATTGTTTACTGGTTCTGAATTTGCACCATCTTGAAAAATTACCGTTGTAAGTGCAGTCGTTCCGCGTTCCGTGGTTTGTATCACATCGTATTTATTATCCGTGTCAAACCTGTAAACCGATCCTAGCCGAAGTGCAGAGTAAACAATCTGCACGGAATCTCTATCACCTTCATATGGCTCATAGGTACTGTATCCAACCGCGCCAACCAACACATGATTTTTGTCATAAATATCATATACTGGATAAGACGGATTCAGGCTTGCAAGAACAAGCGGTTTATTATCAGCACGTTGCGTTTGTTCTCTCTTTTGAATTTTCCACCCTTGCGGAAGTTCGATTGAAATAACACTGCTCGCTTGTCCTGATTCTTCAGGTTGAAATTCAATTTGCCGATTTGGTTTCTCCTTGTTTTCAGCTTGTTCTCCTAAAATATCTGATGCGATTTGTCCATATTCTTTATCAGTGGTGATGGATTCCAGATACTGATAAATCGTATTTCTTTCTTCATCCGACCCACTATAGGGAAGCTCTGTTTTTATGCCGGATAAAACAAGCTGCTGAAAGTCTTTATCATTCATCAGTTTGTCATATTTCAACACATACAGTGTGTCTTGAGGGAATTTGATAAGGCGATTTGTCAACACCGAAAAGCAATCTTCTGTATACCCACCATCCGATTCTTTAAGCTTTTGCAGTACTTGGCTTGTGCTGGCATTTTCAAGATTAGATAAAAATTCCTGCTCGCTTGTCACCGATGTCGATATAGGAGAGTTCATAGAAGTTGAAGAGGATACTTTTGTTGAGCAAGCTGACAATCCTATGATTGTCGCAACCGAAATTGCAATGAAGCTCCTTTTCATATAGAACATACACCTCCCGTTTGTTTCCATCAGAAGCTTTTACTTAGACAACGCAGCAACCAACACATTTGTTGCAGGATTTTCCAAATTTGTTTACTTAAACAAAAATCCATCCTCGCATTTGTGCTCATCTACAAATATCTAGGCATTTTGCTGTTAACAAATACTTTCTGCAACCCTCATCAACTCATCCAATGAACCATCGCCCATAATTGTGCAGGAAACACCAGCATCCTCCCAAATCAAAATATAACAGGTGACCTGCCCCGGAATCTCACTTGTTCCAAGTGTTGCTTCCTTATCTCCAATCTTTACAGTTGTATAAACGGTATGTTCATTATCGAATGTTTCAATCTGTCCGTATGCGGTTATAATTGAACAATCCACAAAATAGATTTCTCCGGCAGCATTAACATACGCATGAGAGAATGTTTCCTTTTTATCATAGCCTTGCGTATAGTCACGCCAAAATCCGACTTGTACATAATGTTCACTATACGCATCGGGAAGCTGCTCTAATGGTTCTCCCTCAACTTTATAAGTGACTTGCATCTCAATTGGTAAGAACTTCTGAATCATCGTATAGACTGTCTTGCGGAAGTCTGCGCTTACTGCAAGCGCACCGAGAGTTAAAATTACCAGCGTCAGGGCTGCAACAAGCACCCGTTTCAGCATAGGGCGGCGTTTATGCAACGTCGCTTGCAGGCGAGTATCCCATCGGGAAGTGTCAGGGTAGCGTTCTTTAAGCTGCGCCGGAGTTGGCAGCTCGTCCAGTTCTTTTTGTGCATCTGCACGGAGTGCCATCATCAACGCTGCATCAAAAGAAACTTCTGTCCGTTCACTCATGGCTGTTCAGCTCCTTCCACAATCGTTGTCTTCCACGGAAAAGTCGCATCCGAACCACTTCGTCCGTCAGGCCAAGCGATTCGGCAATATCCCGGTTGGTATAGCCCATTGCCAAAAGGCGCAGTGGGTCACGATACATTGGTTTCATCTGTCCAATCAATTCTGTCAGGTGTTGGATGTTATCGGTGCTGACTACTGCATCGTCCGGCACCGGGGCATCATCTGGTGCGTCCGGGACTTCTTCCAGCGGTTCTTCTCGCTGCTTGCGAAGCATATCGTATGCACGGCTTCTACTACAACTAACGAGATAAGCGGCGAGTTCGTGACAGTTTTCTCGATGAATTTTAGAAAAATTTTTGGCAACGTACAAAAACACCTCTTGCAGCACATCCTCTGCCAGATACAAATCGCCCATAATTTTGTAAGCGGTATGGTAGACCAGCCGCTTGTAGGTATTATATACATCTATAAATTGTTCTTCGCTGCTCCGGTCATCCAGAACTGCCAGATACATTGCCAGCATTTTCGCCCACATCCCTCTTATCGGGAGGAATTATGTCAACTTGACACAATTCCTCTCTGCCAATTCAGATAAACCACCACGGCAGTTCCAGCCACAGGTTATCCATGGCCTGTTCCTCCGTCTTTTTTGCGCGGCCTTTTGTCAGGTGAAAGTATATCGCCGTGCCGATCAGCGGATGTTCCTCGCCATCGGTGAAGCCATAGCGGTACAGCAGGTAGGTCTGCTCTCGCTGGGTCAGCCGTTTCAAGGCATCGTACAGTTCCCGGCGCGATTCCTGCTCCTCCATAATGCTCTGCGGCTGCATGGCGTAGGGGTCGGCTATGGCTTCAATGCGCCGCAGTTGTTCCTCTCCCGGCAGAACATCGTCCAGCGAAACGCGCTGGTAACAGATACCATCCTTATCCTCCATCACCATCCGCTGCTCAAAAGCGTTAAAGGCATCCCGCACCATGTCCATCATGGCGTTGCGGATGGCAGGAGCAGCATAGGTCAGGAACTTCATGCCACGCGCTGCATCGAACTTCGGCACGGCCTTCCATAAGCCCAGATTGCCCGCCTGTTTCAAATCATCCGTGTCAAGGTTCAAGCCAGACTGTGCCAGATTCATGCTGCGGAAAAGGTCATTTGCCACCTTGCCGATAAAGGACTTGTTGTTGTCGATCAGGCTGTCCAGCGCGGCAGCATAGCCTTTCTGTGCCAACGCACAAAGCCGTTCATTCGTCTGCTTCATGGGCGTTTTCCTGCTCTGCAGCAGACTGCAAGATTCCCAGCAGACCGCTTCGCAGCTGTTCCAGTGCTTCCGGCGTGACTCCTTCCATACCCGAAACGCTGTCCAACATTGCATCCGTCAACTGCTCTGCCGTAATCGTTGGGTGCTGCACATCCTGCCCTTTGGTCAATTCGGTGAACATCTTCTCTGCCACTTTCTTGCTCATGGCTTCCTGCTCGGCGTAGTGGCTCCCGATACCCTTTTTGATTTCCTTGACCGCTGCCATGAAGTACATTTCAATATCATCAAGGTCGCCTTGGTACACCGGCTTTCTCCGAAGGCTGATGTCCTTTGCGGCTTTGGCTGCTTCCGGGGTCTTGACCTTTGTGCGCAGAAGGGTACTCAATGTCGTGAGCATAGCGTTCTGTGCTGCGATGCCGGATGCAAAGGTATCATCAAAATACTGCGCTATGCGGTAAGTAAGCTCTGCAAAGCGGGCGTTTTCCAGCAGCAGGTTGACCACCTCTGCATTGATGCGCCCTGTGTAGAGGTTCTTTGCGGCTTCTACGGACAAGCCCAGTTCGGCAATGTCGTAATTTTTGCGGTCGGGGATGTTGGTTTCTCCCAGCAGAAAATCCGTGGACACGTTAAACAGCCTTGCAATCCTCAGCACCTGCTCATGGGTCAGGGTTCCTTTCGCACCGCTGATGAAGCGGCTGATGGTGCTCTTGGAGCAGCCGATCTCCTTGGCAAGCTCTGGTTGGCTGATGTTGTGTTCTTTCATCAAGTCCGCAAGACGAACGTTGGATGGTGCGGGCAGATATTCCTGTGTCATGTGGTCGGCCCTCCTTTTTGAGCTTTTTCCTCATTATAATACGCTCTGCCGTTTTGTTCAATATACGGTTTCCTCTCTGCCCTTGCTGTTGCAGCCCTGCAACCAGTAAGGGCTTTTTTCTTTTTCCGTTGCAGTTTTGCCGCTTTTTCGCCCTTCCTGCAAAATTTTCCGTATATTCAGGCAGGAAGCAAAAAACACCAGAGTTCCCACGTTGGGTACTCTGGTGCAGTACATAACATCTACCTGCCCGGTGGCCGCAGGGTGCGGGGTTTTGTAGGCATCGAGCCGCTTGTCCACCCCTGCCCGTAAAAAGTGCATTTTTTCACGGAAGAAGTTCGTACAACCTATACGGTCTGTACTTGTACGCATCTGTACGGCGAATTGAAGAAAATTAAAACGAATTGTCGTTTATATTTCAAATTTCCGTACACCGTACGAACCGTACAGGTTATTTGAACTCCGTACGCGATTTTTTCGGATGCGTACGGAGCAATCAAGTTCGCATTGTGCGAACTTGATTGTAACTCTCCCGCAGGAGACGTTCCCCCTCGGAGAGCCCACTACACTTTGCAGACCATAGGGATGAAAGTGTCATAGTGGGTTATTACACTTCCGCAGAAGTGCATCTCCGTTCCCCGTCACCTCTCGATGAACCTTGAAAGGAGGGATGCCCTTTGGCAAGAAATGATGGCATTGACCGCACCAGTGTTCGAAATCTCGCCGTTTCGGACAAGGCCGTTGGCAACACTCAGCAGCACAACGAGCGCGAAAAGGACAGCTACCGGAACCCCGACATCATCCCCCAGCGCACTGCATGGAACATCCACTTCAAAAAGCCAACCGCCAGCTACACCGACCTGTTCGCCCAGTTGGAAGCCGATGGAACCATCTCCACGCGCGGCCTGAAGCCGGATGCCACCCATTATTGCGAGCTTGTCTTTGATGTCAACTCGGCCTATTTTGACAATCACGGTGGCTACGAGTTCGCCAAGCAGTTCTATGAGGATGCCTACAAAGCAGCCGTTCAGATCGTGGGTGGTGAGCAGTATATCCTCTCGGCAGTCATGCACGCCGATGAGATCAACCGTGCCATGACCGAAGCACTAGGCCGCGAAGTTTACCACTACCACCTCCATGTGGTCTATGTGCCTGTGGTGGAAAAGCAAATCCTGTGGTCGAAACGCTGCAAAGACAAGGCATTGGTTGGCACCGTCAAGGAGACCGTCATGCAGGTCAGCCGAAGCAAGAAGTGGGCTTCCAAGCCCCTGCTGGACGATGCCGGAAAGCCTGTCCTGCAAAAGAGCGGCAAGCCAGTCCTGAAGAAGTCGTACAGTGTCCTGCAAGACGATTTCTTCAACTATATGCGCAATGCCGGGTACACGGATGTGGAGCGCGGTGAGCGTGGCAGCACTGAAGAACACCTGACCGTCACCCAGTTCAAAGTCCAGCGGGAGCAGGAGCGGCTGGACAGCCTGACCGCCCAAGCCGACCAAAAGGCGCAGTCGCTTGCCAAAACCAGTCAGACCCTCTCCAAAAAGGAGAAGGAACTTGCCGCTGTGCAGAAAAAGGCCACGCTCACGAAAGAAGCCCTCATTCATGCGCGCGATCTGGATTATATCGGCAAGCGCACCTTCCTCGGTAACTACTCGCTGACCGAAGAAGAATTTTCCAAGCTGAAAAAGCAAGCCGACCACGGCTATATGATGGACGTGGAGAACCGCCGCTTGAAAGAAGAACTTTCCACCGCCAAGAAGGAGGCCGTTCGTTGGAGCAACAAGTACCACGACCTTTGGTATGATGTGAAGCCTTATCTGGATGCTCTCCACCGTGCGCCCGAACTGGTGCGCGGCTTTCTGGAAAAGATTCTTGCCCCCAAGCAGGAGCGCACCATGAATGTGCCGCAGCGAAACCGCAAGCGTGGGCAGGATATGGAACTTTGATTTTCGGAGGATACCATTTGAACAAAAAGAAGAAGTCGAACAAATCCGGCTACCCGGATGAAGCAATCAAGACCCTTGCGCGTTGCTTTTATCCCTCCATGGTTGAGTTTTTCAACAGTGAGGAAGGCCAGCGTGAATATGAGAAGTGGCTGAAAGAGCAGGAGGCTCTGAACGCTGCACCCATCGCAGCCTAAAAACAGCAGGACGCTCCCGGAAAGGGGAACGCCCTGCATTACATAGATGTTTCTCACCGAGGTGTGTCCGCTTGGGCACACCTCTTATTTTTTTGCCCTCAGTCCTCCAGCCCGTGGCTCCCGGCCACATTCTTCAAATATTCCTTCGGATCGCCATTCAGAATCAAATCGGCATAGCCCAGCGGGTCATTATAGATAAGGTAGTCCAACTCTGTCCTCTGCGCCATAGTCACATCCAGCACATCCTCGACCCCGGTGCAGTCAATGGAGATCTTTCTCCCATCCCGGAGCAGCAGCTCCACGCAGCCATTGTCCATATTAAACTTGCAGGCTCTTTCATCGTACTTCATAATCATACCCTCCAAATCTTGTTATCAGCTTACGGTCTATGACAAGGTATCGGAGTTTTGTGCCGTCCACGGGAGCCTTCATTGTTATACCCGAAGAAAACGAAAAATCCGAACCCTTCTCCAATCGGAAATAGGTTCGGATTTTTCTTGTTTGGTGGAGGCGATGGGAGTCGAACCCATGTCCGAAAAGAGCTCAGTGTAGGTGTCTCCGGGTGCAGGCGATCTACAACATTCCCGCCGCGCCACGCCGATCGTCAGGCTAGTGCTTTGGTAGCTTCATGAGTTCCTGCCGGTCCGCAAAGCTTAGGTCCGTTCAGGTGCTGTGTCTAAAGGACGCCCCGGCCCCACACGACACAAGAGTGGGCGGAACGCGCAGCACTCAGGCTGCGAGCAACTGATAATTATTGTTGTCAGTTAATTTTTTTGGAGGAGTTATAGAGCAGTTCCCCCACTGCTACCCGCTGCCCAGACCTTGCTCCCCCCGTCGAAACCTTTACGCCCCCTTATAAAGCACATCTTGCGATGTGCGGAAAGCTTGGTTTTCTGCGGTGAGCCGCAGTCTGCAATTGGAATGCTTAATAATACTTGCCGTTGGACTTCACAGCCCGGTCAATGGAGCGCTTTGCATCGCGCTGGGCGGCATCGGCACGCTTGTCGTACAGCTTTTTGCCCTTGCACAAGCCCACTTCCATTTTTACGCGGCCATGCTTGAAATAAAGCGAGAGCGGTACCAGCGTATAGCCCTGCAGCTTGCACTGCTGGTGCAGACGCCGGATCTCACTTTTGTGCGCCAGAAGCCGCCGGACGCGCATGGGATCCTGATTGAACAGATTGCCGTGGTCGTAGGGGCTGATATGCATCCCCTTTACCAGCAGCTCGCCGTTTTCAATATCCACCCAGCTGTCCTTCAGGTTGACCCCGCCGGCCCGCAGGCTTTTCACCTCGGTGCCTTTGAGTTCCACACCGGTCTCCAGCGCTTCCAGAACAAAATACTCGTGGCGCGCTTCGCGGTTGGTGGCGATGGTCTTGGTCGCCGGGCGCTCCTTTGTGGGTGCCATGCTGCGCGCCTCCTTTCTCCGTTCGGTTCGTTGTTTCAGTATACCATTTTTTCAGGGTAATGCAAGGGCTGTTTCTGACAGAATTGTAAATTTTTACAAACTCACAGCTCTCCCCGGCCGGAAAGCGCCCGGTACAGGGTGGTCTCATCGGCGTATTCCAGGCTTGCACCCACCGGCAGACCGGAGGCAAGCCGGGTGACCCGGATGCCCAGCGGCTTGATGAGCTTTGCCAGATACATGGCGGTGGCTTCGCCCTCCACGGTGGGGTTCATTGCCATGATGACCTCCTTCACCGTGTCGTCCTTCAGCCGCGCCAGCAGCTCCTTGACGGTCAGCTGCTCTGCGCCCACACCGGCCAGCGGGTCCAGCAGACCGTGCAGCACATGGTACAGACCGTTATACTCCCGGGTGCGCTCAAAAGCCTGCACATCCCGGGGCTTTTCCACCACGCAGATCACCGAGGTGTCCCGCTTGGCGCTGGCGCACACCGGGCACAGCTCGGCGTCCGTAAAGTTCTGGCAGATGCGGCACCGGTGCAGCCGGGTGTGCGCGCCGCGGATGGCATCGGCCAGCGCCGCAGCGTCCTTATCCGACATACTCAGCACCTGATAGGCCATGCGGGTAGCACCCTTGCGGCCCACGCCCTGAAACTTGCCGAACTCTTCGATCAGCTTTTCCAGCGGTGCGGCAGTGTAGTCCATGGTATCTCCCCTTCCCGGCTCAGAGACCCGGAATGTTCAGGCCGCCGGTCAGCTTGCCCATCTCGGCTTCTGCGGTCTCGTCCACCTGCTTCACGGTGGCGTTGATGGCAGCAGCCACCATGTCTTCCAGCATCTCGATGTCATCCGGGTCCACGGCCTCGGGCTTGATGGTGATGGACAGCACCTCGTGCTTGCCGTTCATCTTTACGGTCACCATCTCACCGGCGGCGCTGCCGGTGTACTCAGCGGCTTCCAGCTCGGCCTGCTTGCTCTTCATGTCCTCCTGCATCTTCTGAGCCTGACGCATCAGGGCGTTCATATCGGGGCGGCCGTAGCCTGCGGGCATTCTTGCTTTCATAATGGTATTCTCCTTTATTATAAACAATTTTTAGCGCTTTTTGCGGGCGGTATCCTCAATGCTGACCTCTAACCCCAGCTTTTCCAGCGCCAGAAGAGACTGCTCCGCGTTGGAGGAGGTCTTTCCTGCCGTTTTGGGCTCGTAAGGGCCGATGGGCACCGGCACGCCGGATACCTCGGCGATCAGCTTTTTGATCAGCTTCTGGCTGTCCTTGTTCACCCGGATAAAATCCCGGAAGGTCTTGCCGCCGTCGATCAGCACGCGGGTGCCGTCAAAGTAAGCCTTGGACTTGCGCAGATACATATACAGCATGGGGTCGATGGCTTCCAGCTTCTGCACGATCTGTCCCCAGTACGGGAAGGGGTTCGTGCCCTGCTGCGCCACGCTGCGGGGCTTGGTCAGCACCGGGTCGGCGGGGTGCTCCTGCACCGGGGCAGGCGGTTCCTCTGCCGCAGAAACCGGCTGCGCGGGCTCTGCAGGGGCGGGCTGTTCCGGCTGGCTGACCGGTTCCTCCGGCGGCGGTGCCTGCGGGGCAGGCTCGTCCCACGGCAGGGCGGCATCGCTCTGCTGTACCGGCGGTTCGTCCGGCATCGGCGGCAGCTCCTCCGCAGGGGCGGGCGGCGCTTCCGGCGCGGCAGGCTGCGGAGAGGTCTGCTGCACGGCAGGGGCAGGCTCTGCTGCTGCCGGGGTCTGGGGTGCAGCAGCTGCGGGGGCAGGCTGCACCGGGGCGCTGGCAAAGGGCTGCACCGCTGCCGCAAAGGGGCGGGGCGCTTCCGGCTGCACCGCGCGGGCGAGGGCGGGCTGCACCGCTGCCGCCTGCATCTGCTGGGGCGGCTCGGACAGGCTGAACAGTGCCAGTTCCAGCTCAATGCGCTGGTCGCTGCCGCGGGTCATGTGCTCCAGCGCCGTGCCCAAGGTGCGGATGGCGCGGATAGCTTCTCGCTGCCCCATCTCCGGGCCTTTTTGCAGGTACAGCGCTTCTTCCTCCGGCGAAACACCGGACAGCAGCGCCTGCCCGCCGGGCAGCGCCGCCAGCATCAGGGCGCGGTAGTGGGCGATCAGTTCCTCGGTCAGGCGCTTCACATCCACCGACTGCTGCCGCAGCTGCGCCAGCTGTGCCAGCGCGGCGGCGGCGTCCTGTGCTTCCAAGGCGTCCGAGATGTGGAACAGGTAGCTGCGGTCGGTCACGCCCGCCATGCGGCGCACCACGTCCGCATCGATCTTTGCCGTGACACCGGCGCAGGTATCCAGAATGGACAGCGCATCGCGCAGCGCACCATCTGCCAGACGGGCGATCAGCTCCGCGCCGTCGGAGGTCAGCTCCAGCTTTTCCTCCCCGGCGATATACTCCACCCGCCGTGCGATATCCTCCGGCCCGATGCGGGTAAAATCGTACCGCTGGCAGCGGGAGAGGATGGTGGCGGGCACTTTCTGTATTTCGGTGGTCGCCAGAATGAAGATAACGTGTGCAGGGGGCTCTTCCAGCGTTTTCAGCAGCGCATTGAAGGCCGCTGTGGACAGCATATGCACCTCATCGATGATATACACCTTATACTGGCAGGCGCTGGGGGTATAGGCGGTCTCGTCCCGCAGGTCGCGGATATCGTCCACGCCGTTGTTGGAGGCTGCGTCCATCTCCACCACGTCCAGCAGACTGCCGTTGTCGATGCCTTTGCAGATCTCGCACTCCCCGCAGGGGTCGCCATTTACTGGATGCAGGCAGTTGACCGCCTTGGCAAAAATTTTGGCGCAGGTGGTCTTGCCGGTGCCGCGCACGCCGGTAAACAGATACGCATGGCCTACGCGCCCTGCGGTGATCTGGTTTTTCAGGGCAGTCACGATGGCACGCTGACCCACCACATCCTCAAACCGCTGGGGTCTCCATTTGCGGTAAAGTGCACGATACACGGCGATGTCTCCCCTTTCCCGGCCTTTGCGGCAAAAATAAAAGGACAGCGCTCGACGGGGTTTTGTCCCCGCCTTGCGTAACTCGGCATACGGATGCAGGCTTACTGAAACGCACGAACGCACTGCTTAAGGCTGCTTGGTTCCCCACCTGACCTGGTTCACAGCGAGCCCATCGTACAGGACCCGCATCCGTATGCCGAACCACGCAGCAGGCGCTGTCCGACACATCCTTGTGGATGCTAGGATATTGTACCATAAACCCCGCCGGATTGCAAGAGGGGGCAAAACAAAAAGGAGAAGCCCGAAGGCTTCTCCTCGTTTGTGCTAAAATTGTTTAAGACTGGCAAGCGGTGATCAGGCTCATCTTGTAGACCTCGTCTGCGTTGCAGCCGCGGGACAGGTCGTTGATGGGTGCGTTCAGACCCTGCAGGATGGGGCCGTAGGCAGCGTAGCCGCCCAAACGCTGTGCGATCTTATAGCCGATGTTGCCGGCCTCGATGCAGGGGAAGATGAAGGTGTTGGCCTGACCGGCAACCTTGCTGCCCTTGCACTTGACCTGTGCAACCTCGGGAGCAACGGCTGCGTCAAACTGCAGCTCGCCGTCCACAGCCAGCTCGGGGTCCATCTCCTGAGCCTTGATGGTAGCGTCGTGGCTCAGTGCCACGGTGCCGCCCTTGCCGGAGCCCTTGGTGGAGAAGCTCAGCACAGCCACCTTCGGGTCGATGCCGAACAGCTTTGCGGTGCGGGCAGTCTCCACAGCCACCTCTGCCAGCTTGGAAGCGGCAGACACCTTGACCTCGCCGGTAGCCTTATCGACGGTATCGGTGTAATCAATGTTGACAGCGCAGTCGCCCATGGCAATGCGCTTCAGACCCTCTTCGCCGCAGTCGCGGTCCAGAATAAAGCAGGAGCTCACCAGATGTGCGCCCTTCTTGGTCTTGACCAGCTGCAGAGCGGGACGGATGGTGTCGGCGGTGGAGTAGGTAGCGCCGCCCAGCAGGCAGTCAGCCTTGCCCATCTTCACCAGCATGGTGCCGAAGTAGTTGGACTTCTTCAGCAGTGCGGTGCACTCCTCAGTGGACTGCTTGCCCTTGCGCAGCTCCACCATGGTGCTGACCATCTCATCGAAACCGGCGTAGTTCTCCGGGTCGATGATCTCGGCAGCGGAAATATCAAAGTTACCGGCGGCGGCAGCAGCCTTGCACTCTGCCTCGTTGCCCACCATAACGACCTTCAGCACGCCCTCGGCCAGCAGCTTGCTTGCGGCCTCCAGAATGCGGGGGTCATTGCCCTCGGTGAACACGATCGTCTTGGGATTTGCCTTCAGCTGTGCTACCAGCGGTGCAAACATATCAGCCATTGTGATTACCTCCGAAAATGCTTTCCAAAATTTGCATCCCGTGTCTGTTGGACACAAGGATGCCTTTCTTCTTTATTCTAGCACAGACGGCAAAAAGTTCAAGACAAAATTGTGTTTTTGTGCTATATTTTAGGGGAGAAAGCCTTGTTTTATTTGTGAATAAAATATCATACTAGTTTTAAAGGATATTTTCCCCGCAAATATAAAAGAGCCCGTGCAGTCCACAGGCTCTATGGGCAGATGCTCCATCATGCAGTTTTCTTTACGGGGACGCTGTTCTCATACAGTTCGTGGGGCGCAACGTCCTGTCCCTCCGGCCATTCGATGCCCACGCCGCCGGGCAGCAGCTGCACCGCGTTGAAATAGCTTTCGTCCTTCAGCTGTCCGTACCACGGCCCCGTTGCATAGGGTGCAACGTCAAAGAGCTTTACCTCTCCCGTTTCGTAGGACAGGCGAAGTTTCAAGGGGCTTATGGTCTCCACCTTAGTCAATTTCGGCTGCAACATAAGATCACTCCTTATTTCAAAGGGTCAATGCGGAAGAACTGCTCGCCGTTGCTCAACAGCTTCCAGTTCGCTTCCAGATCATCGCGGTGTATTACTACCCACGCTTCCAGCAGCTTCAGCTTGTTTTTGGGAAAGCCGCCTTCCAAAATCGTCCCGTCCAGTGCCATCACGATCTCTTCCCCGGAATACTCCGCATGGATATGCGGCATATTGTGTTTTCCGCCCTGTTCCCGGTACATTCTGACGATGATGCCATAAAATATGCTTAATACCGGCATTTTGCCCACTCCCTTCTTCAAGTTCATTTTATCATACGCAGGTGTTTTTTTCAAGAAACTGTGATGATCTCTTTTTGTGCGTTTGCCGTACTCTTGAATCTGTGTTATAGTTTACAATATTATAATTTGCAAATAAACCGCCATTCTGATTTTAAAGGAGATGTTCTCCATGGATATGGATACTTTAAAGGCCGAATGCCTTGCCTGTACCCGGTGCGAGCTGTGCGCCACCCGGACGAACGTAGTGTTCGGGCAGGGCGTGCCGGACGCCGAGGTGCTGTTTGTGGGCGAGGGCCCCGGCCAGAGCGAGGACGAGCAGGGTCTGCCTTTTGTGGGGCGCAGCGGGCAGCTGCTGGACAAATACCTGTTTGCCATCGACCTTGACCGCGAAAAGAACTGCTATATCGCCAACATCGTCAAGTGCCGCCCGCCCCAGAACCGCGACCCGCTGCCCGCCGAGAGCGAAGCCTGTATGCCGTGGCTGCGGGAACAGTTCCGGCTGATCCAGCCCAAGATTGTGGTCTGCCTTGGGCGCGTTGCCGCCCAGCGGATGATCCGGCAGGATTTTTCCGTCACCCGGGAGCACGGGCAGATCATCAATAAGGGCGGCATTTTGTTCATGGGCACCTTCCACCCCGCCGCCCTGCTGCGCCAGCCCCAGAATAAGCCCGAAGCCTTTGCGGACTTTACCGTGCTGCGGGACACCATTGCCGCCGTGTGCGAGCATACCTATAATAGGTAAGGTCAGGAACCAACCGCGCCGCTTTTGCATACTGTAAAGCAAAAGCGAGGTGTTTTTGTATGGAAAGTTCCGTGCATCCTTCTGTGGATTTCTTTCTGGGCGCTACAACGCCCGCCGGGTTCAAGGGCTACTTTACGCCGCTGCGCCGGGAGCCCGGGATGCAGCTGGTGCTGCTCAAAAGCGGGCCGGGCTGCGGCAAGTCTACTTTGATGAAGCGTCTGGCGCGCGCCGCACAGGAGAAAGGCGAGCCCATTCAGCGCATCCACTGCGCCAGCGACCCCGACAGTCTGGACGGGGTGGTGTTCCTGCGGCAGAAACGCGCCATCATCGATGCCACCGCACCCCATGTGGTGGAACCGGAAGCCCCCGGCGCAGACGAGCGGGTGCTGAGTTTGTACCACACCATCGATGCCGATGCCCTGCACTCCCACAAGGACGAGGTGACCGCCCTGTTTGCCCGCAACCAGCTGCTGCGCAGCCGGGCGGCGCGGTATGTGGCTTCGGCGGGCAGCCTGCTGCTGGACAGCCGCCGCGCCGAAGCCTGCAGTGCAAACTTTGAAAAAGTGCGCCGCTACGTCAAGCGGCTGTGCACCCGCCTGTTGCCCCGCACCGAGGAGATGGGCTCTGAAGAGCTGCGGCTGCTCTCGGCCATCACGCCCAAGGGCGAGGTGTTCTATCAGGGCACGGTGCAGGCGCTGGCCGACCGGTGTATCCTTTTCCGGGATGACTACGGGGCAGTGTCCCGTCTGCTGCTGGAACTCATCCGCGCCGAGGCACTGGCGCGGGGCTACCACATCATCACCTGCCCCTGCGCCATGCACCCGGAGGACAAGATCGACCACATTATCATCCCCTCCCTGCGGCTGGCATTTTTGACCGACAACCGCTGGCATCCGGTGCGGCTGTCTGCGGCGCAGACCGTGCGGTGCAGCCGTTTTGTGGACAGGGAGAATCTTTCCGCTTGCCGGGCACGGCTGCGCTTCAACGAGCGCGCCGCCGCCGAATTGCTGGAACAGGCCTGTGCCCTGATGGCGCAGGCAAAAAGCTGCCACGATGAATTGGAGACCTACTACCGCACTGCCGTGGACTTTGCACAGGTGGATGCCGCAGCCGCTCAGTGCATGGAACTGTTCGGGGTAGGATAACGTAAAAACCAACGGAGGTGAAACGCCTTGGCAAGCATCCATCTGCCCATCCGGCAGCTGGTGGAGTTTTTGCTGCGCACCGGCAGCATCGACAGCCGCTTTACCGGCTTTGACCGCGCCAACGAGGGTGCACGCATCCACCGCAAGCTGCAAAAGGCCGCCGGGGAGGGTTATCAGGCTGAGGTGTTCCTCAGCGCGGAGCGGGAAGCCTGCGGCATCGCCTTTACGCTGGAAGGCCGGGCAGACGGCATTTTCACCGATGAAACCGGCACCGTGACCATCGACGAGATCAAGACCACCACCGTCCCTTATGAGGAGATCACCGAGGAACTGAACCCCTGCCACTGGGCGCAGGGCATGGTGTATGCCGCCATTTACAGCAGCCAGCAGGGGCTGGAAACGCTGGCGGTGCGGCTGACCTATTACCAAGTTGACACCGACCAAATTCAGCGCTTTACCCGGCAGTTCACCCGGCAGCAGCTGGAGCAGTTTTTGCAGCAGCTTTTAACGCAGTATGCCCCGTGGGCACAGCGGCAGCTGGACTGGGACACCCGGCGCAGCCAGAGCCTTGCGGCGCTGCAATTCCCCTTTGCGGAGTACCGCCCCGGGCAGCGGGCACTGGCGGGTGAGGTGTACCGCGCCTGCCGCGCCGGAAAAAGCGCCGGCTGCAAGAGCGGTACCCGCGTTTTTTGTCAGGCACCCACCGGCATCGGTAAGACCATGAGCGCCCTCTTCCCTGCTTTAAAAGCCATGGGCGAGGGCTGCGGCGCAAAGCTGTTCTACCTGACCGCCCGCAACACCACCCAAGCCGCCGCCGAGGACGCGGTGGCGCGGCTGCGTGCCGCACAGCCCGGTCTTGCCCTGCGCAGCGTGACCCTGACCGCCAAGGAAAAGGCCTGTCTGCACCCGGACGCCGAAGGGCACCCCGCCTGCCTGCCGGAGGTGTGTCCCTTTGCCAACGGCTACTACGACCGCCGCAAGGATGCGCTGGCGGCTTTGCTGGACGGCAGCGGCAGTTTCAGCCGCACCGCACTGGCGGACACCGCCCGGCAGTTCTCGGTGTGCCCCTTTGAGTTGGGGCTGGACTTGAGCGAGTGGTGCGATGTGGTCATCGGGGACTACAATTATCTGTTTGACCCTGTGGTGCACCTCAAGCGCTTTTTCGATGCCGCCGGGGACTGGCTGTTCCTCATTGACGAAGCGCACAACCTGCCGGACAGAGCCCGCGCCATGTACTCGGCGCAGTTTGCCAAAAGCAGCCTGACCGAAGCAAAGCGGGCGCTGGGCAAGGGCAAAAGCAGCCTGAAAACCGCGCTGACCAAGGCGGATAAGGTCTTTCTGGCGGCGCGCAGAGCCTGCGCACAGGCTGCGCCCCGCACAGGTGCAGAGCCCGCCGGGGAGACCGAGCCCGCACAGGTGAGCCTGCTGCCCGTCGAAGCTGCCCCGGATTTTGCCCTGCCGCAGCCGCTGTACGCCCGGGATGGCACCGTGTTTTTGCAGCAGCTGCCTGCTGCCCTGCCCGCCGCTCTGCGGGCGGTGCACACGCCCTTGCAGGACTGGCTGGAGCAGAACCCCGAGGACCCCGCCCACGCACAGCTGCTGGAGCTTTACTTCGCCTTGCAGGATATCGCCCGCGCCGCTGACCGGTACGACAGCCATTTTGTCACTCAACTTACCGCCCGGGGCAGCGAGCTGGAGCTGTATCTGCTCTGCTTAGACCCCGCGCCCTTTGTGGATGCCAGTCTGTCGGCAGGGCGCAGTGCGGCGCTGTTCAGTGCCACCTTGACCCCGCCCGCCTTTTACCGCAATGTGCTGGGCTGTGCCGATGCCCGGGCAGTGGCGCTGCCAAGCCCCTTCCCGCCGGAAAATCTGGGGCTGTTCTGCCTGCCGGGCATCTCCACCCGCTACCGCCAGCGGGAAGCCAGCGTGCCCGCCGTAGCCGATGCGCTGGCGGCGCTGGCAAAGGGCAAAACCGGCAACTATCTGGCGTTTTTCCCCAGCTACGCCTATTTGCAGCAGGTGTACGAAGCCTTTGCCGCACGCTGGCCGGACATTTCCACCCTTGTGCAGCAGCGCAGCTTGGACGATGCCGGGCGCGCGGAGTTTCTGGCGCAGTTCGTGCCCCGCCCTGCCCAGACGCTGCTGGGCTTTGCCGTGATGGGCGGCATCTTCGGCGAGGGAGTAGACCTTGTGGGCGACCGGCTCATCGGGTGCGCCATCGTAGGGGTGGGTCTGCCGCAGGTGAACCCCCGGCAGGAGATGCTGCGCCGCTATTACGAGGAGCAGTCCGGCTGCGGTTTCGACTACGCCTACCGCTACCCGGGCATGAACAAGGTGCTGCAAGCCGCCGGGCGGGTGGTGCGCACCCCGCAGGACAAGGGCGTGGTGCTGCTTTTGGACGACCGCTTTGCGCAGCCCGACACCGCCCGCCTGTTCCCGCCGCACTGGCAGCACATCCAATATCTGCCCGGCACCGCCGCGCTGGAAACGGCGCTGGCAGGGTTCTGGGGTTAACATCCTCGCCCTCTCAGGCGCTCCCGCGCCAGCTCCCCCAAAGGGGGAGCCTTTGGCAGTCCACGCAGACTTCATCTTTTTGCCAAGGCCTCTCCCTTTGGGAGAGGTGGCAGTGAGCGGAGCGAACTGACGGAGAGGGCGAGCCCGCTAACCGAAGGGCATACCTGCTAAAGAAAAAGCATCTGCAACCAAATCGCCAGCTTTCTGAAGTTCAGAAGCGATCGTTGCAGATGCTTTTTTGTCTGATACTTTAAGGATTATGCCCTTAATACTCCACGCCCTTCCGTGCGGCGATGCCCTTCTGGTAGGGGTGGCGGCGGCAGCACATCTCGGTAAGGTAATCTGCAGCGTCCAGCATCCATGCGGGGGC
Source organism: Faecalibacterium intestinale (assembly GCF_040096575.1). Taxonomy (NCBI): domain Bacteria; kingdom Bacillati; phylum Bacillota; class Clostridia; order Eubacteriales; family Oscillospiraceae; genus Faecalibacterium; species Faecalibacterium intestinale. The sequence continues at coordinate 185,011 of NZ_JBBMEN010000005.1, forward strand.
TGCGTGGGCGGTCAGGACGCACTCCTGCCCGGCGGGGCGGTGCAGCACCGCCTGCTGCAGCAGGTCTTTGTCCACCATGTCCAGCTCCCACGCGCTGCCGGCTTCGTCCAGCACCAGCAGATCACAGGGCTGCGCCAGCGCCGCCGCAAGGTTTTGGTTCTGCAAGGTGCGGGTAGCGGCCTTTTCGGCTTCGTTCATCTGAAAGACGAATTTCTGCCCGGCCTTACCCCGGTAGACGGTGGCACCCAGCTGTTCCAGCAGCGGGATCTCCCCGCTCTGCCCGCCCTTTAAAAACTGCACGATGACCACCCGTTTTCCGCTGCCCAGCGCCCGCAGGGCAAGCCCCATGGCGGCTGTGGTCTTGCCTTTGCCGTCGCCGTAATACAGATGCAAAAGGCCTAAGCTTTCCATCGTCTTTCTCCTTTTTTGTAGCAAAAGGCACCCGCAGCAGAACGGCTGCGGATGCCTTGTTATTTATACTTTGCCTTTACTGGTACAGCGGGAACTCCCGGGTCAGGCGCAGAACGCGCTCGCTGATCTCGTCCTTCTTTTCCGCATAGTGCCAGATGCAGTCTGCAATGCAGTCCGCGATCACCTGCATCTCGGCTGCGCCCATGCCGCGGGTGGTGACAGCCGGGGTGCCCAGACGCACGCCGGAGGTCACAAAGGGGCTGCGGGTCTCGCCGGGGACGGTGTTCTTGTTGGCGGTGATGTGCACGCTGTCCAGACGCTGCTCCAGGTCCTTGCCGGTGCACTCCTCGTCCCGCAGGTCGATGAGCATCAGGTGGTTGTCAGTGCCGCCGGATACAAGCTTTACCCCGCGCTGCTGCAAAGCCGCAGCCAGTGCCTGTGCGTTTTCCACGATCTTACGGGCATATTCCTTGAACTCCGGCTTCAGTGCCTCGCCAAAGCAGACGGCTTTTGCTGCAATCACGTGCTCCAGCGGGCCGCCCTGCGTGCCGGGGAACACTGCCGAGTTGATGCGCTTGGCAATGATGGGGTTGTTGGTCAAAATCAGGCCGCCGCGGGGTCCGCGCAGGGTCTTGTGGGTGGTGGTGGTCACCACGTCGGCGTAGGGCACGGGGCTCTGGTGCTGACCGCCCGCCACCAGACCGGCAATGTGCGCCATATCCACCATCAGGTATGCGCCGTAGCCGTGGGCGATCTCGGCAAGCTTTTCAAAGTCGATGGCGCGGGGGTAGGCGGACGCGCCCGCCACCAGCATCTTAGGGCGCACCTTGCGCACCTGCTTTTCCAGCTCGGCGTAGTCGATCACGCCGTCTGCGCCGACACCGTAGGAGATGAAGTGGTAGTTTTTACCGGACATATTCACCGGGGAACCATGGGTCAGGTGACCGCCCTGCGAAAGGTCCATGCCCATGACGGTATCGCCCAGCTCCAGCAGGGCAAAATACACGGCAAGGTTGGCCTGTGCGCCGGAATGGGGCTGGACGTTGGCGTACTTTGCCCCGAACAACTGGCAGGCGCGCTGGATGGCAATGTTCTCCACCTCGTCCACATAGACACAGCCGCCGTAGTAGCGTTTGCCGGGCAGACCCTCGGCGTACTTATTGGTCAGCACGCTGCCCATCGCTGCCATCACGGCGGGCGAGACGATGTTCTCGCTGGCGATCAGCTCAATGTTCTCGCGCTGACGGGTCAGCTCCCGCTCCATGGCTGCGCCCAGTTCCGGGTCGGCTGCATTGACCATGCCGATGGTGTCCATCATATCCTTGTACATTTTACTTGCCCCTCTCCACAAAATGTTGTAGATCCTCTCAGCGCAGCGCCCGCGCGGCGTTTGCTGCTGTAACATAATCATAGCAGAAAGCGGCGGCGGCTTCAATCCTCTTTTCGCCAAAAGGCTTGCTTTTTTTGTCTGAAGTGTTTATTATGTTTGTATAAAAATGCGCTGTCGATTTTGTATATTTTTCAAGTATCCTCCCCCACAGGTGAAGCGAGGTGTTTTGTATGACCATTGCCGAGGAAAAACAGGCGCAGCGTGCCGCAGGCCGTGCCGCCCGCAAGGCGCTGGATGCGCCGCAGCGCGCCGCCGCCAACGCGGCGCTGTGCCGCCGGGTGCTGGAACTGGACGCCTACCGCGCCGCCCATACCCTTTTGCTCTACGCAGCCTTTGGGGGCGAAGCCGACCTTGCCGCCGTGGCTGCCGAAGCTGTCCGGCAGGGCAAGACGGTAGCCTACCCGGTGTGCGGCGAGGGCTTTACCCTTATCGCAGCCGTGCCGGGCGCGGACGGCTGGGCGGTGGGGCAGTACGGCATCCGCACGCCGGTGCCGGAACGCTCCGCGCTTTTGCAGCCGGAGCAGCTGGATCTGGTGCTGGTGCCCTGCACCGCCTTTGACACAGACTGCCGCCGGGTGGGCATGGGCAAGGGCTACTACGACCGCTACCTGCCCCGCTGCACCCGGGCGGTGAAGATCGGCATTGCATTGGAAGTTCAGCGCGTCCCCCGCGCCGCCGTGGACGCCCACGACCAGCGGCTGGACGCCTTTGTAACAGAGAGGGGTATCTACACATGGAAATGAAGGATCTAAGCTGCGCGCAGTTTCTGGCACAGCTTGCCAGCAAAGCGCCCACGCCGGGCGGCGGCGGCACCGCCGCGCTGGCAGGCGCTGCCGGTGTGGCGCTGGGCAACATGGTGGGCTGCCTGACCACCGGCAAAAAGAAGTACGCCGCCGTGGAAGCGGACATTCAGGCACTGAACGCCCGGGCCAGTGCCCTGCGGCTGGAACTGGAAGCGCTGGTACAGGCCGATGCCGATGCCTTTGCGCCGTTGGCTGCGGCCTACAGTCTGCCCAAGGACACCCCGGAGCAGACCGCGCACAAGGCTGCTGTGCTGGAAGCCGCGCTGGACGGTGCAAGCGCCGTGCCGCTGCAGATCATGGAAAAGTGCGCCGAGGGCATCGCGCTGGCGGGACAGTATGCCGCGAAGGGCAGCGTGCTGGCGGTATCGGATGCGGGGTGTGCTGCCGTGCTGTGCAAGGCCGCTTTGCAGGCTGCAAGCCTGAATGTGTTCATCAATACCAAGCTGATGGTAGACCGCACCCATGCCGCCGCGTTGGACGCCCGGGCAGACGCATTGCTGGCAGAGTTTGTGCCCCGGGCAGACGAGATATTCACCGCCGTCAGCGGGAAACTCCGCAACAAATAATATCATAAATGAGGGAAAGTATATGGCAACGATTTTAAAGGGCGCGCCGGTGGTGGCCGCCATGAACGAGCGCAACGCCGCACTCTGCGAGCAGCTGAAAGCCAAGGGCATCACCCCCACGCTGGCGGTGGTGCGTGTGGGCGAGCGGGAGGATGACCTCTCCTACGAGCGGGGCGTGATGAACCGCTGCGGCAAGGTGGGCGTCGCCGTCCGGCAGTTCGTGCTGCCCGCCGACGCCACACAGGAGCAGCTGCTCCAGGTGCTGGACGAGGTGAACACCGATGACGGCATCCACGGCTGTCTTTTGTTCCGTCCCCTGCCCAAGCAGTTCGATGACCGCACCATCCGCGCCGCCCTGCGCCCGGAAAAGGACATCGACGGCATCACGGACGGTTCTCTGGCCGGGGTGTTCACGAACACCGATTTGGGCTATGCCCCCTGCACCGCGCAGGCCTGCATGGAAATTTTGAAGTATTATAACGTCCCCCTTTCCGGCAAGCGTGCCGTGGTGGTAGGACGCAGCCTTGTGGTGGGCAAGCCCGCCGCCATGATGCTGGACCGGGAAAACGCCACCGTCACCCTGTGCAACTCCCGCACCCGGAACCTGCCGGAAGTGTGCCGGCAGGCGGACATCGTGGTGGTCGCCATGGGCAAGATGGCCGCTGTGGGCGCAGACTGCCTGCGGGCAGGCCAGACGGTCGTGGATGTGGGCATCCATGTAAACGAGGAGGGCAAACTCTGCGGTGACGTGCAGTTTGCCGCCGCAGAGCCGGTGGTGGACGCCATCACCCCCGTGCCCGGCGGCGTGGGCACCGTGACCACCTCGGTGCTGGTAGGCCATGTGGTGCAGGCGGCGTGCAAAAAGGCAGGGGTGTAAACTCCCCCAGTCTCGCTGCGCTCGACAGCCCCCTCTAGGATGGGGCTCCTGACGTGACCGCAAACTTTACACTTTAGCCGGAAACATCATCGCTATGCCAAGGGCTCCATCTCCGAGGGAGCTGTCACGGCGCAAGCCGTGACTGAGGGAGTTTTTAAGGAGTTTATCTATGTCTTTGCCATATCAGGGAAAAATCATTCCACGCGCAAAAGAACTGCGCAAAAGAGCCACAAAGCAAGAGCAACATCTTTGGTTTGGTTTTTTGCGTAATTATCCTATTCGGTTTCAGCGGCAAAAAACGATCGACTATTTTATCGCCGACTTCTACTGCCATGCCGCCAGATTGGTGGTCGAGCTGGACGGCTCTCAGCATTACGATGAACAGGGGCTTATCTACGATAAAGAGCGTGCGGCTGTTCTGGAACAGTATGGTGTAAAGGTTTTGCGCTTTTCAAACTTGGATGTCGAGCGCAATTTTCAGGGCGTTTGCACGGCGATCGATCTAGCCGTCAAAGAACGGATAGATCAGCTTTCTACGGATGAATAACAAAACAACACCCTCAGGCGCAAAGGTCTGAGGGTGTTGTTCTTTGGTTTTATAGCGTGCTGTTTACCCCCGCACAAGGAGCAGCAGCAGAGCCGAGGCCACGCACTGCAGAATGAGCCAGCGGGCTACCACCTGCTCGTCGCTCCAGCCCTTGCGCTTGCGCACATGGTCGTGTAGAGGGGTCAGGGTGTTTTTCAGGATCCAGATGTGCAGAAAACGCTTCAGGCTGATCTTCAGAATGCCCAAGCTGCCGTCTGCGATGAACACAATGGCGGCAAGCAAAAAGGCAAACGGATGACCGCACTTGAGCGACAGCATGGCGATGAAAAAGCCCATGGCGCGGCTGCCGGCGTCGCCCATCAGCAGGCTGGAGGGCTTGGCGTTGAGCCACAGGTAGGCCAGCAGCGCACCGATGAACACCACACCGGCGGTGGCGTAGGTACCCAGCTCGGTCTTATAGGCCAGCAGGTAGGTGCCAATGGTCACCACTGCCAGACTGGCGGAAAGGCCGTCCACACCGTCGGTGCAGTTGACCACGTTGATGCTTGCCCAGATCAGGATAACAATGAGCAGCAGGTACACCGCGTAGGGCAGCGTGAAACTCCACTGCAAAAAGTGCACCCCGCAGCCGTTGAAGTTCAGGTAGGTGACGCCCGCCAGCACCGCAATGACAAAATCGATGATGCCCTTTTTGTACTCGTTCCAAGCAGTCTCGGCGGCATCGTCCAGATAGCCGGAGAGCATGGAAGCGATCAGCAGCACATTATACACCACATATTCGGTGGTGAAGGGCAGAAACGCCAGCGACACCAGCGCGATGCACAGCACAAAGATCAATCCGGAGCCGCGCGCCTTGCCTTTGGAAAGTTCGCCGTTCACCGCAAAGGCGCGGCCATGGTCGTGGGGCAGTTTATCGCGGAAAATGGAATCCGTCAGGGCGGTCAGGGCGAACGCCAGCAAAAATGCCATGGCATCCACGCCCCGCTGCCCGATGACAGAGGTAAGCATTTGGATCATAAGATAACATTCCTCTTTCTTTCTGTATAGTCCTTTGTGAGTGTATCACGCCCTTGCCCAAAAATCAATCCCGGCGGCAAAATTCGCTGCGGATTGACTTTTCTCCCGCCGCTCTTTATAATAGTATGTTAGTCTGTATTTTCACCCACAACGCAGGAGGTCCCATGTCCATTACCCTTGAGCAGCTCTCTGCCCGGATGCGGCAGGGCGAGCAGGTGCCGCTGCGCCACACTGCACAGGTGGCGCTGACGCTGAGCATCCCTTCCATTTTGCAGCAGATCGTAGTTACCGCCATGGAGTACATCGACGCCGCCATGGTGGGGCATATCGGCGCCGCCGCCACCGCTTCCATCGGCATCGTCAGCTCCAGCACATGGCTGCTGCACGGGATGCTGGCGGGGCTGTGCATGGCGTTTTCCATTCAGGTGGCGCAGTATCTGGGCGCAGACCGCCAGCAGGACGCCCGGGGCGTGCTGCGGCAGTCCATGCTGTTCAATCTGGTGGTAGGGCTTGCCGCTGCCGCCTTCGGCGTGGGCATCAGCCGGTTTCTGCCCGGGTGGCTGGGCGCAGACGCGGCACTGCAGGCAAATGCTTCGGCGTATTTTGCCATCTGGTCGGCTTCCCTGCCCTTTGTCATGGCTATGGGCACCTATGCCGCCATGCTGCGCTCCACCGGCGATGCCCTGACCCCCGGCCTGATCAGCGTGTTCACCTGCGTGCTGGACATCATCTTTAACTTTTTCCTCATCAACCCCACCCGGGAGATGACGGTATTCGGCCAGAACCTCACGGTCTGGGGTCTGGGCTGGGGCGTACCGGGCGCAGCACTGGGCACGGCGCTTGCCAACGCCGTGGGCGGCACGCTGGCGCTGGGCGTTCTGCTGCTGCGGGACGGCCCACTGTGCATCCGCAAGCCCGGCTCTTGGCACATTACCCGCGCCTGCCTGCACAACGTATGGAAGGTGGGCGCACCGCTGGCGGCAGAGCGCGCTGCCCTGTCCTCGGCACAGGTGCTGCTGGTGCGCATCGTGTCCGGGTTGGGCACTACCGCCATTGCCGCCAACAGTCTGGGGGTCAGCGCCGAGAGCCTGTGCTACATGGCGGGCTACGGCATTCAGGACGCCGCCCTTGCGCTGGTGGGACAGGCCGTGGGCGCAAACCGCCGGGACATGGCAAAGCGCTTTGCATGGCTGTGCACCGCCATGGGCATGGGCATCATGGCGCTTACCGGCGTGGGGCTGTATGTGTTTGCCCCGCAGCTGATGGGCATCTTCACCGCCGATGCCGCCGTTATTGCGCTGGGCGCACGGGTGCTGCGCATCGAAGCCTTTGCCGAGCCCATGTTCGGGGCAAGCATCGTGGCCAGCGGCTCCATGCAGGGCGCGGGCGACAGCACCGGCTGCTTTGTGCTGAACCTTATCAGTATGTGGGGCGTGCGGCTGACCTTGGCTGTTCTGCTGGCTCCCCGCTTTGGGCTGGTGGGCGTATGGGCAGCCATGTGCGCCGAACTTTGCACCCGCGGCGTACTGTTTTTGCTGCGCATGGCGCGGGGCAGATGGCTGGATAAGGGCGCGCTGGCGTAAAAAGCACCTTGTCAGCGTCCTCGCCCTCTCCGTCTGCTCACTGCGTTCGCATCCACCTCTCCCAAAGGGAGAGGCCTTGGCAAAGAGATGAACTTTGCGTGGACTGCCAAAGGCTCTCCCTTTGGGAGAGCTGTCACCGCAGGTGACTGAGAGGGCGAGCCCTCTAAAGAAAGAGAGCTAGAATGTCCGCAAACACCTGACGCATCCGCAAACTGTACACTTTAGCCGGAAACATCATCGCTATGCCAGGAGCCCCATCTCAGAGGGGGCTGTCGAGCGCAGCGAGACTGGGGGAGTTTCTTCGGCAGCTATTCCCTCCAAACAGAGAAAAAGCCGGAAAGTCCGCAGACTTTCCGGCTCTCTTGTTTCAGCAGCTTACTTGCGGCCGTGCAGGATGGGAGACAGGGGCTTATAGATCAGCAGGCACAGCACGGCGTCCAGCAGACCCTTGACCAGCGTGAAGGGCATATTAAAGATCACAAGGCACTTGATCAGGCTGTCGGCAGAGGGCAGGATAGCCTGATACATCCCCAGAATGGCTTCCAGCGGCATATGGTAGAACTGCACATAGGCCGGGTAGGTGATGAAGTAGTTGGAGGGCACGCTGAACACCGCCATGGCGGCTGCACCGGCGATAGCGCCCAGAATGGCGGTCTTGCGGCTCTTATGGCGCTTGTAGACAAAGCCCGCCACAGCGGAGAACACCGCGCCCAGCATAAAGTTGCACAGCTCGCCCACGCAGGCGGTGGAGGTGCCCTTGATGATGATGTGCAGCAGGTTCTTCATAAAGCTGATGACCACGCCGTACACCGGGCCCAGTGCAAAGGCACCCAGCAGGGCGGGCAGGTCGGAGAAGTCCATCTTGACGAAGGACGGGATGAGCATCGGCAGCGGGAACTCAATGAACATCAGGATAAAGGCGACCGCGCTGAGCATGGCGGCAACGGTCAGGTTGTGGGTGGTATTCTTTTTCATGGTAGTTGTCCTCCCCGGGGTGTACGCCCCGTTCAAATTTGTTCGGAAAGCCCTTTTCGCGCTGGATCGAACCGGAAAGACAAACCAAAAAACGCCCTGCTGCAACCAAAAACTGCAACAGGGCGCACAGACGCAATTTGCCTGCCGTTTCTTGCATCCGGACTATACCGTTGGTCCCGGAGTTGCACCGGGTCAGCACCCTTGCGGGTGGTCGCGGACTTTACCGCCAGTGGGGAATTGCACCCCGCCCTGAAACGAACTTTCTGACCAAGAGTATAGCGCGGTACTGCGGCGCTGTCAAGCCCCTTTTCGAAAAGTTTGCGCATTTTTTATCAAAGTGTGTTTTCACCGTTCTTTCCTTGCCCCGGGCGGCAGAGTATGCTATCATAATATGCGTTGTGAAAAAACACAGGAGGTTTTCCATGATTTTCTCGATCCGTAACCTTGGTTTTGAGCTGGGCTCGCTGCTGCTGGAAGGCTGGGCAGCCTTTGCCGCCCGGGTGGTGTGCGCGGCGCTGCTGCTGGTGCTTGGCTGGCTGGCGCGGCAGCTTTTGTCCCGCCGGGTGTGCCCTGCCCTGCTGCGCCGCAGCTGGCGGCTGGCGGGTACGCCCATTCTGCTGCGCAGCTTTGCCGTGCCGCTGCAGCGGCTCACCCTTGCGGCGTTCATCTATGCCGCAGCTGCCAGCCTGCCGTGGGCAATCAGCGGCGTGAGCAAATTTCTGCTCACAGTCTTTGAGCTGGCCGCCACCTTTTTTGTGTGTCAGGGACTGTACGCCGCCGCCGACCTTACCGACCTTTTGCTGGCAAACTGCGGCGAGGAGGTGCGCGCCAACCGCACCCTGACCACCCTGCTGAACAAGCTGTACAAAGTTTTCATCGTGGTATTGGGCGTTATGACCATGGCACAGGAGACCGGCCTGCCGGTGGGCAGCATCGTAGCCAGTGCGGGTCTTGTCGGTCTGACCATCTCTCTGGCGGCGCAGGACAGCGCCAAAAATCTGTTCAGCGGGCTGGTCATCCTGCTGGACCGGCCCTTTTCCATCGGTGACTGGATCACCGTGGGCGATGTTTCCGGCGAGGTGGTGGACATCAACTTCCGCTCCACCAAGGTCCGCGCACTGGATAACTCGGTGTACATCCTGACCAACAGCACGGTCAGCTCTGCCACCGTCAACAACGGCACCTTGCGCAACAAGCGGCTGTACCGCTTCACCCTCGGGGTCACCTACGATACCTCCCGTCCTCAGCTGGAGCAGCTGATGGCAGACCTGACCGCCATGCTCAAGGCCAGCCCCTACACCTACGAGGACTCGGTGCTGGTCAAGCTGAGCGGCTTCGGCGCTTCCAGCATCGACCTGCTGGTGTCCGCCTACCTGCGCACCGCCGACATGACCCGCTTTTTGCAGATGCAGAACGATTTGAACCTTGACCTGATGGACGTGATGCAGAAAAACGGCGTGGACTTCGCCTTCCCCTCCACCACCGTGTATCTGGAAAAGAACAGCGAACACTAAAAGCGGAACTCTGTTTATATTTCATGTTTGCCGCGGCCTATAGGCCGCGGCAAACGCATTTTCACGGGTCAAATCAAAGTGCGCCGGTTTTGTTGTAAAAAGCAGGCGCTTTTGCCCTATGATTTCCCGTCCGGTCATGTTATTCTTATAGCGCACCCGCATACACTGCGGAGCACGCCATCAAATCATCTGTGGAGGAACGCTTCCTATGACACAGCTTTTGCTGCCCATTATTTACTTAGCCTTTATCAGCCTTGGCCTGCCGGATTCCCTGCTGGGGTCTGCATGGCCCACCATGTACCCTCAGCTGGGCGTCCCCTTCTCCTACGCGGGCATCCTGTCCATGATCATCTCGCTGGGCACCATCGTTTCCAGCCTGAACAGCGACCGGCTCACCCGGGCGCTGGGCACGGGCAGGGTGACCGCCCTCAGCGTGGGCATGACCGCTGCGGCGCTGTTCGGCTTTTCGATCTCCGGCCGGTTCTGGATGCTCTGTCTGTGGGCTGTCCCCTACGGCTTGGGCGCGGGCAGCGTGGATGCCGCCCTGAACAACTACGTTGCTCTGCATTACCAGAGCCGCCACATGAGCTGGCTGCACTGTATGTGGGGCGTAGGCACCACCATCGGCCCTGTGGTGATGGGCGCGGCGCTTTCCGGCGGGCTGGGCTGGAACAGCGGCTACCGGTACATCGCCCTGTTCCAGATCGCACTTTCTGCCGTGCTTTTTTGCAGCCTGCCCCTGTGGCATAAACGCCCCGACGCCGCCCCGGACGGCACCGCGCCCAAGGCGCTGACCCTGCCGCAGGTGTTCGCGCTGCCGGGCGCGAAGGAAGTGATGCTCTGCTTTTTCTGTTACTGCGCACTGGAGACCACCGCCGGGCTTTGGGCCAGCAGCTACCTGACCCTTGTGCGGCAGGTGCCCGCCCAGACGGCTGCCAGCTTTGCCAGCCTGTTCTATATCGGCATCACGGTGGGGCGGGGCGTCTGCGGCTTTTTGACCTTGAAACTGAGCGACGATCAGATGATCCGTCTGGGGTTTGCAGTGCTGGGCGTGGGCATTGCCGCCCTGCTGCTGCCCGGTGCTCAGGTCTTTGCGCTGGCCGGGCTTGTGCTGGTAGGGCTGGGCTGTGCGCCCATCTACCCCAGCGTCATCCACTCCACCCCGGCGCACTTCGGCGCACAGAATTCTCAGGCCGTCATCGGCATCCAGATGAGCAGCGCCTATGTGGGCAATCTTGCCATGCCGCCGCTGTTCGGCGTGCTTGCCAATAACATCACCCCGGCGCTATTCCCCTTCTATCTGCTGGTATTTCTAGTGCTGATGGCGCTGATGCACCGGCAGCTGGTACGCAAAACCAGCTGCTGAGCTTTTACCCTTTTTCAAAACCGCCATTCTCTTTTTTTCGTATACAGCAACACCAGAAAGGCCCGCGCTGTTTGGAGCAGCACGGGCCTTTCTGGTTTCTATGGACTTCCCGGGGATCGAAAGATGTGGAGAATGGCGTCTCCTTATGCCTGCAGCACTTTACCGGCGTATTTCAGCGCTTCGCGGCAGGTTTCTTTCCAGGTCGTCCAAGCGTGGATGCCGCCCTCATAGGGCACATATTCCACTTCTGCTACCTGGCTCAGTTTTTCGACAAATGCTTCCACATCAGCCGGGGGCACCACCGTGTCCTCAGTGCCATGGATGGCATAGAACTTTACCGGGCTGTTGGCAACGGTATAGGAAGCAAGGAAGGCTACCGGATGTTCTGCGTCCCAGGTTGCCTGGTCAAAGTTGTTGAACAGATGCAGCGAAGAGCAGGCATTGCCCTGACTATTGCGCCAGACTGCCGGGGACATCATCAGTGCCGCCGAGAACATCTGCGGATATTTCACTGCAAAGCGGGCTGCACCATAACCACCCATGGAAATGCCGCCGATGATGCGGCCTTCCTTGCTGGCCAACGTGTTGTAAGTTTTGTCGATAAACGGGATCAGATCATGGATGATGGCCGTTTCCATGGCAAGGCCGGGTCCATCGTAATAAAAGGAGTTGTAACCATCAATGAACACTGCAATGCACTCGGGCAGTTCCCCGCTTCCGATCAGATCGTTGAGGATATCCGGTGTGGAGAAACGCTCGATCATATTGAGTTGATGGCCGCCTACGCCGTGCATCAGGTAAATGACCGGATAGGCCTGTGCCTTGTTATTTCCATCGTAGCTGGCAGGCAGATAAACCGAATAGTTGCAGTCCTGCTTCAGTGTCTCGGAGTACCAGAACAGCGTTTTGCGGGTGCCCGCATAGGTAGTCTTGGGCGTTTTCTGCTTTTTGAACAGGAAATCCAAGCAGTTGGCATCCTCCTGCGGTGCAGCGGCACTGGCGGTGCACACATTAAGTGCCATCATGCCAAGACCAGCAGCACCCGCTTTCAGAAAAGTTTTACGAGAGAATTTGGTAGCCATAAAAAGTTCCTCCTTTAAATCAATCGTTTTCTTATACATCTTTCAGACAGCCTGCTTTTTGTACTGCAGTACTGTGCCGTGTTCTGTTTTCAGAACTTATTGAGCATCTTTTTCAGCTTTGCCAGTTCCTCTGCATCGCGGGTGTCATCCAGCAGAGTGAGGGCATCGTTGAAATAGTTGCGGTCCAGATAAGAGTGGGTGGAGTTTGCGTGGGCAGCCATAGCCTCCAGCACAGCATAACCGGAGCGCACCAGAGGGTGGGTAGCAGGCACGCTGCCGCCCTCGGCCACCAGCGCAAACTTGCTTTCAGCCATATCCTCCAGCAGGGCACTGTAAGCGTTGTTGGGGTCGGTGCCGTGGTTCTGCAGACCCTGATACAGCAGCTGTGCCACAAAACCCAGCGTAGAAGCCGTATACCAGTTACCATTGAACTCATTCACATTGGCAGGGTCTGTAATGCGGGAGTTAATCTTGTTGGTCAGGTAGACCACCACCAGATTTTCGCTAGGGTCGATCATGGTCAGCGTGCCCGTCCAGCCCTGGTGTCCAATGGTATTGGGCGAGGACTGCGTGCCGAAATACCAGCAGCGCTGGTTGTCGCCCTCACGCCACCAGCCCAGGCCCCAGTTGGCAGCGTCCTCCTTCTTGGGTGCGGTAAAGGTGTCCATTACGTTGCGGGAGAAGTAGCGGTTCTCTCCGTAGCCGCCGGCAAGCATGACAGAGGCCAGCTTTGCCAGCTCCGTAGCGGTGGAGAACAGGCCTGCATGACCCGAGATGCCCGCCATACAGAAATAGGCTTTGCCATCATGCACCTGGCCCTGTGTAGTTACGGTGCGCGCCCCGGTAAAGGAAACATATCCGTCCCGGGTATCACCGTTCAGCTCGGTAGCGGCGCAGTCGTTGGGAGCAAAGCCGTTCTGCAGAGGGTTGTAGGTGGTGCGGGTCAGACCCATAGGATCCCAGAACGTCTCTTTCAGGAACACATCCAGGCCTTTGCCGGTGATTTTCTCGATCACGAACGCCAGCAGCATATAATCCACGTCCGAATAAACAGTCTTGGTACCCGGTTCGTACATCAGCGGCGTTTTGAAAATGGAATGCAGCGTTTCGGTGCGGGTCTCGGTACTTCCATCCGATCCGGAATACAACACATTCACGGCACCCGGCACGATGGACTGACTGCTCTGATCGTAGGAATCGTTGTAATACTGAGGGTCTGCGGGGAAGCCTGCCTGATGGCGCAGGATATCGCGCAGGGTCAGTTCTGCCTTCCACTGCTTGTTGACCTTCAGGCCCGGGTTCTCGTAGCCGTTGTAGGTAATATCGATGGTGTCCTCCACAAAGGCGCTGCCCAGCAGGTCTACCAGACGGCTGTCCAAATTGGCCTTGCCCTGCGTGACGAGGTACTGCAATGCGTAGTTTGCGGTGTACATCTTGGTGTTGGAGGCCAGATCGTACAGGGTATCGTTAGTCACAGCCGGGCTGTCGGTCTTGGGGGTGCCGTCCGGGTTATAGGAGTTGACCTTGCCCCAGGCGTTCTGGTACACCAGCTTGCCGTTTTTCACAATGGCCATCTGTGCGCTGGGGAAGCCATTGTTCACGTCTGCCTGAATGATCTGCTCCAGCAGTTCCAGTGCATCGCGGTCGATGCCCACGTCCTGCAGGCTGCCCTCCTGCACGGTGGGGTAGCCCACCCGCACAGTCACCTTTTTGCCGCGGGGACGGATGCCGCCCACCTGAATGGTGTTGCGGCCGTTGATGGTCTGACCGGAAATGTCCACGTTCCACACGCCGCCTGCCGCCATGGCAGCGGTGTTGATCTGGCGGTTATTGACGAACAGGTTAAAGCCGGTCACGCCCGACTCGGGCTCCACGCACAGCGTTCCCTGCCCTGCGTAGCCCACAAAGGTGTACATGTGGTTCATGGCCAGCGTATCGTCGACGTAGCCCTTCCAGTTGGGGAACACCGGCTCGCCCTGCCAGCCGCCGCTCACGCTGCCGCGGCTGGTCACCTTGACCGAGGCCGCCTTTTTAGGGATGAGGTTCAGGGAGTTGGTATCCTCCGCTGCGGCGGCTGCGGGCTCGGCAGCAGAGGCTGCCCCGGCGGTGCACACGTTGAGCGCCATCATGCCCAGACCGGCAACGCTGCCCTTCAGGAACGTTTTACGGGAAAATTTGGTTGACATGGTAAGGTCCTCCCATTCTTTTGCCGCAATGCGACAATATGCCTGTATTCGCGCTTTTTTGTCCCGCAGCAGCGGGACTGCCTTATGCCCCGAATTGTACGCGAGACGAAACAAAATGTCAATCATGTTTTCATCTTGTGGCACAAAGTTTTGTGTTTCTCAGTTTTTCGCCTATTTTGGCACATTGTTTTACATTTTGTTTCAAATTTTCATGCGTTTTGTATACAACCAGCCGCAAAAATGCGTAAAAAAAGCCGCCGCACAAACCCTTGTGCAGCGGCTTTGGTTCATAATTTTTCTTACAAAATGCGGGCGCTGATGGCGTTTGCCACCTGAAACAGGTCCTTCTGCCCGATAAAGCCAAACTTGGCCTCGTGACCGTCCGCAAAGCAGACCGTCAGCTGGGACGCCTGCAGCGGGTCGCCAAAGCCCGCCGTCTGGATGCCGTAGTGCAGCACCTTGCGGTAGGGCAGCACAAAAAGCTGCTGCCGCGTGCCCGTAACCCCCTGCATATCCACCATGATGATGCGGTGGCTGGTGAACACCACCTGATCGCGCACCGTCTTGTAAGCGCCCACGATCTGCTCGCCCTCCAGCAGCAGGGCGTTGATATTTTTGCAGATATCCTTCTCCTGCAGGCGAATAAGGTTCTCCATCGGTTTATCGCGGAATTCCATAGCGGCGTTCCCCCTTCAGCGTTTTGATGGCTCTATTGTAGCATTTCCGCCGCCGGTTTGCAACATTTCCCCTGCCACCGGGGCAAAAAGAAAAGACCCGAACCGTTCAAGATTCAGGTCTTGTGGAGCGGGTAATGGGAATCGAACCCACCTCCTCAGCTTGGAAGGCTGATATACTAGCCGATGTACTATACCCGCAATTGCAGAAAGAATTATACCATAACTTTGTGCAAATGTCCAGCATGAATTTATGGTCAAATACGACAGAAGCCATTGATTTTCTTTGTTTATCTGTGATACCATTCGTTACGAGACCAACGGCGTTGCTCTCTTCGCTTATGGTTAAGACTCCGGCACTCAAAGAAACTTTCCGAAAAACACAACGAGGTGACCATTTTTGAAACGTCGAACTTTTCTTGTCTGCACCGCTGCACTTTTTTGCGGTGCGCTTCTGGCAGTGGGCTGCACTCAAAAAACCTCTCAGCCCGTCCTTCAGCAAATCGAATACTCCAATTTAGCAGATTCGGATACACAGGATCTTCTTTCCAAACTTTTGCAGGATGCCGGCGTATCCGACCTGCGGATACAGACCTTCTTTGATCATGCGCAAAAGTTCAACAATGCTGTGGACCCGACATGGCTCACCACAGGGTTTGAAAATGCCAAGCCTTCGGATTTGAAATACGATCCTTACTCCATGCAGGACGCATGGGCAGAAAAATACGATACCTTCCCCGGCTGGAACTGTCGGATCACTACCTGTGGGCTGTTTGGTGATTTTATCACTGTCACGGGCAAGGCAGACCTTGACTCAGCCGAGGACACCCTGTTTATGGACTATGAAACACTGGATTCCGACCCGGAATCCCTTTGCGGCGACGAACGGCAAAAGTTTGATGCGCTGTTCGCCCCGGTTAAAACCACCAATACGACCGATATTCCTACCCATTTGAAAACGATTCAGCAGGAATGGAAGAAACGCGGTCTCTCCTTCGTGGAAGATGATAAGATTCGTCTCGTCTCCGTAGTCCTGCACGATCAGTTCTCTGAAACGGACAATTCTCTTATGATCGGTCATGTCGGCGTCATGTTGCCCACATCGGATGCAGTATATTTCGTCGAAAAGGTTGCTTTTCAGGAGCCGTATCGCTTGTTGAAGTTCAAAAATCGAACCGAGTTGAGCGATTATCTGATGCTGAAATACGACAACTCGTGGGGACAGGATACCGCCCACACCTTTATTATGGAAAATTCAGACCTGATGGACGGCTGGCGCATTCTTGAAAATCAGGAAAATGCAAGCTAAAAGCATCCAATTTACTGAGAACCGTTCGGTCTGACAGATCATTCGCCCTCTGATGTCAAAAGGACGCTGCAACCTCTCACCCAGAGGCGGCAGCGTCCTTTTTATATCGGAATGTTTGGTCGCAGGGGAAATCCGGGCTTATGACAGGGTATGTATAATGTGCAGAGCCATATCAGCATTTTCTTTGTCCACAAACACCTCTGTGACATACTGCGGTTTTATGCCGAGGGTTCCAATCCTTGCTTGATCAAAGGTGTTATGCCGATTGACATCTTTGGATTTACAATAGAATTTAATTCCAGCTGCTGCCAACGCATCCGTGATGCGATTGCATTGGTAAGGGTCAGAAACTGTTGCGACTAGCGATTTGAAAAAATGTTCTAACATAAAGAGACCTCCTTGCATACCCTCTAAAAGTAGTTTTGGAGCTGGGGACTGGCTATTATGTGATAAGCCTTTGGAGTATGCCCAGCTTGTGTTGGGTAGTGAGATTGAGCATCATCTCTCGCTCGGCTTCAACCATGGCAGAGTAGAAAATTGACCTTTAATTAAAATATCCAAGGCAAAACAACAGTCCTCTATCATTCATTTAATCGATTTCTTTGAGTTTTCTTTGTATAAATCATCTAAAAGCTCTTTTTGTGTTTGCTCTACTGCTTTGCTATAATGTTCTCTAGCTTCCTCTCCTTGTAACGTTTTATACCCGCCATTTCCGTCTGGAATATCAACACGAACAACATTTTGCTCATCTAATTCGGATGCTGCATTAAGTGCATCTTCAATTTCTTTACTGCCCATAATTTGTGGAGCATCAGTCGTTATTGGCCTGCCCAATATTATAATTAGTAGCACCGCTATTACCGCAAACATTAACACAATTTTTCCGACTCTCATCCGAAACGCTCCTTTTTAGATTTATTTCTCATTTCGGGGCTTTTTAATTTTGCAATTCACAATCCGACTTGCAAGATAAATTATCCAAAAAGTAAGGATATAATTGTTAGTTATAAACTTTGTAAAGGTCGCTTGTTCCCCTAATCTTATTTCAATAAAGTAAAATATCAAATACTGCACAATTAGCATACTACCAACGTCTACTACCAGTTTTTTCACTATCTTCGGCTCCTCTCTATAAACCCTTTTATCCAGATAACGCAGCAAATCACTGGTTTGTTGCAAGATTTTCTGTTTTTATCTATCTTAACAAAAAATCGCCCAAGTGTTTGTGCTTTCCGCCCCAATTGGCGTGAAACGGCGGCTCGATCCAGCAGCCTGCGCCGCACTCTGCAAGCATTTCTTTCAAAAGCTGCTCCCGTTTTGCGTGTTCGGAAGGGCGGGTATGATTATAAGCATACAGCCGCTCCATGCAAAGTTCCTACTCTGCCATGATGGATTCATCCGTTGGGCCGTAGACTTGTTGGCTGTGGATCGCATTTTTTATCGGCATGGTTCTACTCTCCTTATTTATAAGGAATCTTTCTCATTTTTCAGTAGATTCTTCCAGATTCTTTCGGTACTGTGCCGGACTGACACCATACTCTTTCTTGAATACCCGGCTAAAATAGAGTGGGTTATCATACCCTACGATCTCTGCAATTTCTCCAATATTGTATTCGGTGTTCTCCAATAAGCTTTGTGCATTTACCATCCGAAGGGACAGGATGTATTGTGCAGGGCTTATTTTCATGTACTGCTTAAAATTACGGATAAACCAGTTCGTACTGATATGCAGCGATTCTGCGTAATCGTCCACACTGACCTTTGTATTATAATTCTCGTTAAAGTAGGCAACGGCGGCTTCGATTTCTTCGGGGATGCTTGTAGTTGTTTTCTCGCTTTCCTGCTGTTGCCTGCTTACTAAAAGCAGAATGATGTCGAATAAAGAAGCAATATAGTCTTCATAGCCATATTCACATTGTTGCAGTTCCCGGATGATCTTTCGGAACAGCATTTTGTAATCCGGCAGTGTGCCGCTGTAAAAAACGTGCTTGTCCAAGGGTATTCCGTGATAGTTCAGGATGTTTTTGACATCATATCCCGTAAAGTGAATCCAGAACACCTCCGGGTGATCTTCAACATAGTAGACATACTTCTGGATTTCTTGCGGCTGATAAAGCACCATGTGTCCAGAAGTCACCACTTCCTCAACACCATCGAACCAGAAGTGTGCTTTACCAGATGCCACATAGAGGATTTGATAGTCTCTGCGACCCTTTGCCCAAAAAGTAGGTAGCTTAGGGCGTTTTTTCAAGCGATAAGTGCCGCAGCTGCCTACGACCAGCGGCTTTGAGTAGTCTTTGAAATCCAAACGGGAGTTGTTCAAATATCCTGAGTTGAAATACATCCCTGCGTCCTCCTCATCTTCAGAGATTTTACAGTGATTTGGGAAATGTTCTATCAAAAAATTACAAACTCTTTGATTTTGTGCATATTTTGTTCCATCTTGTCTATATCTTTTCGTTCCATTAGATTCTATAATATTTTCAGACGAAACGCAAGAGATTTGGGCAACTTGCGTAATGGGAATTCCAGTCTGAAGTGCGCAGCAGATTGGTCGCGCCCACACAAAACAAGCAAGATGGGAGAAAGCACAATGACTGAGAAACGTTATCTAAAGTGGTATAATAAAGTCGGCTATGGTTCAGGCGATATTGCAGGCAACGTGGTGTATGCATTCCTGTCCTCCTTCGTCATGATCTATCTGACCAACACCGTTGGCCTGAACCCCGGTATTGTCGGCACTCTGATTGCAGTTTCCAAACTGCTGGACGGTGTGACGGACATTTTCTTTGGTTCTTTGATTGACAAAACGCATTCTAAGATGGGTAAAGCCCGTCCTTGGATGCTGTACGGCTACATTGGCTGTGCCATTACGCTGGTGGCAATTTTCGCCATCCCGACCAATCTGGGACAGTTTGCACAGTACGCATGGTTCCTGATCGCATATACTCTGCTGAACGCTGTATTCTACACTGCCAACAACATTGCTTACTCTGCACTGACTGCTCTCATCACGAAGAACAGTGCCGAACAGGTCGAGATGGGTTCTTGGCGTTTCATGTTCGCCTTTGCCACCAGCCTGCTCATCCAGTCCATCACGCTGGGTGCTGTTACGGCATTGGGCGGTGGTGCTGCCGGTTGGCGCACTGTTGCAATCATCTACGCCATCATCGGTCTGCTTGTCAACACCCTCTCCGTTTTCTCCGTGAAGGAACTGCCGGAAGGCGAATTGGTGGATACCACCGACAAAAGGGAAATCGAACAGGACGAAAAGTACAATCTGGTTCAGGCTGCAAAGCTGCTTGCTGGTAACAAATATTATATGATGATTTGCGTCACCTACATTTTGCAGCAGATCTACGGTGCCATGATCAGCATGGGCACCTACTATGCAACCTACATCCTTGGCAACCAAAATCTGTTCGGTGTATTCTCTTGGGCAATCAACATTCCTCTGATCATCGCGCTGGTGTTCACCCCGACCTTGGTTGCAAAGTGGAATGGAATGTATAAGCTGAATGTAATGAGCTATACTCTGGCAACGATTTCTCGTGCACTGGTTGCTGTAGCTGGTTACACGGGCAGCGGCAATGTGACCTTGATGCTGCTCTTTACTGCAATTGCAGCTCTTGGTCAGGGTCCTTGGCAGGGCGATATGAACGCTGCGATTGCTGCTTGCTCTGAATATACTTGGCTGACGAAGCATAAGCGCGTGGATGGCACGATGTACTCCTGCACTTCTCTGGGCGTAAAACTTGGCGGCGGCCTTGGCACCGCCATCACCGGCTGGCTGCTGGCTGCAAGCCATTTTGACAGCGCTCTGACCGTTCAGCCGGATTCCTGCATCAATATGCTGAAGATCATGTATCTGGTGATTCCGTTTGCTCTGGATGCCATCATCACCTTCATTCTCTCTCGTATGAAGGTCGAAGAAGCAAATGAAAAACTGCGTGCAGCAGTCTGATAACAAGCCATTATCATTTCTCCTTCATCTGCCGTTCCCCGGAGGAATCCAGCGATTCCTCCGGGGAGGCTGGAGAAATATTATAAAATTATAAAAGGTAAATGAGGAAATACTATGGCTGCATTTGATTTTGCAAAAGTAAAAGACCCCACCTTTTTCAAGGAAAACGTGCTGAATGCTCATGCAAGTTTCCGTACTTACGCTTCCCGCGAGGAATATCTGGCAGGAGAATCTTCGCTTGCGCTGAAGCTGGACGGCATCTGGAAATTCGCCTACGCAAAGAACTACACCAGTGCCATCCCCGGCTTTGAAAAGACGGATTACGATTGCAGCGGCTGGGATGACATTCATGTTCCGGCACACATCCAGATGGAGGGCTACGACATTCCCCAGTACGCGAATGTTCAGTATCCGTGGGATGGCCGTGAAGAAGTACAGCCGGGTGAGATCCCGCAGTGGTTCAATCCGGTGGCAAGCTATGTAAAATACTTCGAGCTGCCGGAATCCATGCAGGGCAAGCCCGTCCACATCGAGTTCGAGGGTGTGGAAAGCGGCATGGCTCTTTGGCTGAACGGGTCTTATGTGGGTTACACCGAGGACAGCTTCTCCGCACACGCATTCGATCTGACTCCCTATCTCCAGCCGGGCGTGAACAAACTTGCTGTGCAGGTGTTCAAGTGGACTTCCTCCAGCTGGTGCGAAGATCAGGACTTCTTCCGCTTCTCCGGCATCTTCCGCAGCGTGTGGCTGTACGCCATCCCCACCGTGCATCTGGAAGATATATCCGTCAAAACGCTGTTTGCCGGGGATGATTTTACTCATTCCACGCTGGAAGTTGCACTGCAGGTGGAGGGTAAGGGCGCAGCCCGTCTGACCCTGCGCCGCAGTGAACTGGAAGTGTTCTCCGAAAAAATCGCACTGAACGGCGGCTCTGCGTTGTTCAGCCATGCGGTGGAGAGCCCCCACCTGTGGAGTGCAGAGGACCCGGCTCTGTATGAACTGGAAATCGAGCTGCTGGACGATGCAGGCCATCTGGTAGAGGTGACTGGGCAGAAAGTCGGTTTCCGCAAGTTCGAGTTGAAGAACAATCGGATGCTGCTCAACGGCAAGCGCATCGTGTTCAAGGGTGCCAACCGTCATGAGTTCAGCTCCATTACAGGTCGTGCTGTGGGCGTACACACCCATGAGGAACTGCTTCGGGATATCATCACCATGAAGCAGAACAACATCAATGCCATCCGTACCAGCCATTACCAGAATCAGGATGCGCTGTACGACCTGTGCGACGAGTATGGTCTGTATCTGATCGCAGAGAACAATCTGGAATCCCATGGCACATGGGACATCCATCAGGCGGGCATTCGCGGCATCGAGGGCGTTTTGCCCAATGATAAGCCGGAGTGGAAAGCTGTCTTGTTTGACCGCATGAATTCCACTTACCAGCGTGACAAAAACCATCCTGCCGTTCTGATCTGGTCTCTGGGCAACGAATCGTTTGGCGGTGAGACCCTGCTCCAGATGGCAGAGATGGTCCGCCGCTTTGATGACACCCGTCTGGTGCATTATGAAGGTGTGGTCAATGATCCCCGCTTCCTCGAAACCACCGATATCGAGAGCCATATGTACAGCACTGTGAAGGACATTAAAGAGTATCTGGCACAGGGCGATAAGCGGCCTTATATCGAGTGCGAATATTCTCATGCTATGGGCAACTCCAACGGTGCTTTGCACAAGTACACGGAACTTGCCGACCAGAAGGACTGCGGCTATCAGGGCGGCTTCATCTGGGATTACATCGACCAGTCCATCTGGAAAAAAGACCGCTACGGCAAGTGGTTTCAAGCCTACGGCGGCGACTTCGGTGAGCGTCCTACCGACTATAATTTCAGCGGAAACGGCATTGCCTACGGTGGTGACCGTGCTCCTTCTCCCAAGATGCAGGAGGTCAAGTTCTGCTATCAGAATATCGCAGTTTCCATCGACAATTCTGGCTTTGAAGTCTGGAATAAGAACCTGTTCACCTCTACGGATGCTTTCGACTGCGTTGCTCTGCTGCACCGTGATGGAAAGCTGTATCAGCAGCAGAAACTGACCAATATTGATGTTGCTCCCGAAGAGCGTTCCAGCTTCCCACTGCCGTTTATGGTCCCTGCGCTCCCCGGTGAATATGCAGTGACCATCAGCTTCCGTTTGAAGGAGGACACCAGCTGGGCAAAGAAAGGCCATGAAGTCGCCTTTGGACAGGGTGTGATTGCTGTGGTTCGTTCCATTCCCAGCAAGAAGGTCACGCCGTTTATCGTTACGCACGGTACACACAACATCGGCGTCCGGGGTGAGAATTTCGATGTTTTGTTCTCCGATCTGAATGGCGGTCTGACTTCCTACCGCTATGCCGGCAAGGAGATGATTCAGGAGATTCCCCGTCCCAACTTCTGGCGCGCTCCCACCGACAACGACTGCGGCAACAACATGGGCGGCGTTCGCGGTCAGTGGAAGCTGGCAAGTCTGTACGCTACCGCCAAGGGCATCGGCAAGGAGATCCCGTCTGTTCATGGCGGCACCATCCTCCAGAACCCCACCTGCGAGGTGGAAGCCGACAGCGTGGTCGTGACCTATCTCTATAACCTCCAGACCAGCCCCGCAGCAGAGTGCAGCCTGCAGTACCGTGTGTTCGGTGATGGCCGCATCCAGACCACCCTGCACTATGACCCGGTGGAAGGACTTGCAGCAATGCCGGAGTTCGGCGTACTGTTCAAGATCGACGCTGACTACGACACGGTGGAGTGGTACGGAAACGGCCCTGCGGAGACCTACTGGGATCGTCAGCATGGTGCAAAGCTGGGCATTTACCAGAACAAGGTCGCAGGCAACATGGCACAGTACCTTGTGCCGCAGGAGTGCGGTGCAAAGACCGCTGTGCGCTGGGCAAAGGTAGTGGACCGCAAGGGTCGCGGGCTGCTGTTTACCGCGGATGCCGCAAAGCCCATGTTCTTCTCTGCGCTGCCCTACACTCCCCATGAAATGGAGAGTGCCAAGCATCCCTACGAGCTGCCCCCGGTCCATTACACGGTCATCCGTGCCATCGGCGAGCAGATGGGCGTCGGTGGTGATGACAGCTGGGGTGCCAATGTCCACCCGGAGTATATTCCTGATGTAACCAAGCCTGTGGAGTTCACCTTTACGTTCCGTGGCATCTGATGATTGCCCGTAAATGAGGTGTTCTCTGTGAAAAAAAGCGAAAGATCAGTCTGAATCTGAACCAGCCGAACTAGCATCCCTTGTTGGAGAACGGATCAGAAAGATACGCAAAGAAGAGGGGTTAAGCCTAGAGCTTTTTGCTTTACGTTGTGACATGAATGCCGCATACGTTGGGCATATTGAGCGCGGCGTTCAGAATCCAACCTTGAACACGCTGGAACGTATTTGCAAGGGTCTGGACATCAGCGTAGAAGACCTTTTCATAGATAAAAGCGCAACAGTTGATATGAATACTGCCGCATTGCAGTATTTCTCTCAGATTACTCGTGATCTTTCCCCAGAACAATTTCATCAGCTACTAAACATCATAAAAGAGATCGTAGCCGTGATGAGATGACCCTCGTTATTAAGACACCTTCGCGTTGAGATATGGACATCCCTGCATGAGATTCCTATCAAAAGCGAGGGTGTCTTTTTTGGTATCACAAAATCTCAATTCCTGACACCACTATTTATAAGTAGTGCTTCACTCTATATAAGTAGCGTTGCTATGTCAAAATAACCGTATTCAGCTTTTGTTTAGAGCATTTCTTTGAATGGTTCTCCAAACTTTCTTTAACGTATTGAAGTATACAAATTTTTAGGATATAATCAGCACATTCCCCAAAAGCTATATAGAATTAAACAAAAATTTGATAGGAGGCGTACACACATGAGTTATTTCGGTTCAAGGTTTTTATTAGCAAAACCTGCAGGCTGCAAAGTTGCTGGTTGTGCTCATCCGCACCCCTTTGCACAGGTTCATCGGCTAATGATAGAACCGGATTGGCTGATGAAAGAGCCTCCAGCGGGAAGTTTTCTACCATCTCTCCCATCCAAGCTGCGGCATCGCCACCCATCTTCGTTGACGGAGGTCGGCTGACATGAAGGATCGACTGAAAGATCACCTTGAAGGCTGGCAGTTTTGCGAAAACTGTGGTATAAAGCTGTATCAAAAAATCAACGGCTGCAGCGGCATGATTCATCTGAAATGCCACCGTTGCAATACGCTCCTCCGCATTGATTTATCATTCCGAAGAAAGAAGTGACCCCCTAAAACAATAAATCGGGTGCATTGCACCCTGAATATGGACTGTTCGCACCGAGCAACGGGCCGTCACCTCCGGGTGATGTATGAAACGTAGCACCAAATAGCCGGGCAACAGCCTGATTGAGTGATTTTCGCTTGAGAATCTCTCAGTCGGCTGTTGTCCGGCTATTTTTTATAGCTTCAGGAAGCCTGCTCCCGAAAAGGAGCAGGTTTTATGTTTGCCCTCTTTTCGTGGCTGCCCCAAGTGGCGAAATATCCGTAGCATCTCCGAATTTTCGACTTCTCACGTTTTATCGAAAATTTGGAGGTTACACATGAGTTTCAATAATGGCAATGAACGTCGCAAGCTGAACGCAAAGTGGGAGCATCTTCGTGTGCAGTACCGCGAAGCAGGAATGAGCGAAGATGCAATTCAGGCTATGTACGAGTTTGATTTGGGTGTTCTTAATAGCGAACGTGCCTACATCACTAACACAATGACGGTTTCTGGTGCTGCCGATGATTGCGCAGCCAAGGAAACCAGCGACTTCAAGCAGTATGAAAAAGCCGTTACCGTAACGGATACCTACCACGAAACCAAAAGCCGTTTTGCATGGATTGGTGAGATTGAGAACGAACAGTTGCTTACTGCACTCGAAACTTTGAAAGTCGAAGATTTGGAAATCATCACCATGTACGCTTACGAGGGATACGACATCACTGAAATATCTAAAGTCTACGGCGTATCCCGCCCTACTATTAGCATAAAAATCAAGAGAATTACTAAATTTTTGAAAAACTTCAATTTTAATGCTACGAATTGACCCTTCTCGATGGCTCGTAAGTGTAAGGACAATTCACCAGACGGCGAAAGCCGTTGAACGAAATGTCTGCACTCCTGTTCTTTGAAAACTGAATAGTTCCGTCATCTGGTACTCCGATAATGATACTTCCGTAATTCGCGGCCCGGTCACAAAGCAGGCGGGGTGGCTGAAATGCCAATGAAGCGGTACAAGTCCGCTGCCAGATGTTTATGCCCCACTCGCAGGGAGCCGAGGGCGAATATGCGAGACCTTAACTTATTAAATCAGGCGTGGCCGAATGCTGTTTTCGGTCTTCGTCCACGCCTGTTCTTTTTACTTATTCCATATATCCACATTTTCGTCCTACATAATAGGAGGCTTTATGAACGAAAACGACCGTACCACCTTAGAGCAAGCGATCTACGAGGAAATGGAACTGACCCCGGAGATGATTCGGTCCATCCGCACGCTCTGCGGTGTCTGCCTTTGTAGTTTTGTAGAATCCAAGGCGTTCAAAATCGCCATTGTTCCCAGCGCGGACCGGAGCATGGACACTTGCACTGTCTGCCAGACCCGGCGCGGTCATGACTACGTTGTGATGAACCGCTGAACAAACACACCGCCCACTGCCAAGGAGGTGCAGCGGGCGGTGTACATATTGCAAAAGGAGGACAGCTATTGATTCAAAACTGGAAATTCCAGCGTGGAGACATTTTCTTCACCCGTTTCGACAACGCCATCGGTTCAGAGCAAAGCGGGAATCGTCCGGCAGTCGTTCTTCAGAACGATGTGGGAAATTTTTACTCCCCTACGCTGATCGTAGCCACATTGACAAGCAAGGCGGCAAAAAAGTATACCCAGCCGACCCACTGCCTGCTGGTGAACGAGTTTCTCTCCGT
>NZ_JBBMEN010000006.1:0-101827 GCF_040096575.1 Faecalibacterium intestinale
TCTTTTTCAGAAACGGAATCATGGGCGTCATCTCCCTTCACAAGCAGTGCATAGTAATTGCGGGTCTGGTACGGACGTACTTTCGGGCGGATGAACCGTGCCTGAATGTAGTACATCAGGATTTTTTCAGCGGGCTGGCCGTTTTTCTGGTACATAGCCAGAAAGAACATGGGCAGCATGACTGCCATCATACCGAGGGTCGCACCGGTATTGCCTGCGGTATCCCGCAGAACAAAAAACAGCGGCACCCCTACAACTGCCGCTGCACCGAAACAAACAAGCTGCCGTGCGGTCAGATTGAACGCCACTTTGGATTTCACCTTGCTGAAATCGCGCGGAGCAGAAATATAAGCTGCCAAAATTTCACCTCCGAATCAATGGGCACCCAGCAGAGTTTTTGCAACAGAACTGGTCTTGAACAGTGAGAAGCAGAGCAGTACGGTGTATCCCACAATTGACCAGATGGAGCCAATGGCATCACCGGAAATGGCAATGTTTTGGATCAATACGGCATAGATGGCAACACAGATGAGAATCAGGAAGCCCTGAAAGCCCAGCGCAAACAGGGATTTCAGGTAATTCTGTCCGACATGGCTCTGCTCATGGTTGCCCCATGTGGCCATAGGCACTGGGGCCAGACTGACCATCATATAGATCTCAATCATTCTTCCGTACACGATTACAAAAATCACGATGGACAGGATGCGCATGGTAATGCCGATCAGAAAACTTTGCAGGAACAAGCCGAACAGTGGGCCGACATCCATGCTCATCATACTGCTTTCCAGCATCGACAAGCCAATGTCGTTGACCCTCGTATTGCCGCTGATGATGCCGCTGGAATTTGCCACGACCTGCTGGGTTACATCAAATACGGCCATGATGATGTCAAAAGTGTTTGAAATCATCCAGACCGAAATGGCAGTCTTAAAAATCCATTTTAGAATCAATGCTGGTTCAAACTGCGCCATGTTGTTATGCTCTGTAATCATCTGAACCAGTTCGTAACAGGCAATGAAGGTCAGGATGATGCCTGCGATGGGCAGAACCACATTACGGGATAGTGCCTCGATCATGGCAAAAACACGCGGCTCAAAATTGGATGGTTTGGTGCCGACCTGCTGTGCAATGCTGCCTACTTGGGTGTTGACATCATCGAACAGGCCGCTGAGATTGGACATGATGGCTGCTGTCAGCAACGATTTGATCCAATCCGAGATCGCCTTGAGAACTGTTTCCACTCAGAGCCACCACCCATCAGGAAAAATGATTGATCAAATTTTTGAGCAGGTTGAGCAGAAAGATAATGTTCGTCAGAAGCTGCATAAAAGCACCGTCCTTTCAAAATAAAGGTGAGTATTCGGTTTGCAATGCGCTTCCTTATTATAATAAGAAGCCGTTTGCCACGGTGGGGCTGGAAGCTGCTTGCAAGTAATATGTAAGGGCAGCAAATGCCGCCCAAAAAAGATCAGCCGAACAGACCGGACAGCAGGGGTACCAGAGTGATGCCAATCAGGGCCACGCCGCCGCCAGCCATCAGCTGCTTCATGCCCTGACTCTTTACTGATGTGTGATAAAGAAGTAATAGAAGTGTAAAAAATTTTGCCGTTCCTATCCGGCACTTGCGCATTGTGTCGGATAGGTCGGGCGGTTATTCGGGCAAGTCCACCTTGCCAACAAAAGAATAATAAATCTCAATGTCCTGTCTGCGGGTCTTGTTCTCGTCATAGCTGCACTCATGCACAACGATTTTCTCTACAAACTCCCGCAGCAGAGTAGGGGTAAGTTCTTCAAAGCTGGTATGCCGCCGGACAACATTCATAAACTTTTCTGCGTTCACGGTGGCTTCCTGTGCTTTGGAAAGCTCCGCTTGGATAGCAGCGGCTCTTTCTTTCAGCTCCCGTTGTTCTGCTTCATAGTCTGCCGACAGTTCTGTGAAACGCTCGTCTGATATGCGCCCGGTCACGCTGTCCTCATACAGCCGCTTGAAGATAGCGGATAACTCGGCTATGCGTTTCTCGGCGGCTTCCAGTTCCTTTTTCTTGGCGGCGTTCCTGCGTTTGCCCCCGTCCTCGTTCTGCTCAATCAAGAGTTTCATAAACCGGGCTTCATGCTTTGCCGCATAGCTGGTCACTTTCCGCAGATTGGAGAGTACACCAGCGGTCAAGAGGTCGGTGCGGATAAAGTGCGCCGTACAGTCATGGGTGCGTTTCTTGTAGTTGCCGCAGATATAACAGTCCTGCTTGCGCTTGTCCGTCTGGTATCGCTGCCGATACATCACGCTGCCGCAGTCCGCACAGAACAGTATGCCGGAGAACAAACCCACTTCATCATAGCGGTTTGGGCGTTTGCGCTGTTTGCGAAGCTCCTGCACCCGTTCCCATGTTTGGGTGTCTATGATAGGCTCGTGGTGGTTCTCGAAAATCACTTGCTTTTCCGGGGGATTTTCTACACTGTGCTTGACTTTGTAAGAAAGTTTTTCTGTCTTGAAATTTACCAGACAGCCTGTGTATTCCCGGTTTTCAAGGATATGCACTACGGTATTGGTCGCCCACTTGCACTCATAGCCGGGGTGGTAGCGGCGGGTGCTGCCCGTCCTGCGGTATTCAAGCGTTCCCGGCGTGGGGATTTGCTGCTCTGTGAGCATACGGGCTATCTTGGTCGGACCATTCCCGGCAAGACAGAGGTTGTATATCTGCTTGACTACGGGTGCAGCTTCCTCGTCAATGATGAAATTTTCGTCCTCGTCCATGAGGTAGCCATACACAGGCTTGCTTGTGATGGGCTTGCCACTCATGCCTTTTGAGCGTTTTACCGCCCGTATTTTCTTGCTCGTATCTCTCACCAGCCATTCGTTAAAGATATTCCGCAGCGGGGCAAAGTCATTGTCGCCCTGTGCGCTGTCCACTCCGTCATTGATAGCGATGAAGCGGACGCCTTTCTGTGGGAAAATCATTTCCGTGTACATTCCCACTTGCAGGTAGTTTCGCCCTAACCTCGACATATCCTTTACGATAACTGTCCCGACTTTTCCGGCTTCAATGTCCGCAAGCATGGCTTGAAAACCGGGTCTTTGAAAGTTCGCACCAGAATAACCGTCGTCCGTGTACCAGCGCAGATTGGAAAAGCCGTTCTGCTTCGCATAGGTTTCAAGGATACGCTTCTGATTGGAAATGGAATTGCTCTCGCCTTGCAGCTCGTCCTCATGGGAAAGTCTTGGGTAAAGGGCGGTAATTGGTTGTTGGTTGGTCTGTCTTAACATAAAAGCCTCCGTTTCCGACAGCCAGCCCCACTATTCCGTACCTTGATTGTACCACATGGGGCGGCTGTCTGTATAGCGGCAAAAGCGTCAAATCTGCTTCTTTATGGTCGGTCAAATCGCCGTTTTTTGTGTAGCAGCTTCCGCTTCCAGCACTTTCATCATCTTGTCGGCTGCGGTGTCGGTTGCGCCCTGCTTGAAGAAGCCGGAAACGGTAAGGACGGAGTTGCCCATGCGGATTTCCGTCACACAGTCCGGGCGGCGGTCTGTTTTGGTGGTGCTTGTCTGTTTGGTTTCTGTCATAGGCTCTCCTTTCGCTGCTTTATCAGTTGCTTTAATCGTTCCAGCTTTTCCTGTGCGGTTTCCTTTCGGAAGTTGCTGCCCGTGAAGCGGACGGGGGCGCACATGGAAGTCAGCCTGTCATAGATACGGGCGTGGGGCGTGTCCTGCGGGTGCTGCAATTCCTCCAGCGTGAGGTTGGTCGTGGCGATCAGCGGCTTGCCGCTTCGGTAACGGCTGTCAATCACGCTGTAAACCTGTTCCAGCCCGTACTCTGTTCCTCGCTCCATACCAAAATCATCAAGTATCAGCAGAGGGTAGCTGCAAAGGCGGGAAATATATTCGTTCCTGCCCTCAAAGCTGGCGGCAAGGTCATTGAGTATCGTTGCAAAATTTGTCATGCGAACGGCAACCTCTTTTTCCATAAGGGCGTTGGCGATACAGGCGGCAAGGTAGCTTTTTCCTGTCCCCACGCCGCCCCAAAACAGGTAGCCGATATTTTCAGCCTGCATGGTTTCCCAACTCTCCACATAAAAGCGGGCGGTTTCGGTCTGTGGGTTTCTGCCGTTGTCATGCTCAAATGTCCAGTTCCGCATAGCGGGGTCGGTAAAGCCCCGGCGTTTCAAGTCCTCCACTGTTTCAAGGTGCTTCTGTCGGCTTTCAGCGGCTTCCCGCTTTTCACGGGCTGCCCGGTGGCAGTCGCACTCTGCCGGGTGTCGGTCATGCCCTAACCATTGGGCGGTTTCTTTTGAAAAGTATGCTTCTTTTGGCGTATGGCACTTGCCGCAGTATAAAAGCCCGTCCTCGCCTGTGTAGTCCTCTGCTTCGGCGGTAGTGGCTGTAATGTCCGTAATCATAGCTTCAATCTCGTTTTTCATAAGCTCTCGCCCTCCTTGCATGAATAATCGGGTATGCCCTGTTTCGGGGCAGCCTTGCCTTTGGCAGCGTCCTCCTGCGCCCACTTGTAAATGGTGGCTGCATGGCTGTGGTACTGCTTCCCGGTGGAAGCGATATGGCAGGAAAGCCGGTCAATATAATACTCCCACTTGTCGGTCAGCTCTGTTTTCAGCCCGGAAAGCTCTGTATCGGTCAGTATTACATTGTTGTATCTGCCATAAGCAGCGGGGACGGGGTGTCCCGTTTCTCCCTCTCTCTCTTTTTCCTCTTTCTCTAACTCTATCTCTATCTCTGGTGGACGAATGTCGGACAAATGTCCGCCTTTTGTCCGGGGCGGTAAAAGTGCCTTGTTTTCCAGCCTTGCAGCCCGTTTTCGCTCGGCTTCGGTAGAGGACTGTCCTATCATCAGCTCAATGTCGGTCATATAGAAAGCCCCGCTGTCAAGCTGCTCCACAAGCCCCAACTGCCGGAAAATCTCTAAAGCCCTCTCAACTGTCCCTATCTGGTGGCGGGTCAGTGTCGCTATCATCTGCGCTGTGTAGGGGATATGCTCGTCAAGCTGCAACTTCCCGCCGTTTTTCAGCGATTTTAAGTACAGCTTCAAGAGAATATTGGAATATAAAATCCCGTCTTTCATATCTTCCAGCAGTACAATGGAGTCGCTGTCAAAAAAGTTCTCTTTCAGCTTGAGGTAGTAATACTTGCGGTTATCTGCCATTGTCCCTGTCCTCCTTTTTCCGGCGTTTGGAGTAGTAGCGGGGGCAGAGTATGATAACCACCCGGAAGCTCTGCTTGCAGCTATGGGTACAGCTCCGGCAGAGGTCGTTGTATGTGATACGGTCGCAGGTGGCATTCCCGACTTTCACTTGCCGCAGGAAAAAAGACCATTCCAGCCGCCGTTTCTTGCTCATTCTTGGCATGGGTGCGCTCCTTTCTGCCGTTTCCGCTGGTGTGGCGGTATCGGCGGTAATTCTGTATCATCTCGGTATCATTTTCGGGGTTTTTCTGCCCTGTAAGCCCGTTAAAAAATCCTTTGGTATTGGGGATAGGGTACGGGGCAGCCCCCTTGTTCTGTATGGGTTCGGGTACATTTTGGGGTGGTTTTTATCGCTCCTGTTCCTGCCTTTTCACAGGCTTGCGCTCCCGGCGTAAAATCTGGTCGATATTGCCCTTGACGGTCTGTAAGCGGCGGTATTCCTCCCGTTTTTCCCGGTAATCGTTGTAGCCGCTGTTTTTCTCTTTGATAAGGGTTTCAATCTCTGCTTGCAGGGCTTTATAGCTTGGCAGCTTGGAAATGCCGTTCTCCCTAAAATAACGGGCGGCTGCGTCTGCTATGATAAAGTCGCTTTCGTGCTTCTGTCGGTAGGCTGCTTTTGCTTTGGCGTTTTTCTGCTGTTTCAGCCCGTCCCGGACAGGGCGGGTCTTGGAATAGGCAAGCACCTGCCGTTGCAGCTCCTTTTTCCCGTCCAGCGTCTTTTCCACCTGCTTCAGCTCTGTAAGGCTTTCCCGCATGGCGGTATAGGCGGCAGAACAGGCTTCGTCCAGTTCCTCCGGGGAAGAAAAGCCGTACTGCTGGTAGGCGGTAACGGTAGCTGCCATTTGCTTTAGGTTGTGCTTTGCCGCCCAGCGGTCATAGCCCACGCCCTTGCCCTCGGCTCGCTTGGCTTCCCGGTCAACCATGCGCTGCAAGGTGTTGTCTGCCGGGGTGGTTTTTGTGGTTTTTTCCCCTTGTGACGGCTTTTTAACTGCGGCAGGGTATTCGGGTATGGCTTTGGTCTGTTCGGCGGCTCTGCGGGCGTTCTGTGTAAGCAGGGCAAGGACAGTAGCCTTGTCAAAATCGTCCCCCAGCTTCCGGGCTGTGATAGGCTTTGTCCTGTCCGGCGTGAGGTAGGAAAGCCGCCCCCGGCTCTCCTTGACAGTCACACCCTCACGCAGCAAAAGGGAAGAAAACTCGTCAAAGCTGGTAGCTTGGGAAAGTGCCTGCCGTATCGTCCGGCGCAGCTTCGCCTTGTCCGTTTCAAACTTGGTGGGCTTGGTCGGCTGTCCGGCGGCTTCTCTGGCGGCGTTCTCTTTATCAAGGGCAAGCTGCCCTTTCTTTGCCGCCCAGAATTCCCGTTCCGTTATCCGTTCCTTGCTGCCGCTTAGGAGGTCGATTTGGTAAAGCCCCTCCCGGTGGCACATCTCCATGACTTCACTCTTGAAATATTCCATAGCGGCGTTGGTGCAGCGGTGCTTGCAGCCCTCCCGTGTATCGGCTGGTCTGTCCATGTAGGGCAGAAGCGGGACTTCATAAATCCGCAGGGAGTTGATGACGATATGCACATGGATATTGCCGCTGTGGTTATGCCCGTCCGGGTGGGTGCAGATTAGGGCTTGGTGTCCGGGAAAATGCTCCTTGCAGAACTGCTCGCCCAGCTCCTGCGCCCGGTCTACGGTCAAGCCGTTGTCTGTCCCGTCCCGTGGGTCAAAGCTGATGATATAGTGGTGGCTTTTCACATCTTCCCGTTTTTGGTTTTTCTCATAGCGGAGATTGGCTCGCATACAGGCAACGGCGAAATCATCGCCCCCGCAGTTGAGGGAAGAAATGCGGTAATCCTCTCTCGGTATCAGCCGCCCGTTTTCATCAAGGGTGGGCTTCATGGTAAACTCGTCATGCTCAAATGTGAGGTAGGCTTCCGCCGCGCCATAGTCGGCATTTTTAGAGCTGATATGTTTGAATGTTGCCAACAGCGTCACCCACTTTCTGCAAGACTTCAAACTTTAGGGCAGCAAGGTCGGAAACCGCCGCCCGTACCTCCCCGGCAAGCTGCGGGTAGGGGCTGTGCCACTCGTTCAGCGTCCGGGCTATCTGGTTTAAGTTGCCGCCGATCCTGCCGTATTCGGCGGTCAGCTTCCCGACAGCAGCAAGCAGCTCGTCATTGACGGGGAAAACGGTTATGATGGGGCGTATGGCTGCCCCGGTTATGGCTTGCCGGATAAACTCGGCTTGGCTCATGTTGCAGGCAGAAAGCCTTTCCGCAAACTCGGCATATTCTTCCTCGGTCATGCGTGTCTTGACTACCCGGCTGCGGTGCGGCGTGTTGTATCGTTTTCGCATGGTAAAACCTCCTTTCTGTGCGTGGTGTCCTCTCACTAATAGGAGAAAAACGGGGTGTGAAGCGGAACTGTTTTTGAAAAATCCGAAAAAATATTTTGAGGGATTTTTAAGCGGCGCAAGCCGCATAAGCAGGGTTTGGGGAAGGCACTCCCCAACAAGATTCCCGCAGGGGCAAAATGAGCGAAAAGCGAATTTTGGTACTGCGGTAGAATCTTGCTCTAAGAAACTGCCGGACTGCCGTTCACTTGCTACTGCCACTTTTTCGGGAAATCTATAACCAGCTTTTTTATAAAAGGCTGCGGGCGGCGTTCTCCCCTTACTCCCTACAACACCGCAAAAAGCAAAAATGACGGACTTTCCGGCAAGAACTTTTCCTGCGGCGTGGTCTTTCCCGACAATAAGGCGTTTTGGAAACTGTGTTTTGCTCGCCGTCTGAAAAAAACGGCAATCTTTTTTGGCTTCACTGTCTAATACGGAACATTTGGAAATTTGCCAAAAATGGGCGCAAAAAAAGCAGCAAATCTTTTTCGGATTTACTGCTTCATGTGCCGCTGCGGGGCGGCGGGATATTCAGTTTTTATGTTATCGGTCAAGCCGAAACTTGAACAGGCTTTCAATCAGCTTTGTTCTGATGTAGCCCTCCATATCAGAGTTATAATAACCGTTCATGTTGGAGAAGTAGCGGATATATCCAGCGTATCGGTCAAGGACGGCTTGTATCGCTATGGGGTCGCCCTCATGTGCCTTTATGATAGTGTCATAGGGGAGAAGTCGGTTACTCATGGGACAACACCTCCATTTCCTCTTTCAGCCGCTTCAAGGCAAGCTGAATATGCCGCCCGATTGTGCTGCGTGTCCAGCCGCTTTGTTCTCCGATTTCTTTCTGTGTCAAGTGCTGGAAGTAATATAAAAAGATTTCCTCTTGTGTCTGTTCCGGCAGCCCGGCAAGAGCCGCCGCAAGGGAACAGCTATCTAAAAATATCGTCTGCCCCCGGACAGAAAACAGATAAGTTTCGCCATAGTCCGGCACTTGAAAATACTCGTCTGTGGTGCTTAGTGGGACAAACTTTTCTTCGGTCAAATATTCAAGAGAGATTTCCCGTCTCCACCTCGCCGCCAGCATACGGGCAGCGTCAAAGGACGCATGGCGAATAACAATCCGGCAATAGGTATCATGGGTATAGCGGATATGTTCTTGATAGGCTTCCTGTTCGGTCATGGAAAATCCCCCTTTCTTCAATTATGGGAAAGGGCGGCAGCATTTTCTGCTGTCGCCCCTTGATTACCCACCGGCAAGGACAGGCGGGGCTGTCAACGGTGGGTGCAGCCCATTTACTTGCCGTTGACTGGCTCGGCTGGTTTTGCTATTTTTAGCGACTTCATTCATCTATGCTTATCGTTTCATCACTTATTGCTAGCGGGTTATTCTGGGTATTGCTGTTGAGGTCTGGAACGCTGAAAAAGACAGCAATAAAAATATTCACAAGAACGATTACTGCTAATATAATGGCAACAATTTTCCAGATACGACATGAGCGGCGGTTCTTGATTGCCAGTTGCTCGTTTATTCTGGATAGTTGTTCGGCAACATCACTGGCGACATTTTCATTTTCAATTTTCGTACCCAGCAATTCACTGACAGATACCTCTAATATTTCAGCCAGACGAATAAGAGTATCAGCGTCGGGAACGGACAAATTTTTCTCCCATTTGGAGATAGTCTGTCTGACTACATGAAGTCTGGTTGCTAATTCTTCCTGTGAAAAGCCTTTCTGTTTTCTGAGAGTTTTTAGATTTCATAGAAACATGATGCGTTCCACTCCTTTGTCTTGGTAAATCAAAAATAGCATGATAGCTGCTATGCGGCAAGCAATGCAGATTAACATTAGCGCAACTGCCTATAAAATAAGCATAATTCCGCACAAATCACTTGAAAACGAATATTTCTTCAATCGGTGCTTCAACAACTCTTGAAATATCAATCGCCAGTTTAAGTGAGGGATTGTATTGTGCCTTTTCCAGCCGCATAATTGTTTCTCGCCGCACGCCTACCTGTGCCGCTAACTGCTCTTGTGTCAAATCCTTTAATAGCCTGTACTTTTTTAATCTACATTCAAAATCCGGCACGCTTATTCCTCGCTTTCATCAAACTGTTCATCGTTATCATAATGATATAGCAGATATTCGCTAAGGAATATTTCAAGTGCTATGGAGAGAGCTATAACAATAACAAGAGCAATTAAGGTATATTCAAGGTTATCCATGAGCTTTCCCTGTCCCAAAATGAGTATTGCAAGAAAAATAATGGACAGAGAAGTTTTGTTCGCTACACTTTGCGCTTTCATTTTGTTTTCTTTGTATCGTTCATCTATAAGAGTATTTGACATTTTTCCCTCATAGAAAAATCCGAAAAAGCCGAAAAACAGGAAAAACACAAAAGGAAAAATTGTCTTGTCAACGCTGTAAGTCCAAAATCCCAAAAATCCGGCAAATCCTAATAAACCTAAAAAACCCAGTTTTGGATTTATTGTTCTGGTGGATTGCAAGGTTAATTCCCTACGCCTGTTTGTTTTAATAGATTCCAAAAACAACACAACAATATTCACAATATACAAGGTAAGAAGTACGCCGGAAATAATCATAGGCAGGTCTTGCACTCTGAAAACATATTCAGATAAATCCATAGGCACAATAAACCTTGAATTGTTAAATGCTATCGTGTACCATGAAGATATTGCTACCAGCAGAGCGCATATCACGCCCAGGCAAATTGTGAGTTTCGTTCTTTTTTTCATAATGGTGTCCTCCAATGAGATGTATTTGTCGCTTGTCGAGATAAATATATCACTTCAAAGGCTGGCTGTCAATAGGAAAGATACAAATACATCACTTTCCCCAAAATGCTTAGAAAGACAAAAGCTGATATAGGAAAATCCCCACATCAGCTTTTCGTATTGGTCTGTGTTTCGGAAATAGTGGCTGCTGTCTATCAAATTATCATTTGTTACTTTACCGCACATGAGCATTGGCAGAGGGGTTATCGCCGCCGTAGCCTTCCATGAGGTTCACGGCACCCCACACGCCCAGACCGGCACCCAGTGCCACGACCAGAGTCTTCAGAACATCCACTGCACTGTTAAAGAATTCCATAGTTTTGATCTCCTTTGTTTTGAAAAAGTGACCCTGCACACTCCTGAAATCTGTTTGTAAAAAGCCGAAAGCCACGGCGAAGGTTGATTTTCTGGCGTACTTTTGGGTCAATGGGTAAAAAATAACCGCTCGTCTTGTCAGGCGGGCGGGAGTGAATCGACATCCACCATGATGAAGGTATCATCCGGGTGGATTTTTTCTTTTCGGTTCAAGAACTTCTCGATATCGAGTGCGTTCTTAGGGTCATAATCGGATGTGTATTTGTAGTTTGGATGCTGCGTCAGGTCATATTTGTCTGAAAGAAAAGGTCTGACACCGCGCAGTTGGAGGATGCACTTGCCGCCATCCAGCACAGCCAGTTCATCGCGGCTCATGAGTTCGTGACCAAGTTTTTGATAGTTGGTGCCATAGCTGGGGCTGTTTCCGCGCGTATCGGAAGTATTAAACCCATCAATTGTTTCCTTGCCGAGTGTTTCGGACAATTCTTTCAAGGTGGTAGGTTCGCTGCCGCCAAGGAAAATCTGAGAATCCATGTTGCCGACAATCGTATCGGCATTATCTTTGTAGATGGCTTTCAACTGGCTGCGGGTCTGCAAAACCAAGCAAGCCGAAATCTCGCGGCTGCGGATGGTGGCTACCAGCTTTTCCAGCTGTGGAATCTGCCCGATGTTGGCACATTCGTCAATCAGGCACCGCACATGGACAGGCAGCTTGCCGCCGTACACATCATCAGCTTTGTCGCATAAGAGGTTGAAAAGCTGGGTGTAGATCATGGAAATCAGGAAGTTGAAGGTGCTGTCCGTATCGCTCATGATAAGGAACAAGGCTGTTTTCCGGTCGCCCAGTTTGTCCAACTCCAATTCATCGTACATGGTGGCGTCCCGGATCTCTTGAATATCAAAGGGCGAGAGGCGGGCACCGCAGGAAATGAGGATGCTCTTGGCGGTCTTACCTGCGGCTAACTTGTAAAGTTTATACTGGCGCACGGCAAAGGAATTGGGCTTTTTCTTGCCTAAATCCTCAAACAGCAGGTCAACCGGATTTTGATAGGTTTCATCGTCCTCGGATACCTGCATGGTGTTGAGCATTTCCAACAGTGTTGCGAAGTTTTGCTCCTCAACCGGGGCTTCATAGTGGAGATATGCGATAAGCGAAACGAGCAAAAGCCGCTCCGCCTTGTCCCAAAATGGGTCGGCTCCCTGACCCTCACCTTTTGTGTTGGTCATCAGTGCGGTCACGAGTTTCAGAACATCCTTTTCACTGTGGATATACGCCATGGGGTTATAGTGCATCGACTTGGAAAAGTTGATTGTGTTGAAGAATTTTAGCTTGTAGCTGTACTTTAACAGGGCCTTACCACATTCAACGCCGACTGTACCTTTCGGGTCGGTGACCACGAATGATACCGGAAAATCTTTGGAATTGCATTGCAGCAGATTCGGTTTCAGGACGAAGCGCGTTTTACCACTGCCAGAACCGCCGACTACCAAAACATTCTTGTTTCTGGCGTTTTTCGGATCGGATGGACGGTTGGACATCATCAGCCGTTCCGTTTTGGTGAGGATAATGTTATCCTCAAATTTTTCGGCCATAAATGGGGCAATGTCCTTGGCATTTCCCCACCGGGCAGAGCCGTACTCCATGCCGTGACGGTACTTCTTAGCGTTTTTGCCTTTCAGGTACACCGCCAGCCGCATCCCGGCACCGCAGCACAGACCAATGAACAAGTCAAACGGATGCAGGCTGGGCAGCGGATTTGCAAATGCAGCCGGGAGCGTTCCCATCAGCGACACGATTTTATCGCCCAGTTCTTCGCCTACGGCCAGCCGCCATGCTTCACCCAGATTGGTGGCCAGCAGGCCAATCATCACATAGGGCAGGTAGAGAGCCAGCAGCTTGGAAAGTTTCTTTTTGCTCATAAGCCACGCTCCTCCTGCTTGTGCCGCACCTTGTCAGGCAGGTTTGCAACGGTCTGCGCCAGATCGTGCAGCTTTGCCAGCACAGAGGGGCGTTTGGTCTTGTCCAAAACTGCCGCTGAATATTCCTTGAAGGCTGCACTCAACGCATCGGTGTCCTGAGCCTTGAAGTAGATCATATAGTGCGGTGGGGTGTAGGACAGGTCTTTCTGGATGGCATAGTCGATGTGATACCGTTTGGCATACTTGTCAAAGTCCTTGATGCCGGTTTTCTGAATCTCGACATTGGTTACACCGCGATTCTGCCGCACCAGCCGTTTCATGGACTGCTTGCCCTGCGAAGCGTGCTTATCGTACTGCCGCAGCAGGAACTGCATCCCATGCAGCAGGGTGCGGGCAGATAGCTTTGTGGTCGAGATGGCAAAGTTGACCGTTTTATGCTCGATTTCTTCCTGCATTGTCACCACCTCCTGTGCAACAAGATGATTTTAACGGTCATGCTCTGCGGGGGGCTTGATGTGGGATTTTTCCTCTGCGGGCTGGACAGCTTCATCCGGGGTGGGCAGAATCACGAGATGACTGCCCAGTTTAACGAAGGTTTCAGGCTGGTGGAAGAACTGCTCATACTTCTGCGCCAGTTCTGGAGAGAGCGAGGCAAAATCTTCCTCACCCAGACCGACTACCAGAAAATTTCCTGCGACCACATCATAGGTCTGGCCGTGTTCATCCCGCAGGGCGCGATTCATGGGCAGACCGAGCAGTTTGCCCTCATCGTTGCACACGATGGCCACCGGGTCAGTAAAAGGATAAGTGGCTGTGATCGTGCCGCCGACGGCATCCTGCAAATCCTTCAGGTCGGTGCCGATGCTGATTTTCTGCGGATACGCACCGGGCTGAACCAGAAGAACATCCAGCTTCTCTTTGTTTTCAGAAAGTTCGTGTTCGCCCACGGTTTTGAAGTCAACGTCGATAAAGTCCTTGGAATCGAGGACATAATCATCGTTGTTCCATGATTCCGTGACCATCCGCTCTGCTTCCTCCTGCGAGGCAGCTTCTACGGATACCGTGCGCTGAAGCGTTTCGGTGATCTCCACATCAAATTTTTTCATAGGCTTCCTCACTCCATGCAGATGCAGGGCAACTTCTGATCGTCAGCCATCAGGGTAATGCTGTGACCTGCCAGATACTTCTGGAAGCGGTAGAGTTCATCCATGGACAGCGAAATAATGTCACCGTCCATGTCGATGCGCATCAGGATGACCGGACCGGTCAGATAGTGCTTGCCGCCCAGTTCCAGCACCTGCGCCGGGTTGTAGCAGAGCATCAGGGTGCTGTCAGGGATGTTGACACAGGCATCATCTTCATCGAAACAGGGCAGGATGTCGGGGGCTTCGTCCAGCGTGATAACGGTAAGTTCCATGTTAGGTGCGATGGCGGCGAGATAGATTTCGCCGTTCTTTCGCCCATCCTCCATGATGGTGAGGACGCGCATATCAATGGTGATTTCTTCAGAACGGATGGTACGGGTAGTGTTGTTCATAGGCTTTTCTCCTTTATTTGCAAAAGAAAAAGACCCAATCGGGTCTTTCAGTACGGTATGGTCAGCGTTCGTTCTCACGCTGCTGTTTGCGCTGCCAGCGTTCCAGCAGCATGATGATGGTATCTTCCATCTGCTTTGGCGTGTAGTTACGGGGAAAGTATTTCCGCAAGGTGTCATTTTTGATAATCACCTTATCCAGTTCGTCTTTTTTCGGCTCGCCCATCACAGCAAAGGCAACGTCATACGAGAAATGTCCTTCCTGTGCCAGCTTTTTAAGCCGCTGTGCCTGTGAGAGTGATGGGAAGTTCTGCGTATCGTTCATGGCTTCTAAAAAATCCCGCTGTTGGGCTTCGTCCAGATAGGACAATTCCACAGCGGGATTGAACGAAATTTTCTTTTCATCTACTATGTCAAGTAGTTCCGGGATAAGATTGGTCAGACGGATGAAACGTTGAATCTGATTGCGACTTTCACCAAGTTCTTCGGCCATGATTTGGTCGGAACGTTTTTGTGTCCCAATTTGGGACACATTTTCTTTTGACGGTCTACCGCTAGTTCTTTTCATGGCTTCCAACTTCATCTTGTACGCAAAAGCCCTTTCGCTGGGCAAAATGCTCTCGCGCTGGAGATTGCTGTCCACCATGAGCAGGATGGCGGCATCATCATCCATTTCTCGGACAATGACAGGAAGTGTGTCCAGCCCGGCAAGCTGAGCAGCGTGCTGGCGGCGGTGGCCGGAGATGATTTCATAACCACCCTCTGGTCGGGGCCGGGCAATAAGCGGCGAAAGTACTCCGTACTGTTCAACGCTTTCCACAGTGCGCTGCATGGATTCATCGTCCAGCACCTTAAAAGGATGGTTCTTGAACGGAAACAGTTCTGCAAGGGGAATTTGTTGCACCTGCTCCCACTTTTCCTCCTGCCGGGATTCTTCGGTGGAGAAGATGTCATCTGCTGCTTTCAGTGACACGTTTAAGCTGCTTTTCGGCATCGGCCAGCACCTCCTTCGTCAGAGATTGATAGGCTTCCGCTACTTTACCCTTTGGGTCATAGGTGAAAATGCTTTCGCCGGTCGTGCTGATTTCAGCAGCACGGACAGAGCGTGGAATGGTTGGCTCAAATACCTTGATTTTTCCGCCATAGGCTTGGCGGATCAGATTACTGATTTGCTTGTCGTAAGTGGTGCGGCTGTCTGTCATGGTCAGCAGGATGCCCTCGATTTTTAAGTGAGGGTTTATCTGTCGCCTGACTTTCTGGACGGTCTGGAGCAGTTGCTCCAAACCTTTAACCGGAAGATACTGCGCCTGCACCGGAATCAATGTCGTATCTGCCGCAGCTAAGGCATTGACCGTCAACATACCGAGGGAAGGAGTGCAGTCAATCAGGATATAGTCGTACTCGCGTTTTGCGCTTTCCAGCACCTGCTTCAGCATCTTCTCCCGGTTCATGGTATTGACAAGGGATACTTCCAGACCTGCCAGCTCGATGTTGGCAGGAATCAGATCAACCCCTTCATCATGGTGCAGGACACCTTCACCGGGCAGAATACTCTGGTCGTTCATGGCTTTTGCCATCAGGGTGGAAAGGGTAGTGGGCAGCTCATCGGGCTGCTGCCAACCCATGCTGATGGTCAAGCTGCCCTGCGGGTCAGCATCCACTAGCAGAACTTTTTTGCCCTCGGCAGCAAGGCCGATGCCCAAATTTTCGCAGGTCGTGGTCTTGCCGGTGCCGCCTTTCTGGTTGACAATGGCAATCGTGGTACATTTCTTTGCGATAAAATCACCCCCTTTGGGAACCGTGCGCAAAGTCATGGTTCGTTCGATTTTGATAGGTCAGCTGCATCGTGGTCGGTGCGTTGTACAGAGAAGCGAGCAGATATTGTTTCATGTTTCGGATCGGGCTGCTGTTCTCTGCAAGGCACTTCAACACAAATTGGATGTGGTCGGCGTTCAGCTTCATAAAGCGGCTGCGCACGACTTCGGCGGGCTTATCGTCCCCAGCAATGCGCAGCATCTTGCGATTGGTGGCGCAGGTGTCCACCAGCAAATCTACGATCTGATAGAGGGTGTCCTCATCGTCCGGGCAGAGCCGGAGCAGAGTGTCCACCTCCAAAGACTGTGAAAAATATTCTTCCAGTTGTTCGCGTTTGCTCATCCCATCCTCTTCTTCCGAATAGAAAGGATAAGTTTCACTCTTTTCAGTATTATTTTCATCAGTCTTATTACATCGTGATTTTGCAGGGTCTTGACTTGCGCTTTTGAAGCCTCCAGAATCGTGAAAATCACGATTCTGGAATATTGATTTTGACGATTCTGCCGAAAAGTTTTTCACATACACCAAACTTGGCTTGCCCAAACCTCTGCGTTTTCGTTCAATCAAACCAAATTCTTCAAGTTCCCGCAGCAGCTTGGTCGCTTTGTTGTCTGCGCAACACAACGCCCTCTTGACATCCTCAATCGTGAAGATGATGAACACCAGGCCCTGCTCGTCCAGCCAGCCATTTTTAGCAGACAGGCTCATGCGGTCGAGCAGAATACCGTACAGTGTTTTGGCATCGGTTGACAAGTTCTGGAATCGTGGTTCCTGAAACAGTGCTTTGGGGATGCGGTAGAATGAGAAAAGTTCTCCGGCCTGTCCATAGAAGTAATCAAGGGTCATGCTGATTTTTCAACGGTGTGTCCTTTTTAATGTTCAAAATAAGACCTCCTATC
Source organism: Faecalibacterium intestinale (assembly GCF_040096575.1). Taxonomy (NCBI): domain Bacteria; kingdom Bacillati; phylum Bacillota; class Clostridia; order Eubacteriales; family Oscillospiraceae; genus Faecalibacterium; species Faecalibacterium intestinale. The sequence continues at coordinate 16,850 of NZ_JBBMEN010000006.1, forward strand.
TTTTGGGAGTAAATAAAAACAGCACACTATTTTTGTTGAAAAAGTAGTGTGCTGTGCGGTACAATATTCGATATGATTAGTCATCCAAAAGATAATCGATGAGATATTCTTTAGGAATCATGAAAGATCGGCCAACTTTCAGGCAGCGAATCCTGTGCTGATGCACCCGCCGTATCACGGCAGTCTGGCTTTTGAAGCCTAATAATTTTGTTGCATCCTCCACGGTAAGAACATCGGGATAGTTTGCAAACATTTTCTCGTAAAGTTCTTTTGCTTGAATTTTATTCATCATCCTTGACTTTCCTTTCATTTTGTGCCTAAGCAGAGGGGCGTTTAGCTCTGCATCCCTCCTAAATATCCCTCCAATTTTCTTTTGGACGTTCCAAATTGAAAAACCGGGATAGAGGGAAAAACAATCGAAAAGTCGTAAGTTTGGGCGAAAACATAGCGCAGATGCGCTAAAAAACATTTTTTGCGCCGGGAACTAGATATCGCCAGATATCACTGGATGGCACCAGATGGAAGATGAGTATAAAAACTCAAAATCCCTTGTGCTAATAACACGTGTGGGTTCGACCCCCACCACCGGCATAAAAAGGAAACTCCCCCAGACAAGTTGGTGGAGTTTCCTTTTTTATCTGCGGCGTGTGAGCGGGTCGAACAGCACTGCACACTCTCCCAAAAGAAGCGTCCCGATTTTGTCGGGACGCTTCTTTTTTATATGCGGTACATCCTGCGTGCGCCGGCAGTTCTGTTCCGCCTTATTCCGCCCTTGCAGGGAGTGTTTTTTGCCGCCCGTATTTATAGCCGCAGTGCCGCCCGGCATTTCCGGAAACGACCGCCTGTTTTGCCGAAAGGTCGTACTATACCCGAGAAAAAAGCATCAAAACCCTGCTCCGACCATTTATTCCACCGTTTCTTACCGATTTTACAATGTTTTTTATGAAAAAGGCTTTACAAATGAATTTCAAAAACATATTATATAATTATAAACTCAGCTTCTTTATGCAAACGTTTTCATATCGGTTCGTATGGGGCAGACAGGCGTGCGCTTTCCGCACCGCTTCTGCCTTACGATAGATCCATTGGAGCCCGCCGGTGCAGCCCTGCTGCACCATGATCAAATACAGAAGGAAGGTTATGCATCATGCCTGAAAAGAAAGTTTCTGCTCCCGCAGCCGATGCTCCGGCTGCCGAGGGCAAGACCCGCAAATCCGCCAAGGCTCCCGCCCGCCGCGGCCGCCCGCCGCTGGCACCCGAGCTGTACGTGGAGATGGGCGGTGAGCAGTACAACATCACCGACATCATCGACCGTGCCAAGGCAGACTACCGCACCACCCACAAGGTCGGCGTGCAGTCCTGCAAGGTGTACGTCAAGCCCGAGGAGGGCGCAGCCTACTACGTTATCAACAAATTCTCCGGCAAACTGGAACTGTAATTTTTTCCACAGGGCCGCAGGCTGCACCGCACTGCTGCCGCGCCCGCCATTCCCACAATAAGGCTCCATAAACAAAAAAGACACCGCACAGCTGTGCGGTGTCTTTTTTTGCATAGGCAGCAGTCACTCAGAACCCCAGCATCCGCCAGAGGGTCTTACGCTCTTCTGCCGGGTCCGGATCCGGGATCTCGAACACATAGCGCTCGGTGGCGTTGATGACGGTGGTGTTGCCGCGGGTGCATACCCGGGGCAGCTTTGCATCATAATTCAGGTGTATGTGCCCGTGGATGAACCACTTCGGCTGGTACTCATCCAAAATCTCGTTGAAGCACTCAAAGCCCCTGTGGGCACAGTCGTCCCCATCGTTCAGCCCTTTTGCCGGGGCGTGGGTCAGCAGCAGGTCGATGCCGCCCTTTTTGTGCGCCTGATGCTCCAGCTTGTGCGCACGGCGGCGCATGGCTTTCTCGGTGTACTGGTAGGTGTCCTCTTTATTATAGCGCTGACAGCCCCCCAGCCCCATGATGCGCAGCCCCTTCCATGTGTACACCTGATCGTCCACGCAGATGCAGCCGCCGGGCTCGCCCTCGGTCTGGTAGCTGCCGTCGTGGTTGCCGTGCACATACAGGATAGGTGCAGCGGTAAAGTTTGTGAGATATTCCAGATACTTCTTGGGCAGATCCCCGCAGGAGAGGATCAGGTCGATGCCTTCCAGCCGGGCGCGGGTGTCATAGTCCCACAGCGCCTTGGACGGGACATCTGAGATGGCAAGAATTTTCACGTTCGTATGCTCCATTCTGTCTCCGGTCAGGCCGGCTCATTTTTCCAGACCCTTTACGTTGTCCAGTCCGTTGATCGCCAGCACGGTACGGGTCTTGACGTCCAGTTCATCGTAATGGGGCAGCTTGCCGTGTACGCAGGCATCCAGCCAATCCATCTCCATCAGCTCTTTGGGGCTGTAAACTCTATTCTCCGGGGAGTGCAGGTTGTCCTCGTTATCATACAGCTTTTCCGGGAAGATGTGCACATTATCCGAGCCCTGCAGCGTTTCCAGCAGATCCAGCAGCTGCCGCGTACCGCTGGGCAGTGTTTCCTGATACTCCAGATCCTCTGCGCCGCTGCGCAGACCCCACCAGTAGTTCACTGCGCGGGTTGTGGCTGCGTTGTCCCAGCTGCCGTCAAAGATGGAGCGCACGATCTCCACATAGAAGGTATCCCACCGCCAGATCGGCAGCCCCAGCGGCTGCAAACTGCCGTCCGGCAGCTTGCGGCACAGACCATAGTCCCGGTTGGTATCGGCGGGCTCCCGGCTGTCCCGGGCGTAGACCATGTCGATCTCCGGGCAGTCGGCAAAATCCAGCGGGTGGGCTGCATCAGTCTGGCAGGCCCAGCGCAGCCGGATACGGCCTGCCGGGCGCACGCTCTTCAGCCCCTGTGCAAAGGCGTTGATCGCAGCGGGCACGCCATACACGGGGTTTGCCGCCACATAGCCGATATGCCCGGTCTTGGTCATGATGCCGGCCAGCATCCCCAGCAGATAGGTCACCTCATAGGTGCGGGGATAGTAGGTGCGCACCAGCGGGTGCGGCGCGTTCAGCGAGCAGTTCAGGATACGGGTCTTGGGGTGCTGCGCCGCCACCTTCAGGCAGGCGTTGTACATCCGTACGCTGGTGGTGAACACCACGTCTGCATTGTTGTGGGCTACCTCCTCCAGCACCTGCTCCGCGTCCACCTCCGGGTTCACGTCCTCGTAGCTGCTGATATACACCTTGTCCGGGAAAACCTTAGCCAGCGCTTCGCGCCCCTCGTCATGCGCACGCACCCATGCGCTGATCTTGGCGTTGTACTCGTGAAGAAACACCACCCGCAGCTCACTGGGCTGTTTGCTGGGGCTGAAGATATTCAGCTTGGACAAAAGCGGCTCTGCGGGGCTCTTGGGCGGATCCAGCGAAAGTTCCACACCGTGGGGCTCGGTAAGCACCTTTACCTCGTTCCACAGCTTTTCCAGGTTCTGCCGCACCTGCGCAGGGGTGGCGTCGTAGGTGTCGGAGTAGCGATACACCGACAGGTACACCAGCAGCGCATCGCCGGTAGTCAGCCCCATGGACGTGCCGCCCAAGGCTTCGAATTGCTGATGGAACATGGTGTAAAAAGCTGCAAAGTTCAGCCGGTCATCCTCCGACCATGCCTCGCCGCTGGCCTTGCACACCAGCGTCTGCAGCTTGCTATAGCCGCCCAGCTTGGAGAAATGCACATAGTTCACCTTGGACAGCTTATAGAAATCCAGAAACTCGTAGTAGATCTTATTCTCCAGCTCGTCGGTGCGGGCGGGGATGAGCCGGGTGACCGTGCCCGGGATCTTGACGGCACCGTAATACTTGAGCACCGAGACCCGCTTGTTGCCCTCCTGCACATAGAACTGGTTCATGTACTCAAAGGCGATGATGGGGGTATGGATGCCCTCTTCCAGATGCGCGTCGCACAGGTTCGACCACTTGACAGCAAACTCGGTATCCGGCTCCAGCAAGGGCATAAAGTCATACGAAAAGGCAGTGTGCCGTCCGCTGGTCTTGGTGCCCACAAGACTGTCCGATGGGATCTCCACCAGACCCAGCGGCTCCTGCGCCACGATATCCACGCCCTTGAGCACATCGTCCAGAACAGCCAGATAGGGCGACTGGCCGCGGGCTATGCGGGCACGATAGGCGCGCTGCCCTGCGCGCAGTGCACTTTTATAATCTTCCAGCATAAGAACTCCTTTTTTCTATAAACACGGTGCCGCAGTCCCCCTGCCGCACCGGAACACCCCCAGTATACCACAAAAACAGAAATAAGGCAGTATTTTGGGGCTAAAACTGTTGATTTTCCCGGTAGATTCAGGTACGATAATAACGACATTCAAAACCGACAGGAGTTTACTATCATGCAGACCGTTTCTCTGCCCGTGCTTGAGGCGGGCGAATACGCCGGCGGCGTATGGTATTACGAGCCCCACACCTACCAAAACTACCGTTATGTTCTGGGGCGTGTGGGCAGGCACCCGCTGGTGTGCATCGGCATCAACCCCAGCACCGCCCAGCCCGGCGCGCTGGACCCCACCTTAAAAAGTGTGGAGCGTCTGGCCGCCGCCAACGGCTTTGACAGCTGGATCATGTTCAACGTCTACCCCCAGCGCGCCACCGACCCCAACGATATGGATAAGACCCCCGACCGCGCCCTGTGCGATGAAAACCTGCGCTGGCTGCAGGCCGTGCTGGCGCAGACCGAGCCTACCATGTGGGCGGCATGGGGCACCCTGATCGAAAAGCGGGACTACCTGCCCGGTCTGATGCGGGAGATGGTAGCCCTGACGCGGGAGCGGGAGATCCCGTGGGTCACCTTTGGCAAGCGCAGCAAAAAGGGACACCCGCACCACCCGCTGTACCTGCGCAAGGATTCCACCCCGGAGCCCTTTGATGTGGAAAACTATCTGGACACCTGCTTCTGATGTCCGACCCGACAGGAGGAGAGCTGCTTTGACCGCCGAACAGTATAAGCCCATCTATCACTGGTTCAACACCCACCCGGCTGTAAAGCGGCTGGTCGTTTTTCTGGATCGGTGGCTGCCGCTGGTACCCTTTGTGTGCTATCCGGTGCTGCTGTGCCTGCTGAACGTCCGGCTCTCGCGGCTGTTCCTCACCCAGAAGCAGGCCGCGCTGGACTTTATGGTGCTCATCGCCCGTTCCGTCTTTGTGCCGGGGCTGGTGTTCTGGGGCGGCACGCTGCTGCGCAGCCGGCTGCACTTTCCCCGCCCCTACGAGCAGCCCGGCTTTACCCCGCTGGTGGCAAAAGAGAGCCGTGGGCACTCCATGCCCTCCCGCCACGCGCTGAGCGCCGCCGTGCTGGCGGCGGTGTGGCTGTATTTCTACCCCGCTGCGGGCTGCGTGATGGTGGGCATTGCCCTGCTCATCTGCTGTCTGCGGGTGCTCACCGGGGTGCATCATGTACGGGACGTGGTGTGCGGCTTTGTGCTGGGCTTTGTGCTGGGCTTTGCCGGAATGTGGCTGCTGTAAGGCCGTTTTGTGCACGCCGGAGCGTCTGTTTTTGCCCACAGGGCAAAAAAGTTGAAACTTTTTTCAGATTTTCCTTGACAGAATGCGATGGGTATGGTATTATTTCTCTCGCAGCCTGTGCCGACACAGAACTGCCGCCATAATGGAACCCATTGGGATAACAACGTGCGCCCGTAGCTCAGGTGGATAGAGCAACTGCCTTCTAAGCAGTGGGCCGGGGGTTCGAGTCCCTTCGGGCGCATCTATGTGGTGCCCATAGCGTAGTCGGTTAACGCGCCAGATTGTGGATCTGGAGACCGTGGGTTCGAGTCCCACTGGGCACCCCACCAAAAAGCACCTAGGAACGAAAGTTTCTAGGTGCTTTTTCTTGTTTATACCCCACTTTTTACCACACTTGGGCAAAAATCGGGGTTTTCAGGGCTCAGACGACGCCGTTAATGGTGCTGTCCCGAGCGCTCCATGTGGTGGAGCTGCTGCCGGTCTTGCCCTTGTAGTAATCAGCGCTAGGGCCGATCACTTTAGCATCGTCGCCAGTGACGCAGGCCCAGTGCTTGGGGTCCAGGGCGCTGCAGTACTGGCGCTGAGCGTCCAGAGCGACGCGGGCAGTCTTGATGATGTGGCTGAATGCGTCCACGCGCTCGGTGGGCGTGCGGTAGTACTGGCGGAAATAGGGGATCATGTCGTGCTGGGCTGCATAGCTGCCAGCAGCGCGCAGCACCGTTTCATTGCTGGCGTTGCGCTCACACAGCGCGGAAAACTCGGCGGTGCTCATGGGAAGGCCGCTACTCAGCAGGCGAAAATCTGCACTATCAAGCTCTGCACCATTGGGCGCGGTACGCTTCAACAGATCCTCCTTAAACTCCTGCTCAAGCTGGCCCAGACGGGCAGTAGCAACGGTACGGAGGTTAATCATAGCGTTTTCGCAGTCGATCCGCACGCCGCGCTCGTAGTCCTCCGTGTATGCGCCAGAGCGTCGGCCAGCTGCTGCGCGTTCCATAATCCTCTCATAGTGCACGCGCTGCTCGAAGTAATCCCGCACGATCTGGCGGGCATCGTCGATAAAGTTTGCATTCTGGTTCATGGTCTGTACCTCTCATTCTTTCATTTATCTGTGTTCTTGTTGGCGTAAGGACCTACGCCAAAGCGTTTGGCGGCAAAATTCAGAGCCTCGACCTCAGTATGGAAAGCCCACTTTCCAAGGCCTGCCCAGACCTGCCAGGCGGTCACAACGCCATAGGGGGCGCGCACCTGCACGATCTGCACAAGCGGAAACTGCTCGTCGGTCGTCGGGTAACGCTGGGCCGTCCAGAAACTTGGCTGCGTCAGATCCGGTTCATCCACACGTTCGATGATGGGAAAGTTCTTTGCGCTTGGTGTCATCCGTTCACATCTCCTTCCTGTTCGTTGTTCTCGCCACCTGCGCCCAGGATCCCCTGCGGGGCCACACGGGGCACGTCATCGATCAGTACCACAGTGGGCACCGTTGCGCCGCCTGCGCTGTCGGAGAAGCGCAGAGCGAATTCCAGCAGCGCCCGCGCGGCAGCAATCTTGTTGATATCCGATGCACTGGGGTTGTCCACGATCTTTCGCAGAGTCTCCACAGCAGCACCGGTGCAGGCGCTCAGGCTTTGCACTGCCTCCTGCATCTGGGCATCACGCCCGGCGAAAAGAGCTGCGGCGTATTCCTCGTTCTGGTGCTCCAGCTTGTACAGGGTGCTTTCACTCATGCCACAGGCACGGGCCGCGGCGGCACGGGAGGGGCTGGAAAGCACAGCCGCCAGTGCTCGACGCTGTTTTGCTGATAACAGAAACACTCACCTCTTTCACGGTAAAATATGGTAACTTGTCAGATGTTCAGCCATCCGTCGGGGCGGCGTTGTTGTTCCGGATCTGCTCCGCCAGAGCGTCAGCCCGATCCTTCCAGGGCTGGAGCTTTGCCTTGTTCTCTTCAAACGCTGCCGCTCTGGAGGGCGAAATATCCAGCGACGCACCCAGGTGCAAACGTTTGGTAAACCTCGCCATTTCAGCGGGCCAGCGCTTCCGGCAATATGCGAGTGCATCTCTGCTGCTGTCGAAATACTGGCCGCTTCCAGCGTACTGCACACACCAACTGCGACGCTCAGGGATCTGGAGCACTCCAGCCTGCAGCAGCAGCACCGCAACGTCTGAGGGAGCAAACGCCGTGCCATAATGGTTCCGATCCGGGCACACCGGCATGGCGGACATCTCACCAAACCATTGCTCCGTGACCTCAAAACGCCGCTGCACGCTGAAGTCGAAAAGCTCGCCCTTGGTGGGCACCGCGAAGATCTCCACAAACACCTCAACGTCCTGGTCGATAAAGCGTGAAGGTACCATAAAACACTCCTTTCGGGGCGGTCTCTGCCGCCCTCTTCTCCCCTGTCTGCCGCGCTGGGCAGGGCCAGCTCTGGCGCCCTGCGCCAGTGGGCGCGCGGCGGTCAGGGTCAGTTTTACGAATCACAAAAAATGACGTTATGTCGTTTAGGTGGAGGACAGTGCAGGACAATAGGTAAAACCCTATAAAGAACACTAAATTTTCTTTAGAAAAGTTTCCGGTTTGTCCTCCGTTGTCCTCCACCCTTAGCCTATAACAAGAGTCAGAACCACTCAGGCAAGAGTTTCAAACCACGGTAGAAATTGCCCTGTTTTGTTTTCTTCCAGCGAATGCCCGCGCCCTCCAAAGCGGCCTTGAACTCGTCTTGTCTTCTGGGAAACTCACCCATGCGTGTGCTCCACTCGCGATAAGTCGCCAGAACAACGCCTGATTTTTCGCTGTAATCGGGGCCGATCTCGCAGCAGTCCTCCAGGAAGTGGGCCAGCCAATCGTTTTCTTGGCGATACTGTTCCACCGCCTCGCGGACGCAGGGCGGCGGGTCCAGCTTGAAATCCGCCGTAATGAACCGGCGCGCGCCCTCGATGATCCAGGACAGCACCGCGCCGCCTGCGTGGTCGAACAGGTGCCCGGCGTAGTCCTTGACCTCGCCCGCTTCGTTGCGGAACTTCGCACGGCACGGCACCACCACCAGACGCGACCATGTGCCAGCATCAGAGCTGCCCACCTTGGGCAAGAAGTTTGTGAAAAGGACGCAGGTGTGCGACGGGATGAACTCGAACGGCTGTCTATACTTCGGTTCAGCGTGCACCGCGTCCGTACTGCACAGGCGCTTGAGCATGGAAACATCAAGCCGCGTGCCTTCCTCGAGCTCTGCAGCCAGTACAAGCCGCTTGCCGCGCAGTTCCGCCAGTTCGGGCAGTTTGTTCCGATTCGGGTTCGCCGTCAACGCGTCGGCGCTCAGAGTGCCCGCATAGCTACCCAGAACACGCGCCAGCACATTGAAAAAGGTCGATTTGCCATTACCACCGCTGCCGTATGCAATGATGAGCTGTTCTTGGTAGACGTGCCCGACTGCAGCAGCGCCCGCTACCCTCTGGAGGTACTCCGCCAGCGCAGCATCGCCGCAGGTGAAGCGCCGCACAAAGTCCAGCCAGAGGGGCGCGCCCGTGCTGCCCGGGTCCACCGCGCACGCCTTGGTGCACTTGTCCGCCGGGTCATTCGGTCGTGCCTTGCCGGTCTTGAGATCCACGGTGCAGCCAGGGCAGTTCAGCAAAAACGCATTGCTGTCCAACTTCTCTGTAGGCACGTCGCAAAGGTGCTGTGCCTCGCCCAGTGTGGCCCGAATCGCAGCACCAGAGCGCTGGGCAATGACAAACTTTGCAAACGCCTTGGCGGCATCCTGCTTTGCTTTGGCGTTGCTGCTGTCCTCGATCCTGGCGGCGGCTGCTACCTTGACCTCCTCGCGGGCCTGTACGATCTGCGCATCAGTCAGGGCATGGAACCGGCGGTGCGCTGCCGACTCATCGGCGGTGAACTTGCTTTCATCCCAGACCAGCCAGCCCAGACCGGCATTATACAGCACCTCGCCTGCATTACGGCGCTCGAAGATACGCGCCTGGGCAAGGTTTGAGTAGTCGGAGGGTCGTAGGCCTGCCGCGTCTGTGCTGCCCTCCTGAAGGCCCTGCAGCGCGTAGGCTGTCGGGTCCAGATAATCGGCCCTACTGGCTACTTTGGCCTTGTAGGCCCTCACAGCAGCCCGCCAGATAGTCGTTATCTCCGCGTCGTCCAGCGGCGGCACGCACTGCGCGGCCTTTGCGTCGAATAGTTGGCGGGCCGTGCCATCGTCCGCGCCCTTGGCTTTGAGCACTTTCAGTGCGTAGGCGCTCAGGGTGTGGTTTCGGCTGCCCTGCGGGATAATGTCCGCAAAGGCTGCTGCAGGCTTCTCCGGCGGGATTTCCGTCTCAGGGTCCAGCACCTCGTCCAGAGTAAAAAGGCCGTCCACGGCCTCGCCCTGAGGCTGCTCAGTGCCAAAGAAGAACCGTGCGCCGTCCACACACGCACCATCATAGTACGGAAAGCGGCTGCACAGGGCCCGCTTCAGCCCTTCCAGCTGCTCCCGGTCTTCAGTGCGATCAATGGGAAACAACACATGGAACCGGGGCACCGCCGGGGCCGTGCCTTTCGCCAACAGGTGGTGACGGCTGAACAGGATATAGTGCTGCACGTCGGGCAGGTCGTCCACGATCTGGGCGGGCTCTACCACATCACCGGCGGCGTTGTCTACGTCGGCAATCAGGCAATCAGCCCACAAAAAGCCCTCGTTCTGGCGGCGATTGTCCTTGAACGCCGCCCCCACATGGTCGTACTGCGCGGCCTGCTGGAGCTGCGCCAGTGTGTTGATCTCGACGGCGCGGGGGTACACCGTGTTCCAGCGATCCCCGCGCACGTCTGCTGTGAATAAGTGAAAAACCTGCATCTTTTTCTCCTGTTTATGCGGTGTATGTAGTCGGACAAAAGCCGCTCAGGGCGGCATATCGGCGGCTGCGTCCTCGTCAAGGATGTGCCGTGCCTCCACCAGTCGGCCCAGAAGCTCCACATTCTCAGCGGATCCGTCAACGATTGTGGAGGAGTACGCCGGGTTTTCAGGGGTGAGAGCAAGGCAGGACCCGGCGTTATTGACGCGGCGAACAACAAGAGCATCCCCAATGCAAACAGCAGCGATCTTTCCACTCGCCACATGGTCACAGGCAACAAAACAAACAAGGTCGCCGCTGTAAATGCCTGCGCCGGTCATGCTGTCGTCGGGCATAACCGCGCAGAAATCCGGCTGCACATAGGTATGTACTGGGGTCATTCTGCCTCGCTCCCTTCTTTGGTGGCTTTCGCCCTGTAATCGCGGTCGGCCGCTGCTGCCAGCGTCAGAGCCTTTTTGATAGCTTGGCAGCGGCTCATATCTGGCGGCACCGTAACCAGCACCGCGCCCAGAGTCATGCACACAACGCAGTCAAAACTGCTGCCCTTGCGGATGAACACCGGACGACCCCAACCGGGGACCTCCTGATAGTTTTTCATGCGTGCTGCCCTCCCCCGCTGACGATCTGGGCAACGTTCGCTCCCAGGCGGTGCAGTGCCTTTTCCGCTGCGGTCTTACTCCAAAGGGCGGTCAGGTCCACCTGCGCGTCCATGCTCTGGCCCTTCTTGACCTGCTGCACCGCGAAGCCCTGGGTCTCAAACTGCTGCACGATCCAGGACGCGGGCCGAATGCCCAGACGATCCAGCGCGTTCAAACGGCCACCGTTGAGCACGACACGCTCATGGTGCAGCGTGCGGGGCTTTACTTCCCTGCGGTCGTAGTAATCGACCTCAAAGGCCACCAGCGTGATTTTCTGCTTCAAATTCAAAGAATCCATAACGTTTTCCCTCCAAAGTGTGGTATACTGGGAGGCGGAAGGGTTCCTCCTGACCCGTGCGTAACCCGTTCCGCCCATGTGGTCCCCTCCTGATCTGCCGTCAGGAGGGGATTTTTGTTTTTACTCTGCGTCGGTCTCCTGCACGCCCTCTGCTGGCTCCTGCTGGGCGTTCTCATTCTCAGCGGGCAGGTACTCGACGGCCAGAGTCGGCGCGCCCTGCGGGCCGCGCTGGGCGCTCAGGCGCAGGCAGTCGGCAGCGCCGTCAACGTGGTCGAAGTACAGCATCAGGCTTTCGGGGCCTGCCTGCACAACGTCGATCAGCTGGGCACCAATGCCGGACAGTTCGCCGTTGAGCTGCTCCACGGTAACAGGGCGGACAAAATTCTCGATGATCTTCACGGTGTTTCCCTCCAAAATTTTTGTTGTTCTCTCGCCCTGGCGGTCAGTCCGCCGGGGTGTTTTCGTTTGTGTCGGGCAGGTCAGGGAAAAAGAACTCCCCCACGCTTGCCCTAGGAATGCCCACGACGCGGCAGACGGCGGCGATCTCGTCCGCCTGCCATGGGATGTGGCCGCGCATTCTGCGGCCCAGAGTGGGCACCGTGATACCTGTCAGCGCGGCCACGTCTTCGTCGTACAGTCCGCGCTCCCGGAACAGGGCACGCAGCCGCCAGAAGGGTATCTGCTGGAAACGGCCATACGGTGCCACCGGGACGGCGGTGTTACTGCTGGCGCTCAACATGGTGCACCTCCTGTTCCTGCGGCGGCAGCCTGAGCGACTCCAGCGGAACGCCCAGAGCGTCGGCGATGTGCCCGGCGGTCGTCCGCCACATCGCTCCACCAATGCGGGCCTTGCTGATAGCAGAACGGCCAACGCCTGCCTTGCGGCTCAGCTCCTCCGTGGTGAGGTCCTGGCGGGCCATCTCTGCAATGACCGCAACACGGTCAAGGATAATCGACTTTGCCATGATGTAAAAACCACTCCTTTTCGTTTGTTTACGGGTCTTTTGGCTCCCGCGACGCTCCACACTGGAGCGTTTCGGCCCTTGCCGGGGGCCATTATCAGGCGGGTTACGCGTTAAGATAAATCGCAAGAGCAGTCAACGCGCTTTCCATACCGAAGCCATGGCGACGTTCCTCGTACACGTCGGAATCCTCCATCTTGCGGGCCTGCTTCAAAACAGCGTTCATTGCGTCTTCCAGCTCTGCAGCAGTAATAGTCTCTTTCATTGTTTAGCCCTCCTTCACCAGCTCATAGTGCTTGATACTGCCGGGAACGTAGCAACGGCCCTTGAACCGCTCAACCACGCGCAGCAGCTTTTCCAGCTCAGCGACGGCAACGCCAGATGTGCCATGATCCAACAGGCGATCCGCCACGCGGTCGTCTGCGAATTCAACTGTGTAACAGGTCTCGCCGGTGATCTTCTCGCCGTTCTCGATCTCTGCGGTGTCGTAAGTGATGTTCAGTCGTTTCATGATGTGTTCCTCCTGTGTGCGGCGTGATTCAATTGAGTTTCTATATTGCATTATAATAGTTCTTTTGAGTTTGTCAAGAACCTTTTTTGAAACTCAATTGAATTTTTCTTAGACTTGTGATATTCTGTTGAATAGGGAGGTAATGCACATGGGCAATGACAGCGTAGCCGAAAAAATCAAAACGGCTAGAGAAAAAGCAGGCCTGACACAGGCGCAACTTGCCGAAAAAGTCGGTACTACATCACAGAACATCAGCCAATATGAACGTGGAATAAGAAACCCAAAGTACAACACTCTGGAAAAAATCGCTCACGCACTTGGTGTCAATGTCGATTCTTTTCACAAAAATCTGTTTGATCTTTCCGCGCCAGACGACCCACGAAGAACTACGCATATTCGAAGCAAGTTGCTTTTTACTGGGCATGATATCGGTTTTGACGAAGAAAACGCATATCTTTGGATTAGATACCCAGACGGCACCCTTTTAATCACCGAACACGAATTGCAAGAGCTGGACGTACTGACAGATGATTTCTTAACTTTTGAATTGGAACGGCTAAAACAAAGAAAAATTGATGATTTTTTCCCCGACAAAAAGTAAAAGGACGCTCCCGGCGGCAACCGGGAACGCCCTTGTTTGTGCATTTTGACCCCGCCGGGGCTGCCGATCTCCCCCGATCAGCACCACAGCACTATACAATTTGCACAATAAAACAGAAAAACCGCCCCCGGCGGCAACCGGGAACGGCTTTTGATAGATAGCTTGCCCACGAAGGACAATACCACCCTCACATCTGGTATTATACCCTTTCTGAGCAGGCTTTTCAAGCTATACTCAGGAGGTTATAACACACATGGGTAAACGAACGAACACAGCCACTTGGAACGGCAAACAGTGGCGCATTGCTGTGCAGAAGGATGGACAGCGCCGGTATTTTTACAGCAGCACACAGGGCCGCGCAGGCCAGCGAGAAGCGAACGCCAAAGCGGACGCATGGTTAGACAGCGGCGTTTGCGCCAAAGGTGCGCGTGTGGCGGACATTGGCGCACTCTGGCTGCGTTCGGTGGAGCTGTCCACCTCAACGGACAACTACCGGCCACTAGAAAGCCGCTGGCGGGTCTGGGTGCTGCCGGTCATCGGCGCAAAGAAGGTTGACCGCCTCACCGATCAGGATTTGCAAGACGTGCTCAATCTGGCCCACGCTGCCGGGAAGAGCCGCAAAACCTTGAAGTCCATTGCAGCCGATATGCGGGCATTCTGCAAGTACTGCCGCAAAAGCAAAATTTCAGCCTACGAACCGGAAGAACTGACGATCCCCGCCGGGGCACGGTACAAGGGCAAGAACGTATTACAGCCCGATGAACTGGCGGTGCTGTTCAACTCAGACACCACCACATTCAACCGCCAGCGCGTGCCCGACCCCTATATCAACGCCTATCGGTTCCAGGTCCTCACCGGCCTGCGCCCGGGTGAGCTGCTGGGCCTGCGCTGGGAAGATGTGCACGGCGGCGTGGTGTATATCTGCCGTTCCATCAACCAGCTTGGCGAGGAGACGCAAGGCAAGAACCAGAACGCCGTCCGCTCCTTTGCACTCTCCGCCAGAGCGTGGGCCGTGCTGGAGGATCAACACAAGATCACCGGCAACACCGGCAGCGTGTTCAGGATCAACAACCAGCACCACTATCACACGCGGTGGTGGGCCTACTGCCGCACAAACGGCATTGTGACCATCTCCACCTATGAGCTGCGCCACACCTTCGTCAGCGTTGCAAAGACGCTCCCGGCGGGTGAAGTGAAGGGCCTTGTGGGCCACAGCCAGGACATGGACACTTTCGGCGTGTACGGCCATGCCCTCACCGGTGACGCTGAGAACATCGCCCAGGCCGTGAACGCTGCTTTTGATAAACTGCTTGGCGAGGGCTGAATCTGTACCCCACTTTTTACCACACTGTCACCTTCCAGCCTTGATATTTGCCCTTTTTAGTGTGTATGTCATTGGGATAAAACGCACGTTACGCCACACTCTTTGCAGCCAGTTTTCAACGGTAGATAGTAATTTCTTGGGTTCGAGTCCCACTGGGCACCCCACCAAAAAATCCGCTGTTGCATTGCAACGGCGGATTTTTTTATTTGGTGGGGTGCCCGGTGGGCTCGAACAGGGCGGCGGCGCAAAGCGACGCAATCAAAGCCCCAGTGGGGCCTTGATTAGCCCGCGGGTCCCAATCTTCAGGAATGTCTACCGGGGTGACTACTGTCCGCTGTTTTCACAGCGGATTTTTTTATTTGGTGGGGTGTCCAGTGGGCTCAAAATATACCATAAAGGTAAATCTCCCCGGCAAAGCAGCTGCTTTGCCGGGGAGATTTTTATTTTATTGATTCATCTCCTGCAGGATCTTTGCGATCTGGGCGGGGGTGTAGCCCTCCTGCCGCAGGGCAGAGGTGATGGCTACCTCGCTCTTGCCCTGACTGCGCAGCAGCGCTGCCGTGTAGGGCACCCCGGCGCTGACGGTGCTGCGGCTGCCGCCGGAAGCAGAGCCGCTGCTGCCGGTGGCCTTTCCGCCGCTGCCGGAGCTGCCGGATTTTGTGCCCGCAGCCGCCGCCTTACCGGCAGCCTGTGCGGCCTTCTGCTGGGCATTCGCCTGCTTCAGCGCCCACTCGCCCTTGGCGATGTTCAGCTTCTGGCTGGTCACGTTATTGTTGAAGGCCTGCTGCTTCAGCGCGTCCTGATAGGCACGCTCGCTGGCGGTGTTGTCGTACTGCTGCTGGGTCAGTGCGTCCTGACGCTGCTTCTCCTGCATCTGCTGGCTCCACTGGGTGTCGGCGCGCTCGGCCTCGTAGGCGCGGTTGCCGGAGTAGATGTTGTACCCGGTGTTCAGCAGACTGCCCGCTAAGCTGCCCAGACCGGTGGTGCCGCTGATGGCCAGTTGCACCACATCCCCGATGACGCCCAGCACGGTCATAACATTATTAAAAGCCTGCTGACGCTGGCTGATCTGCGCCTGCTCCTGCGCGGTGTAGTAGCCGTGCAGGGTGTCCAGCCGGTTCAGGTGCTCCTGATACTGACCGTAGTCCTTGGCGTAGGCATCGTTGTAGGCATCGCCCTTCTGCTGCAATTGGGTGTAGTAGTCCTGCAGCTGCCGGTCATATAAGCTCTGGGCGTTCTGTTCCTGTCCGTTCAGCTGCTCCAGCCGGGTCACCAGCTCCTCGCCGCCGCTCTGGTAGGTATCCAGCGCCAGACTGTACAAGGCGGGGATAGCGCTTGCCAACCCGCCGATCTGCTGCTGATAAGCCTGCTGCGCCGCACTGGTGGCATAGCTGGAACCATAGCCGCCGGTCAGAGCAGCCGCCTGCGCCGCCGCGTCCGCGCTGGCGTTGTGGGCGTTCTGGGTATACAGCTGCTCGTACTGGCGATAGAGCGGGTCGCGGGTGTAGCTGTACTGAAAATTCTCCCGTTCCAGCAGCTGCCCCAGCAGCTCGTTGATCCTGTCCTGATAGCTGCTCTGGTAGTCTGCGGGGCGGTTCTGCTGCCACTGCTTCAGGGCGTTGGCTGCATCGGTCACCTGCTGGCTGGGGCGGTAGCTGGCGTTTGCCATAGCCTTTTCCACTTCGGCGCGGCTGTCCAGCCCCTCGGTGCTGTAAGCGGACTGCGCAGCAGGCTGTGCCTGCGTTTGCACGTCCGGCTGCAGCAGTTCCTCCTTCTTTTTGGATGCCATAAAATTCTCCTTTCGTACTTATAATCCCTGCAGCTTGCTGCGCAGGGTGTCGGACATATTTTCCGTATCCAGATTGGTCAGTACATACTGCAGCTGCTCCTGCATCTGGTACAGATAGCTGCGCAGTGCCCGGGCATCCTCCGGGTCCATGTTATCGCTGAGCTTGGGCAGACCCAGCTTGCTCAGGCCGTTCATGCTTGCCATGAGGTATCCTCCTCCCATAATTTTCCCTTTGCCGGGGCGATGGTGCGCACAAGACTGCGCAGGGTGATCTGTCCTTTGCCACGAAGCCGCAGCCGCAGCGACCCGCACCGCCGGGGCACAAAAGGCAGGTCATAGCTGCGGCGGCGGCCTTGGGCGGCAAGGGTGGCCACCGTCTCCCACGCGCCGCCGTCATAGCTTACTGCCACCTCCACCGTGCTGGTGCGTTCGGCGTCCAGACGCAAGGTCAGCCGGGAGAGGTACCGCTGCTCGGTGCCGTCCAGTCCCACATCGCCTGTGACCAGTTCAAAGGGGATGTCCGTCTCCACGCCATCGGTGCTCTGCCAGTCCGGCTCGCGGGTGGGGTCTGCTGCCCACAGCGCCTGCCCGTCCCACAGATAAAGCTGCCCGCCGGTGCTGGTCATATCGCAGGAGCAGACGTCCTCCTCGCTCCACAGCCCTTTCTCGGTATCGTAGACCAGCAGACGCGCGCTCTCCCGGGAGATGTGCAGATAGTACCGGCCATCCAGCGCACCGCCCACGGCGCTTTGCACGTTGGCAAGCTTTGCGGCGTCCAGCGCACCGGACACCTTGGTGGGCAGACTGCCGTCCCACGCCATGACCCCGTCCGGCGAGAGATAATACAGCGTCTCGTTCAGCACGCACAGGCTGCGGGCGGCGTTTTTTGCCACGCCCCGGCAGCGCAGGCTGGAAAGCTGAAAATCCGAAGGCTTGGAGCCGTACAGCTTGTGCAGGGTGTTCTCCTTGAAGAACAGCGCATAGCCCATGCAGGAAGCCGCCCCGGTAAAGGCGCCGTCGCTGCCCACAGTGACGGCGTAGCTGTCTGCAGCGATGCCCCGGTAGCTGAACCAGTTGGTGGGGTCGCCCAGCTTGCAGCCGTAGATAACGTTCTCCCTGCTGTTGCAGCCCCACACCCGGTTGTCGCACTCGGTCACAAAATCCAGTTCCGGCACCCGGCGCTCCATGGATACCGTCTGTGCGGCATCCACACTGCGGTGCTGCTTGCCGTCCATGCTCTGCCACTGCGCGGCGGCGGCGTTCTGCACCAGTGTGCCGTAAAAATACTCGCCCTGCGGGGTGCAGCGCACCCGCAGCCAGTCCTCGCCCATGTCATACACGATCTGATCTCCGTTCAGCTCCGGGCTCTGCCCCGCAGTCTCGGCAGCTGCGCCCTGCACGGTCACGGTGTCCCACTGCCGGAACAGCTTGCCCAGCCCTGCCGCCGTGATGCGGCAGTATTCCAGCGGGATGGCCGCCCAGCTGCCGGAGTTTTTGCTGTACATTTCCAGCGTGCTGTCGTACCGCCACGGATGGTCGGCATCCTCCACCCTTAAAAACAGCTGTCCGTCTGCCGGATCGGCGGGCTCGTCCCTGCCAAAGGCTTCCACCTGATAGGTCTTGCCTGCGGCATCGCAGGGGGCAAAGGTCACGCTTTTGTCCGCCGCCGTCCACAGCGCCCCCAGTGCGGTCACGCTGCCGTCTGCCGTATCAAAGGCCAGCTTATCCGGGAAGATCAAAATTTTTGTGCCGATGCCCACCAGCGCCTTGCGGCCATCGGTCACGGCGTCCGCCTTCGTCACCGCCGGGGCCGCGGCATCGTCCGGGGTATAGGTGATATCCCGCCCGCAGACCGTCAGCAGACCGTTCAGGTGGTACATCCCGTTCAGCCCGGTCAGCGCCCGCAGTTTGCGGCGCGGGGTGCGGGTGCTCAGGGCGGGGAAATCCCGGGCAGAAAAGTTTACTCCGGCGCTGTACTCTGCTTCCGAGCAGCCGTAGGTCTCGTTCAGGCCGCCAAAGGCCCGCAGCAGCTGCCGGGTGTTGGCAAGCCGCATTCTGTCTGCCAGTACCATGTTCCCACCTCCTTACCAGCGCCACTGCGCCCGGCTGCGGGGCGGGTAGTTCTGCCGCAGCCAGACCGCCAGTTCCGCATACAGGGCGTTGTACTGCGCCTGCTCTCCGGCGTAGCGGTCGGTCTCGCCCAAGGCGGCGTCCATCTGCGCACACAACAGGTGCGGGTACAGTGCATCAAAGGGCGGCGGCGCCAGCAGCGGCTGGTCGTCCTGCACCGGCTGCTCCCACGGACGGTCTGCGCCCACCGCGTCAAACGCCCCGGCGGCGCTGCGGTCAAACAGCTTTGTGCGCAGCAGGGCGTCCGTCTCCCGCAGCCATTGCAGCCGGGTCTCGGTTTCAATGCGGCAGTTCGGGCGCAGCTGCTCGGCACGCTCCAAAGCTTCTCCTACTGTCATCTTCATCACATCCTTTTTATAAAAAGCCCGGCCGGGGGCATTTCTCCCAGCCGGGCAGCGTTGATTTTACAGATTTTACTGTGCCGCGTTCTCCGCAGCAGCAATGCGGGCAGCGGTCAGCTCGTCCTGACGCTGGCTGTGTTCCAGCACCTCGGCCACAGCGGGCGGCACCTCCACCTCCACGCCCCGGCGGATCTTGTAATTCACACCGTTGACGCTGACGAACAGATCGCCCTTGTAGCGGCTGTTGTCCTTGAACAGCCGGATGCGCACGTTCTTTTCAGCCATGGGCACCTCCTTAGTTGGCGGCAGCGGTGGCCGAGTAGCTGGACACGCTCTCGATGCGCACCATGTACTGCTCCACCAGACGCTCAGCGGCACGCATACCCTTCCAGCCCACAGAGGCGCGCTGGTTCAGCGGGTCGTCGCCGTAGCCCAGCTGCTTGACGATGTGCTCAAGGCCGCCGCCCTCCAGCTCGGTCACGCCATAGGCATGGGCACCCAGCACCAGCGTGCCGAACACTGCCAGACCCGCCGGACAGGTATCGTCCTTCCAGATCTTGGCCTCGCTGGTCTCGATAAAGCGGATGTTGCCCAGCTTGCCGATCTCGCCGCGGAACATGGTGTCGGGGTCGGCGTACTTGTGCACCTCCATGAACTCCTTGCAGGTCTTGAGGTCGTAGGCCGCATAGGGGTGGATGATGGCAACGTAGCTGTCACCGATGGGGTCGGCGTTCATTGCACCCAGCTGCGCCGCCGCCTGAAAGAACAGCTTCGGGGTCAGGGTGCAGCTCTTGTCCAGCGCCTTGCGGCTGGTAACGGCGGTCTCGGCACCGTCTGCGCCAAGCTTGGGGGCGTAGATGACATTGGTGCCGCCCGCCAGCACATCGCGGGTGATGCTGTCCATGGTGCGGCCGGCCTGACTTGCCAGCACGCGGGTAGCCTGCACCACGTTGTTGTCGATGGCGGTCATCTGCAGCACATCGGTCAGCGGGGTCCAGCCGCCGTACTGGTGCAGGTCGCTGGTGATGCTGGTCACGTTCAGGGCCTGACCGTTGGGGGTAACGCCCTCGGTCAGCGGGGTGCTGGCCTTGGGCAGGCTGTCGTACTTGCGGAATTCGATGGTCTTGCCGCCGTTCTGGGGCACGGGGTAGTAATCCGCAAACTGGTCGTGCACAAGGCGCGGCTCTGCCTGATCGATCAGGCGCTTCTCGTAAAAGGTCTTCATCTCCACCGACATGGTGCCGGTGGTGTTGGTCTGCGCGTCCGCAAACAGCTGGATGTTGAAATTCATCATGTTTTTTCCTTTCTCCTGTCAGGTTAAAGTTCGATCTGTGCACCGTGCAGCACACGGCGCTCCAAGGCTTCCCGCTGGGCGCGGGTCATAGCGGCTACGTCCGGCCGTACCGAAGCCGCAGCACCGGGGCGCAGGCCGTTTTCCAGCGGACGCGCGGCGCGCTGCTGCACCCGTTCCACCACCCCCTGCTCCACGGTCTGTGCCGTGGTACGCATGGCATCCTCGTAGTGGGCAAGGCGGTAGGCGTCCTGCACCCGCATCCCGGGCAGCTGCATCAGACGGCGCATCTCCGGGTTCTTCAGCTCTGCTTTCAGGTCAAAGCCCGGCTGGCTGCGGCGCATGGCGGCTTCCTCTGCCGCCCAGCGGGCGTGCAGGCCGCGCACCGTGTTTTCCACCGGCATCGGCAGAGGTGGCAGCACCGGACGCTCCGGCTGTGCGGGCTTTTCCGGCTGCGGCTTCGGCTCTGCCGGGGTCTGCTGCGGCACCTCCGGCTGCGCGGCGGGGGCTTCCGGCTTCAGGGTGCCCGCAGCCACTGCCTGTCGGCTCTGCTCCGGGCTCAATGCGGGGGCGGCTTCACCTTCCGCAAACAGCTGCAAGTCCATCATGCTCTGCTGTCCGCTGCGGCTCACATCCGCAAAGCGCAGGTTGTCCGGGTAGCGCTCTGCCAGCAGAGTAAAGCCCGCCTTGGCCAGTTCAAACGCGCCCTGCACCCACGGCGCTACCGGTGCCTGCGCTGCCACAGCAAGGCGCGGGCCTTCCGGCTCGTCCCATGCATCGCTGCGGGCGTTTTCCTCCCCTGCCAGCAGGTACACCAGTGCCTGCATCAGGGTGCTTGCGCCAGCGCATACGATGTCCTGCCCGGCGGGCGCATAGCCCGCGTGGCCGGCGGCTTCCAGCCGCAGGCTCAGCCCCTCGGGGCCGTCCAGCTCGCTGTAACATACCTTGATCATCTCACTTCACCTCCTTTCCGTTCCAGTTCATGGCGCGGGCAGCCGCCGCCACCGGCAGCTGTGCCGTCAGACCGGCAGTGTCCTGCGCCGCTTGGGTGCCGCCGGGCTGCTGCGCAAGAGCGGCAGACAGTCTTGCCATCTGCCCTTGCAGCTGTACCAGCTGCTGCGCCAGCGTGCCGTTCTGCCGCACCCGGGCGCGCACCTTTTCCACCCCTTCAAAGTCCATCATTTCCAGCGCCGCAAGGGCAGCGTCCGCGTTGGCGGGGTCAAAGAAGCCCAGCTTATAGCACTCCTTGGCGGTCTCGTTCTGGGACAGGCGGCTGAAGGTGCTCTTTTTGGCGGCGCTGACCACGATGTCAAAGACAGGCTCCCGGCTGCCCAGCTCCACCCCGCCCACGGCGGGCATGGGCTTTGCGCGCAGCCCCTGCGCCGAGAAGGGCACGAACTCGCTCTCGCCGCGCTGCCCGGTGATGCGGAACACCCGCTGCTCGTCGTAGAACTGCCGCATCAGCTCAATGATAAGGTAGCACTGCCTTGCAAAGGCGCGGTAGGCGCTCTTGAGCATATCCCGGCTCAGCTTGCTGCCTGCCTCCTGCAAGGCGGCGATGGCGCTGGCGGCGGTCACGCCGCCGCTGGTGCCGCCCTGCGTCAGGTCGCGGTTGCCGCTGATCTCCTTCAGCTCCTCAATGCGGCTGTTGCGGTAGCTCAGGCTGTTGCCCTGCAAGCCCGCCGTTTGCAGCGGACGAAAGCTGTCGTCGTTCAATCGGCCCACAACGTGCACGATGTCCCGGCTCAGGTCGGCAAGCTCCTCTTCGTTCACACCGGCGGTATCGCTGAGCACATACCGCTGGCGGGAGGCCAGCAACACGTTCTCGTCCATGGCGTGGTTCATCCGGTCAATGGCGTTCTGGCAGTCCTTCATCACGTCGATGTAGCCAAACCCGGCGGGAGAATCCTCCTCCACGAACAGCGGGTCGAACACAAAGGGGTACTTGCCGTGGTCGTACAGCCCGCGCGCCGCCAGCGCCGGGTCGTTCTGGCTGGCATACAGCACCACCCCGTTGCACAGCTTGCAGTAGTGCAGCCGCAATTTGCCGTTCTCGTCCGGGCGCTTATAGTACCAGTCCACCACCACGCTCTTGTTGGCGGTGGTCTGGCCGTCCTCGTGGATGTACCGGGGCACGTCCACCACACCGGCGGCGTGCCCTGCCAGCTGCGGATACTGCGCGGTCAGCCGGGCGGTGTCCTCAAGGCTGAGGTGGAACAAGTCCGGCGAGTCCTGAATATCCTGCACGCCCGGCTCCCAGTAGAGCATGAGCAGGTTGACGCTGCGCACCGCAATGTCGCCCAGCCCGCCGCGCGCCGCCGGGTCCCAGAAGATGCCGGTAACGCCAGTGCCCTGCTTGAGCTTGCGCCACCAGACATCGCTGTACACCTGCTCGTAATCTGCCTGTTCCAGCACCACCGGCAGCACGCTGGAAAGCGCCTGCGCCGTGGCCTGATCGTCTGCCGCCCGGGGCAGTACCATGGGCTCGGGGTAGTTGTCCATGGCATCGGCGTGCTTGTTGGCGATGCTGTTGAACAGCCATCCGCTGGAGGGCTGCGCCTTGCCGGGCATCAGCGGGTCGCGATAGTTTTTCCAGTGTCCCATGCGGAACCACAGTTCGTTATCGATCAGGCGCTTGTCCAGCGCCGCCTTGCCCGCCTTGTAGCGCTGCAGCGTCTGCAGCGCAGCCGCCGCCTCTGCCGCGCCGATGGGCAGGGCTTCTGCTCTTGTATCTTCCATAATCTTTCCTTTCTGTCCTGTTTTTTCAGATGCGGTAGAACCGTGCCTGCCGGTGCAGCTCCAGCGGGTCGTCCGGCCTTGGCGGCGCGGCAGAAGCCTCGGGCGGGCTGATGGGATGCTCCATCAGCACATAGCGGCACTCGTCGTAGATGTGATCCTCCTGCCGGGTGTCGATATCCTCCACATTGCTCTCGTCGTACACAAGGTTCGGCAGGGTGCGGATGAAGTGCTTGCAGCTGCTGAACACCTGCAGCATCGGCCGCCCGTCCGGCGCGAACCGCAGTCGGTAGTGAAACTGCATCTTACCTGCCAGCCGGGTGTGGTCCCCGGGCTGCCAGCGCAAAAAATGCGGACTGCGCTCCATCATGGCCGCAATGCTCTCGCCCCGGCTCTCGTCAAAGATGGCGGGGTCTGCCACCCCGTGGATCACCCTGCCCCGCAGCAGCGGGTCGTTCTGCTCGGCTTCCCGGATGCGCTTTGCCTGCTCCACCGGGTCGATGCGCAGCCCCTCGTTGGGGCGTCCGGTGCAGCCGTACAGCTCCTTGATGCGGTACAGCCGCCCCTCCTCGTCCACCGCATACCACCCCACCGAAAAGGGCTTGGAAAAGCCGAAGTCGTACCCGCGCCAGATGGGCCAGTGCTTGGGGATGGCAAAGGGCGCGATGACGTGGGTCCAGCGCTGGTCCTGATAGTGCGCCGGGTCGTTGCGCCATTCGGTGAACACCTGCCCGGAAAAGCTGTCCCAGCTGCCGTAGAGCAGCGCCTGCTTTTCGGCTTCCGGCAGGCTGGCAAGGCTTGCCAGATACCCGGGGTCGTTGGCCAGCAGGGCAGGGTTATCGAACACGCTGGACGGGATGAACACCCGCGCCCGCTCCATCTGCTGGTCGGTGCCGTCCGGCAGGCGCACCGTGACCGTTTCCACAATGGGCGTGCCGGGCGGGGCGGGGGTGATGAACCGCGCCTTCACCCAGCCGTGGCCGATGCCGCCGGGGTTGGTGGTAGCACGCATATACACCCGGGTGCCCGGCCCGGTGGGGCGGTTGCGGCTCATCATGTAGCTGTACTCGTCCCACTCAAAGTGGGTCAGCTCGTCAAAGCCGATAAAATCGTAGGCTTTGCCCTGATAGTTGGTGCGGTCCTTGGTGTACTGCATAGAGCCAAACCAGATCTTTGCCCCGCTGGGAAACACCCATACATGGGAGGTGGCGTTGTACTGCGCCTCCGGGAAAGCCCGGCGGTAATACATTTGGCTCTTATCCACAAGGTCGGAAAGCTGCGGGTAGGTCTTGCGCAGGATCAGCGCCCGGTAATGCGGGATGTGCACCTGCCGCAGCGCTTCGATCAGCAGTGCATCGCTCTTGCCGCCGCCCGCCGCGCCGCCGTACAGCGCTTCCGGTTCCGGTCTGCGCATAAATTCCAGCTGCCGGGGCTGCGGCTTCCACACGATGACTGCACGCTCAGTCCTGCTCATGCCTTTTCCTCCTGTTCCACCGGCGGCAGCAGCACCACGCCGCACTCCGTTCCTTCCAACTCTGTGCCCTGATCGTTCAGGGTCTTTACCACGCCCGCCAGATCCTTGAGCACGGCGGTAGCCTCCTTCAGCCCCTTCATCATCCCGGGGTCGGGGGTGTTTTCCCTCCGGGCGGCCTTCTGCCGCTCATTCAGCTCCTTCACCTCCTGCGCCAGCAGGGTGCTCAGGGTATCGGCGGCGCGGTTCAGGCTCTTCAGCCCGGCGGCGGGCTTTGTCTGCCCCATGATGTTCTTCCTCCTTTCGTCCGGTGTCCCGGGCTCTGTACACAGGATATCACCCGCCCGCCGCACCCGACAGTGTGCACTTTTGCGGGGTCATCGGGTATTTTCATGTAAGTATTATCCAGATAGTATATTTTATATTTTCAAGGCACAACGCAGCTGCGTCAGATTTATTTTCCCGGCTGGTGCGGCACGCAAAAAACGTCCGCTTGTATTTCGGACACCTCCCACAAAAACGTTCGCTGCGTCCCGCACGCCCTATCACTATAAAGGTACAGCGGCGCCGTACCCCAAGGTCGCAGCACCACCCCCACCCGGGGAGCAGAGCTTTTCTCGACCTGTGTTGTTTTTCTCGCTAGGAAAGGCTGTATAAAAGGCGTTTTCTTTCCGCTGCGTAGTATCCCTGAAAATATCTTTCAAGAAATGTATCGCCCCTTTTCGCGGTTTTTTAGCAACCATGCAACATTCCGTCATGTTGAAGGGCGTTTTTTTACATACCTGCATCATATTTGTATGTTGGTTGCAACGGTATGAAAAATTGCGATAATTCGTGAAAAGATTTTGTAACCTTTGGTCCGCTTTTGTAGAAACGTAACAAAACATTTGCACCAATCTTGTGAACTTATTCTCTTGCGGAACACCCCCATACAAGGGTATAATACTGTCAGGGATTACGGACGTATGCGACAAATGCGTCTGTGAATATGCTGTGACACACAAATGAAGGAGATTACTATTATGAAAATGATTTCTCGTCGCGACTTCCTGAAGGCTTCCGCTGTTGTGGGCGCTACCGCTGCTATGACCGCTTGCGGCGGCTCTTCCTCCACCAGCACCGCTGCTTCCAGCGTTGCTTCTTCCACCGCTGCTTCTGCCGCTGCTACCAACGGCTCCGCCAACATCGGCGTTTGCATCTATCAGTTTGCTGATAACTTCATGACCCTGTACCGCTCCGATCTGGAAGGCTACCTGAAGGACATGGGCTACTCCGTCACCATCATGGACGGCAAGAACGACCAGAACACCCAGACCGAGCAGATCAACACCTTCCTGCAGCAGGGCGTGGACGTGCTGGTCATCAACCCTGTCCAGACCACTTCCGCTCAGACCATCGTTGACACCGTTTCTCCCTCCGGCACCCCCATCGTGTTCATTAACCGTGAGCCCGAGGAGAGCGTGCTGGATTCCTACAAGGGCAAGTGCTGCTACGTTGGTGCTGACGCACGTCAGTCCGGTACTTATCAGGGCGAGCTGATCCTGGAGACCGAGACTCAGGGCGATATCAACGGTGACGGCAAGATCACCTACATTATGTGCAAGGGCGACCCCGAGAACATCGACGCTCAGTACCGCACCGAGTACTCCATCAAGGCTCTGACCGATAAAGGCAAGGAAGTCGAGTGCCTGTACGAGTACCTGGACAACTGGGATCAGACCACCGCTCAGCAGGACGTTGCAAACGCTCTGTCTCAGTACGGCGATAAGATCGAAGTCGTCTTCTGCAACAACGACGCAATGGCACTGGGCGCTCTGCAGTCCATCCAGCAGGCAAACCGCACCGTCGGCAAGGACATCTATTTGGTCGGCGTCGATGCTCTGGTAGAGGCTGTCCAGAACGTTGTGGACGGCAACATGACCGGTACCGTTCTGAACGACGACGTGGGCCAGGCTACCAAGGCTGCCGAGGCTACCAAGCTGTTCGTTGAGGGCAAGGATGTCGAGAAGTACTACTGGGTCGACTACGTCAAGGTCACCAAGGACAACGCTTCTCAGTACCTGAAGGAAGACTAAAGTTTCCCGGAACCAATGCAAGGTGCGCAGCAGGCCTTAACGGCTTGAATGTAAGCTAAAAAGCGCGTGCGTGCGAGAAAACGTCTCCACGCACGCGCCTTATTTTAGAAAAAAAACTGCCCGCCTGTAAACAACCAAAAAGGAGGCTTTTGCGGAATGTCAGAATACCGTCTGGTAATGAAAGGCGTGGTCAAGACCTTCCCCGGTGTCAAAGCCCTGGATCATGCACAGCTGGAGCTCCGTCCCGGCAAAGTCATGGCTCTGATGGGCGAAAACGGCGCCGGTAAGTCCACTCTGATGAAATGTATGTTCGGCATTTACAAGATGGACGAGGGCGAGATCGAATACGAGGGGCAGAAGGTAACCATCCCCACCCCGCTGGATGCACTGGACCGTGGCATCGCCATGGTGCATCAGGAACTGCAGCCCATTCCGGCCCGTACCGTGGCCGAGAATATCTGGCTGGGACGCTACCCCACCAAGAAATACGGCATCGTCACTGTTGTGGACCATGCCAAAATGTACAAAGATACCGATGAACTGCTGAAGAAACTGAAGCTGGACATCGACCCCCATGCAAAGCTGGGCTCTTTGAGCATCGCCCAGATGCAGATGGTGGAAATCGCCAAGGCCGTTTCCGCCAACTGTAAGGTGCTGATTTTGGACGAGCCCACCTCTTCTCTGACCGCGAACGAGGTCGAGAGCCTGTTCCGCATCATGCGGGATCTGAAGGAGCAGGGCGTTGCTCTGGTCTACATCAGCCACAAGATGGACGAGATCAAGGTGATTGCGGACGAAGTCACCATCATGCGCGATGGCCAGTACATCGGCAAGTGGGACGTTGCCAACATGACCAAGGAAGAGATCATTGCAAAGATGGTCGGCCGTGAGCTGTCCAACCTGTTCCCCCCGCTGGAGAACGTGCCCTCGGACGAGGTCATGATGAAGGTGGAGGACTTCACCTCCATCCATCCCCGTTCCTTCCGCCATTGCAGCTTTGAGCTGAAAAAGGGCGAAATTCTGGGCGTTGCCGGTCTGGTGGGCGCACAGCGCACCGAGCTGATGGAAGGCATCTTCGGCCTGCGTGCCCATACCTCCGGTAAGGTGTGGATCAAGGGCGAGGAAGTTACCATCAAGCAGCCCCGCGATGCCATCCAGAAGAGCGTTGCTCTGCTGACCGAGGACCGCCGTGCTACCGGCATTCTGGGCGTGCTGAGCGTTGCCGATAATATCTCCATCGCTTCTCTGGACGCCCTGCGCAAGGGCCCCATCATGCTGGACAACAAAAAGATCCTCGATCTGGTGGCTACCAACAAGGAAAAGATGGCCATCAAGGTACCCAGCCCCAAGACCCAGATCAAGAGCCTTTCCGGCGGCAACCAGCAGAAGGTGCTGATCGCCCGCTGGCTTGCCAACAACCCCGATGTGCTCATTCTGGACGAGCCTACCCGCGGCATCGACGTCGGTGCAAAGTATGAAATTTACTGCATCATCGCCGATCTGGCCAAGCAGGGCAAGAGCATTATCATGATCTCCTCTGAAATGAGCGAGATCATCGGTATGTCCAACCGTGTCATGGTCATGTGCGATGGCCGTATCACCGGCTTTATCAACGGTAAGGATGCCACGCAGGAGAACATCATGGCGCTGGCTACCCAGTTCGAGACCGCACCTGACGCAGCTGCGGCAAATCAGTAATTAAGGAGGCTGTCTATCGTGGAAGCTACCAAAAAATTGAATGGCAAGGCTGTGGGCAAGTGGCTCAGCAACAACGCCATTATCATGATGATGCTGGCCATCACTCTGATCGTTGGCATCATTCACCCCAACTTCTTCTCCGGCACCAACATGATCAACCTGTTCAAGAACGTGTCCATCCGCTACATCATCGCGCTGGGCATTTCCGGCTGCCTGATCACCACCGGTAACGACCTGTCCGCTGGCCGTCTGGCTGGTTTTGCCGCCTGCCTTGCCTGCATTTTTGCGCAGACCGAAGGCGCTTCCGGCAAGTTCTACCCCAATATGCCCACCCTGTCCACCCCCGTGGTGTTCATTCTGGTCATTGCCATCTGCGCCATCGTGGGTCTGTGCAACGGACTGGTGGTCAGCTACTTGAAGGTGCAGCCCTTCATTGCTACCTTGGGTATGCAGCAGGTGGTCTACGGTATCTGCCTTGTGTACACCGGCGGTACCCCCATCGGCTCTTTGAACAAAAACTTCACCTCTCTGGCCTCCAACACCATCCTGAAGGTCCCCGTGCTGATCTGGATCGCTCTGATCG
The DNA here is from genome assembly GCF_040096575.1 of Faecalibacterium intestinale. Lineage (NCBI taxonomy): Bacteria > Bacillati > Bacillota > Clostridia > Eubacteriales > Oscillospiraceae > Faecalibacterium > Faecalibacterium intestinale. Next base: position 45,615 of record NZ_JBBMEN010000006.1, read on the forward strand.
TGGCTGTCTGCTTCTGGTTCCTGTACAACAAGACCCGTCACGGCAAGTATATGTACGCCATCGGCGGCAACGAAGCTGCTGCTGAGGTGGCCGGTGTCAACGTGCACGCTACCAAGATCCGCATCTACATCCTGGCCTCCTGTATGTTCGGTCTGGCAGGCTGCCTGCTGGCTGCAAAGTCCGGCGGCGCATCCGTCAACACTGCAATGGGCTATGAGCTGGACGCCATCGCAGCCTGCACCATCGGCGGTGTTTCCACCACCGGCGGCGTTGGTACTGTTCCCGGCGTTCTGGTCGGCGTTCTGGTCTTTGAGCTGATGAAGGTCGCTCTGCAGTTCATGAACGTCAACTCCTCCTACACCTACATCGTTCAGGGCCTTGTCATTATCGTGGCTGTCGCCATTGATATCCGCAAGTATCTGGCTAAGAAGTAATCTCCTCATCATCCCCCTTTGCACCCGCAGTCTTTGCACTGCGGGTGCTTTTTTTGTCCACATTTTTGTGGTATCATAAGGAAAACATCTTATGCTTACAGGAGGGACTTTCCATGGCACAGCCCACCCCGGATACCCAGACCGAGCTTGAACGCCGCGAGGCCGCACTGGCCGCCCGCGAGGCAGAACTTGCCCGCCAGCAGGCTGAATTGCAGGCGCAGAAGGCCGATTTTGAGCAGGGCAAAAAGCGCCTGCTGGACAACGGCAACAAGGACTTTGTAAACCCCAAGGAAAAGCTTTACGATAAATTTCCGCTCACGGTGCACCAGATGGATATCATCATCGGCGTGCTGTTCGCCCTGATTGCTCTTTTCCTTGTGCTGGGCGTGACCCACACCAGCTTTTTCGGCCTGTTCGGCGGCTGAGCCGCAGGTGTATCCTCTGTGAAAAATATCCCGTAAAGGAGAATAAAAATGGCACACTATCCCGGTTATACCGTCCTGCGCACCGAGGACTGCCCCGAGCAGCACGGTACTTTGACCCTGCTCACCCATGACGTCAGCGGCGCAGCCGTGCTGCTGGTGGAAAATGAGGACGTCAACAAGGCCTTCGGTATCGGCTTCGGCACCTTCCCCTCCGATGACACCGGCGTGTTCCACATTCTGGAGCACTCCGTGCTGGCGGGCAGCGAAAAATACCCGGTCAGTTCCCCCTTTGTGCAGCTGCTCAAAAGCAGCATGGCTTCCTTCCTCAATGCGATGACCTTCCCGGATAAGACGGTCTACCCCTTTGCCACCCCCAACGAGACCGATTTCTGCAACCTGATGGATGTCTACCTGAACGCGGTGTTCTGCCCGCTGGCCATGGTGGACTCTGCCGTGTTCGAGCAGGAGGGCTGGCACCGGGACGCGGACGGCACGGTCAGCGGTGTGGTCTACAATGAAATGCAGGGTGCACTGGCTTCCCCGGATGCTCAGCTGCAAAACGCCCTGCAACGGGCGATGTTCCCGGATACCGCCTACGGCTTTGTGTCCGGCGGCGACCCGGCGTCCATCCCCGCCCTGACCTACGAGAAATACCAGCGGGTGTACCGCCGCCATTACAGCGCCGACAACTGCTGCATCACCCTGTACGGCAAGATGGATATGGCCGACAAGCTGGCGCGGCTGGATCAGGACTACTTGTCCAAGATGCCCAAGGCCGCTGCCCGTCCCCGCCTGACCATGCAGGACGAGCAGCCCGGCGCATTCGTGGAGCTGCCCTACTACACCGACCAGCCCAAGCCGGACGAGGTGCAGTGCGCACTGGCATGGTACACCGGCGCCTTTGCCGACCGGGAGCGGCAGCTGGGTGTGGAGATTCTGCTGGGTGCGCTGCTGAGCACTAACAGCTCCCCCCTCAAGGCCGCGCTGCTGGCCGAGCAGCTGGGCGCAGATATCGACATCGGCTTTGACGACAGCACCCTGCAGCCCACCTTGGAGCTGCTGCTGCGCGGTGCTACGGTGGATTCTGCCCGCAAGTTTGCCCCCGCTGTGCGCAAGACCGTGGACGAGCTGCTAAAGACCGGCATTCCTCACGACCTGCTGCTGGCCGCTTTGAACGAGGCCGAGTTTGCTTCGCTGGAGCGCCCGGGCAGCCTGCCGGACGGTGTGCTGGACGCCATCAACGCCGCCACCGGCTGGCTGCATACCGGCGATGCCGCCCTGCTGCTGCACACGGACAAGCTCTTCGCCGCCCTGCGCAATAAGCTGGAAGAGGGCTGGTTCGACACCCTGCTGCGGGAGCTGTTTGCCCCCGCCCCGGTGCAGGTGGTGCAAATTCCCACCGCACCCAAAACCGGGGAAGCCGCCGCCCCGGCACGCACCGATGGCAAGCTGGTGCTGGAGCACCCCCTCACCGCCGCCGACCTTGGCGCGGGCGATACCGCCCCGCAGGGCAGCGCCGAACAGCTGGCCGGTGCCACCCTGCTGCGTCACCCCTCTGCCGGCAGCTTGTACCTGAATTTCTACTATGATCTGGGCAGCATCACCCCGGAGGAACTGCAATATCTGAACCTGCTCACCGATGTACTGGACGAGCTGGACACCCCCGCCCACACCGCCCAGCAGCTGAACACCCTGCGCAGCACATGGCTGGGCGACAGCCGCGCCCAGCTGGATCTCTGGACAGGGCGGCAGGAGGGCAGTCCCTGCCATGCGAAGCTTTCCCTCTGCCTGAGCCTGCTGGAGCGCAGCTTGGAAAAGGCGGTGGAGATCGGCGGCGAGTGGCTGTACGACACCGTCCTTACCGGCGCTGCCGCCGAAGCCGCCTATGCCCGGGTGGTCAGTCAGCTGAAGCTGCGCATGGAGCAGCTGTTCATCCAGCAGGGCAACGAGTTCGCTTCCACCCGTGCCCGCGCCCATTATTATGTAGAGGGCGCTGCGGACGAAGCCTGCACCGGCGTGAGCTATTATCACTTCCTGTGCGGTCTGCTGGAAAAGGCCGACTGGGCGGCACTGGGCGCAAAGCTGGATGCTGTGCGCAGCCGGGTGCTGCAAAACGCTGCCCTGACCGTCAGCCTGCACGGCACCGAGGACGCACTGGAAAAGCTGCGCACCCTGCTGCCGGAAAGCCGCTTTGCCGCTGCCCGGCGCACCCCGGCGCAGCCCTACACCCAGCCCCTGACGCCCCCGGTGAACGAAGCCTTTATCATTGACGGCGGCGTGAACTACGATGTGCTGGCTTGGCCCATGCCCCGGGACAGCCGCCGCCGGGTGCTGGCGCGGGTGATGAGCTACGAGTACCTGTGGCACACCATCCGGGAGGTAGGCGGTGCCTACGGCACCGGAATGCTCTGTGCCGACGGCATCGAGTTTTTGTACACCTACCGGGATCCCCACCTGCGGGAAAGCTACGATACCTTTGCCGCCGCCCCTGCCGCCCTTGCCGCCCGGGACTACACCGCCCGGGACCTGGACGAGTTCATCGTGGGCACTGCTGCCAAGCTGGATACGCCCCGCAAGGCGCGTGCCGCCGCCCGGGAACTGGACCACCGGTACTTCTGCGGCATCACGGACGAGATGCGCACCGCCGACCGCAAGGCGCTGTGCAGCGTGGACGCCGCCCTGCTCAAAGCACAGGCCGCTGCCCTGTCTGACGCGTTGTCCGGCGGCGTGCGGGTCGCTTTTGGCAGCAAAGACGCCGTGGAAGCGGCAAAGGATCTGTTCGACCGGGTAGAGACGCTGTAAGCGCCGGTCATTTGTAAAAAATATTTTATTTGTAGTTCCGAAACACCCTGCGGGTGTTTCGGAACTACTTTTTCCCACACACACTTTTTCTGCACAAATTGCCCGCATTCCGTCCAAATTACTAAAAAATGCCAGATTTTTTGTCATATAAGTCATACTTATTTAAGAAAATTTGAACAAATTGCGAAATTTATGTGTTTCTGATGTGGACAAAAACGTTTTCAGCTGATAGAATGGAAACTGTTCTTTCTCCGCCGTCCGCAACCGGCGGAGTGTTTTATTGGAAGCAGGAGGTTTCTCATGTTAGAAAAGTTCTTTCACCTGAAAGAAAACCACACCGATGTAAAGACCGAGATCATGGCTGGTATCACCACCTTCATGACCATGGCTTACATCCTTGCCGTCAACCCCAACATCCTGTCCGCAGCGGGCATGGATTCCAAGGCTGTGCTGATCGCCACCGCGCTGGCATCTTTCATTGCCACCGCACTGATGGCTGTGCTGGCCAACTACCCCTTTGCACTGGCTCCCGGCATGGGCCTGAACGCCTACTTTGCCTACACGGTCGTGCTGACCATGGGCTACAGCTGGCAGCTGGCGCTGATGGCAGTCTTTGTTGAGGGCGTCATCTTCATCGCACTGTCCCTGACCAATGTACGCGAGGGCATCTTCAACGCCATTCCCATGACCCTGAAGAGCGCCGTCAGCGTGGGTATCGGCCTGTTCGTGGCCTTTGTCGGTCTGCAGAACGCCAAGCTGATCGTCAACAGCGATTCTACGCTGGTCACCTACCAGCACTTCAAGGGCGCAACCTTCCACAGCGTGGGCGTGGGCGCTATTCTGGCTCTGCTGGGCGTGGTCATCACCGCCATCCTGCTGGTCAAAAAGGTCAAGGGCGGCATCCTGTACGGCATCCTGATCACCTGGCTGCTGGGCATCGTGTGCGAGCTGACCGGTATCTACGTCCCCGATGTGGAAGCCGGTATGTACTCCGTCATCCCCACCGCCTTTGTCAGCTTCGACTTTTCGGCATTGGGCGAGACCTTTGGTCAGGTGTTCAAGACCGACTTCTCCGGTGTCGGCCTGCTGAACTTCTTCGCCGTGATGTTCTCTTTCCTGTTCGTGGACCTGTTCGACACGCTGGGCACCCTGATCGGCGTGGCCTCCAAGGCTGATATGCTGGACGAGGACGGCCGTCTGCCCAACATCAAGGGCGCACTGATGGCAGACTCCATCGGCACCTGCGTGGGCGCTGTGCTGGGCACTTCCACCACCACCACCTTCGTGGAGAGCGCCTCCGGCGTTACCGAGGGCGGCCGCACCGGTCTGACCGCTATGACCACCGGCGTGCTGTTCCTGCTGGCTACCATCTTCAGCCCGCTGTTCCTCACCATCCCCAGCTTTGCTACCGCTCCGGCTCTGATCATCGTGGGCTTCTACATGATGGGCTCTGCCGTCAAGATCGACTTCAACGATCCCAGCGAGGGCATCCCCGCCTTCCTGACCATTCTGGCTATGCCCACTGCTTACAGCATCTCCGAGGGTATCGCCATCGGCATCATCTCCTGGACCATCATCAACGTGGTCACCGGCAAGGCCAAGGAGAAGAAGATCAGCCCGCTGATGTATGTGCTCACCGTGCTGTTCATCCTCAAGTACGTGTGCCTTTAATTCCCTGAGCGTCTAAAAAAGCCAAGCCCCCCTGCGGTCTGCCCGTACAGACTGCAGGGGGTGTTTTTGTTGGGGAGGAGAAAGCGCAAAAAAGCACAACAGCCTGACCCGCAGGCCCGGCTGTTGTGCGCTCTTGTATCCTTATTTTTTCCGCGAATGAATATGGATCTCCGGGATGGCTACATTGTCGTAATGGATGGGACAGTCTGCCTCCGGGGTGCTGTCCGCCGCTTCGTGCCGCACCTTGCCGGTGTGCACCTCCGGCACTGCCACCGTTTCTTCCTGTCCGTTCTTTCTGCTCCGGCTCTTCTGCCGGAACCAGTTTTTCAGCCGCTGATGGATGGCCATAGCCTTTTTCTCCTTTCCGGCACGGAGGATTTTCTCCCTCCGTGCGCACACCGGACGTCTCAGATAAAGTTGATAAATACCGTAATGACCAGACTGTTCAGGAAGTCCGCAAACAGGCTGCCCACCAGCGGGATCAGCAGATATGCCTTGACGGAAGGTGCATACCTGTCGCACACAGCCTGCATATTGGCCATGGCATTGGGAGTAGCACCCATGCCGAAGCCGCACAGACCCGAAACGATGACCGCCGCATCGTAGTCCCTTCCCATCACGTTATACGCCACCACAATGACATACACGATCATGAACAGCGTCTGCCCTGCCAGCAGGATGACCAGCGGCAGCGCCAGCTCTGCCAGCTGCCAGATCTTCAGGGTGATCATTGCCATGCCTAAGAACAGCGACAGGCAGATACCGCCGATATCGTTGATCTCGCCCATATATACGGTGTAGCCGCCGCCGTACTCGCCCACGTTGCGGATGATGGCCGCCGCGATCATAGCACCGATATAGATGGGGAAGGTCATCCCGGTCAGGGACAGCAGCTTGGAAAGCACTGTGCCGATGCCCATGGCAAGGATCAGCTGAAAGCTGGCCGCAGGGTACATACTGTGCCGCTCGTGCTTGATCTCCTCCTCCACCAGCAGGCTGTCATCCTCTGTCACCGCAGTGTCCAGCAGATGGTGCCGCTCAATAAGCATTTTGCCGATAGGACCGCCCATCATGCTGCCCGCGATCAGTCCATAGGTGGCGGCGGCGGTGCACAGGGTGGTTGCGCCCCGGATGCCAAAATCCTCCAGCACCGGGCCGAAGGCACCCGCCGTGCCGTGGCCGCCCACCATGGGAATGGAGCCGGTGCACAGCCCCACCAGCGGGTCCACCTGCAGCAGGCTTGCCAGCCCCACTGCAATAAAGTTCTGGCTGACGATCAGCACAATGACCACGCCCAGAAATACGATCATCGCCCTGCCGCCGCTTTTCAGCACCTTCAGGTTTGCCTGAAAGCCTACTGAGGTGAAGAACATCACCATGCAGACCTCCTTGAGGATGTCGTCAAAGGCGAATTCTGCCACGCCGGTAACGTAGCACACACAGGTAAAAATGGCGAACAGCACGCCGCCGATGACCGGAGCCGGGATGCAGAATTTTTCCAGCACCCGCACCCGCTCCCGCAAAAATTTGCCCAGCAGCAGCACCAGCACCGAAAGTGCCAGTGTCTGATACATATCCAGTTCTATTTTCATATCGTCTTTCTTTCCCTCTGTTTCCCGGCAGCATTCAGGATGCCACCGTGATGTCTGCCGTCTTATAGTAGGCGGCAGCTCCCTTGTGGAACGGGATGCCCACGCCCTCGGTCGCTTCGGCTTCGGTATCCAGCCGGATACCCAGCTGCGTGCTCAGGTTTTCGCGCCCGTCGAACAACAGCTTTGTCAGCTGCTCCACCTGCTTTTCCGGCAGCGCCGCGCTGGCCAGCAGCACCGCTTTTACGCCTACCGTCTGCACTTCCTCTTCCTGTCCGGGGTAAGTGCCCGCCGGAATGGTGCACACGCTGTAGCTGCTGCAGCTGTCCTGCAGACGCTTTGCAGCCGCACCGTCCACACACAGCAGCCGGATGCCGCAGTCCTCCGCCAGCGCGGTCACCACCGCACTGGGCGCACCGGCCGTGATGAACATGGCATCGATCCTGCCAGCTTTCAGCTGCGCAGCGGCATCCTCGTAATTCAGGTTGATGGTCTCTACCAGTTTTTCGTTCAGACCGTAGGCAGACAGGATCTGCCATGCGTTCTGCTCCGAACCGGACTCCTCTGCACCGATACTCACCGTTTTACCCTGCAATTCTTCTACGGACTGGATATCAGAATCCGCCCGCACGATCACCTGACAGGCCTCGGTATACAGTGCAGCGACCGCACAGAATTTGTTTTCCATCTCCTCATCCTGAAAAATGCCGCTCTGCTCGTAGGCATCCTGCACAAGGTCTGCCTGTGCCACCGCCAACTGCAGGTAATCCCCCATCAGCAGACGCAGGTTTGCCGCAGACCCGGCGGTATTCTTCAGTTCCACAGCGCCATTCCCGCTGTCATTTTCCAGCGCCGCAAAGCCCTCGCCAAAGGCGTGGTATACGCCGCCCTCTCCGGCTACGCCCATGCGCATCCGCCGGGCAGTGTCGGCAGACGTGCAGCCCGCCAGCAGCAGCGCCGCCAGCATAATTCCCGTCAGCAGCACCGCAATTCCTTTGTGTTTCAATGTTTGCACCCCGCATTCTCTCTGCCGCCGCCGTGCAGCAGATGATTTTTCTTCAATTATAAGCAAGTCAAAGGTGAAAATCAATCACCTGTTTTTATTTTTTCCGAAAAAGCTTCTATTTTGTGCCGCCTGCAGCAAAAAAGGACCGCTGCACCAGATGCCGTGCAGCAGTCCTTTGTACCGTTATAAAGAGCGTTTCACCGCGAAGGCTCAGACCCGTTTCGTCTCTTCCGTCCGGGTAGAAATACCGAACAGCACAAAGCCGATGACAAACAGGATGGCAATGGAGCCAACGCCCACGTTGGCGCTGCCGGTCAGCTGGCTACCCACGCTGACGATCATGGTGCCAAGGAAGGAAGCGCCCTTGCCGCAGATATCGAACAGGCCAAAGTATTCGCCGGATTTTTCCTGCGGGATGATCTTGGCAAAGTGGCTGCGGCTCAGCGCCTGCACACCGCCCTGGAACATCCCCACCACAACAGCCAGCACCCAGAACTGCCACTGGCTCTTCAGGAAGAAGGCAAAGACGGCAATGCCGGTATAGGCCGCGATGCACACCGGGATCAGGATCTTGGATTCATATTTCTGGCTCAGGCGGCCGAAGATCAGCGCCGAGGGGAAAGCCACGATCTGGGTGACCAGCAGCGCCAGCAGCAGGCCGGTGGTGTCCAGACCCAATGCCGTGCCGTAGGCGGTGGCCATGTCAATGATGGTATACACACCGTCGATATAGCAGAAGAAAGCCAGCAGGAACCAGAACACCTGCTTGTCCTGCGGCAGGTGCTTCAAAGTCTGCCCAATGCGCACAAAGCTCTGGCGGATGGCGTGCTGTTCCACCTCCACATAGTTGATCTGGCGGTACTTTTTCAGCAGCGGCAGGGTGACCACCAGCCACCACACGGCGGTAATGATCAGCGCGATGGACAAAGCAGTCATCTGGCTGAGCCCCACTGCACTGCTGCCCAGCACCAGCGCCAGACAGACCACAAAGGGCACGCAGCTGCCGATATAGCCCCACGCGTACCCGCGGGAGGACACCATGTCCATCCGCTCCGGGGTGGTCACATCGCCCAGCATGGAGTCGTAGAACACCAGACTGCCGGAGTAGCCGATCTTGGCAATGATAAAAATGACCAGAAAGGCCAGCCATGTGCCCGCCAGACCCATGGCGCAGCAGCCGATGACGCCCACAAAAAGGCAGAGCATGAAGATGGGCTTTTTAAAGCCCTTGGTGTCGGCCAGCGTGCCCAGAATGGGGCCCAGAATGGCGGTGACCACCGTGACGATGGAGCTTGCATAGCCCCAGTAGGCCAGATAGTCCACCTTGCTCACCCCACCGGCCTCGGCCAGTGCATTGAAGAAGATGGGCACCAGCGTGGCGATCATCAGCACAAAGGCCGAGTTGCCCACGTCGTATAAGATCCATGCCCGCTCCAGCGGTGTCACCTTGAATTTTTCAGTTTTCATCGTGTTTTCCCTTTTCCCCTTGCACCGCCGGGCGGCGCGTTTTTAAAATTCCCCAAAGGTGTGGTCGTAGGCGGCATCCAGCGGCTCGTCCGTATCCAGCTTTGCCACATACTCTAAAATCAGCCGCTCTGCCAGCGGCAGCGCCTTGGCGTACAGCGCGTCCAGCTTGCGGTTGCTCTCGGTGCACTGCGGGTTCGGCTGCGGGTTTGCCACAAGGCCGTGCATCCCATCATACTTGCCCAGCATCTTCATGCCGGTCAGCACCACCCAGCGCTTGACCGGGTTCGAAGCCTGCAGCACCTTATGCACCGTGATCATCCCCTTCATGGCTTCCAGCGCGGTCTGCTCCGAGATATCCCTGTAGAACGGCGCAATGACCCGGGCGTTTTCCGCGCTGGGGTGGATATGGCTGGCGGTAAAGAAGGTCAGCGGGTCATAGCCGTCCCGGCGCAGCAGCATATTGTCGAACTCGGTCTCGATCTCGCAGTGGGTCACACCGCTCTCCCGGGTAAACTGCTCCACAAAGGGGTGGCAGGTGCTGTCCAGCGCAAAATGACACACAAAGCCCAGCGCGTAGGCCAGCGCAGCCTCGCGGTCGGCTTCCTCGTGCACCACCCGCCGTGCCCGGTCAAAAAACGTTCTGCCCGGCTCGTCGTGCATGGCGTTGCCCAGCGCGGCGACCGGGGTGGACTTTTCTGCATGGTAGTAGAACAGCAGATCCGGCCCGTGCAGGCCGATATCGTACAGCTCCCGGTGCGCTTCCAGCTTTTCCCGCAGCGGCGCAGGCAGATGATCCAGCACATTTGCGCCAAAGCGGCGGTGTGCGTAGGTAGAGGGCATCTCTCATTCCTCCTTCTTGCAGTGCCAGCGCCCGCCGCCCTGTTCCGGCTGCACTGACCAATAATCCTATCGTTTTCAGTATAGCAGAAAGTTTGCCGACCTTCTACCCTTTTGTGTCTGTTTTCTGTAAAAAGTTTTAATAATTTTGCTGCACTTCCCGCCGCTCCCCCAAACAGAAAAGGGACCTCCTGAAATGCCCGCAGGCATTTCAGGAAGTCCCTTTCTAATCATTCAGGTTCACACACTCTCATAGCCCTGCGGCATCTCGCTCTTGCGGTCGCGGGACATCAGGTTGCGTAGCGCATCGCTGGCGCTCATGCCCTCCTTGACGATGGCGTTCACCGTCTGGGCGATGGGCATTTCCACATGGTACTTCTCCGCCAGTTCCATGGCGGCGGGCAGGGCGTTGATGCCCTCCACCACCATGCCTACCTCCTTCACGGCCTGCTCCGGGCTTTCGCCCTTGCCGATCAGGATACCGGCGCGGTTGTTGCGGCTGTGCATACTGGTGGCGGTAACGATCAGGTCGCCGATACCGGCCAGACCCGCAAAGGTCTGGACATTGCAGCCCATGGCCACGCCCAGCCGGGCGATCTCGGCAATGCCGCGGGTGATCAGGGCGGCGCGGGCGTTATCGCCGTAGCCAAGGCCGGTGGAGATGCCAACGCCCAGCGCGATAACGTTCTTCATGGCACCGCTCAGCTCCACGCCCTTGATATCAGTGTTGGTGTACACGCGCATACAGGTGTTGCTGAACACCTCCTGCACCACCTCGGCAGCTTCCAGATCCGGGCTGGCGGAAACGATGGTGGTGGGCAGATCCAGCGCCACCTCCTCGGCGTGGGTGGGGCCGCTGAGCGCCACCAGACGCACCGCACGGGGGCCGTTCTCGTGGCTCAGCTCATCGGCAAGGATCTCGGTCATGGTATATAAGGTATCGGGCTCAATGCCTTTTGCCACGTCCACAATGATCTGGCCGGAGCGGATATAAGGCCGCGCCTTGGCTGCCGTGGAGCGCACGAACACCGACGGCACTGCAAACAGCAGCACGTCCTTGCCGGTGCACACTTCCTCTATGCTTTTGGTAAACCGCAGTTCCTGCGGGATGACCATCCCCGGCAGATTGGGGTGCACCCGGGTGGTGGAAAGGTTGTCCACCTCGGCTTCAATAGCCGACCACACCTGCACATCGTTGCCGCTGACGGTCAGCATCCGTGCCAGAGCCATGCCCCAGGTACCTGCACCCAGAACACCAATACTAAACTTTTTCACGTTCGTATCCTCCGTGTCTGCACCGGGCAGGAGCTCCTGCCGGTGGATTTGCGCCGCGCCGGGCCGTTGCCCCGCGCCTGCGCACTACTATGACCATTGTACACGAAAGCACCCACAGCGTCAAGCATCTGCCGCATTGCACAAATATTTAACAAGTTTATGCCATTTTTCGGTCACATCACACGTTTTGTGCAAACCGTTTGCGCTGCGGGGCATTTCATGCTATTATAGTATTCTGGTAGGTTTTGTAGGGATTGGTGATTCAGTCTCTTGACTTAGACCCTACTTTAAGGTATATACTGCTTTAGTCGGCAAAAGCTTTGCCGGCTTGTGCACTTTTTGGCTTTGAGGAAAAAACGATGTTTGAAGCACTTTTATCCAACCGCACGGTCAGCGTGCTGGTGGAGGCGCTGCCCCGCATCCTGACGGCAGGCCTGACCATGACCATTCCGCTGACCCTTCTCTCCTTCTTTTTTGCCATGCTCATCGCAGTGGCGGTGGCGCTGGTGCAGTACGCCAATGTGCCGGTGCTGCGGCAGATCGCCCGGTTCTACATCTGGGTCATCCGGGGCACCCCCCTGCTGGTGCAGCTGTTCATCATCTTTTACGGTCTGCCCAGCCTGGGCATCATGCTGAACGCCTTTCCGGCGGCAGTCATCGCCTTTGCCTTCAACGAGGGTGCCTACTGCGCCGAGACCATGCGCGGCGCGCTGGAAAGCGTGCCGCAGGGGCAGCTGGAAGCCGGTTACTGCGTGGGCATGAGCTGGTGGCAGATCATGCGCCGCATTGTGCTGCCGCAGGCGCTGCGCACCGCCGTGCCCGCGCTGTCCAACTCCCTCATCGGTATGATCAAGGACACCTCGCTGGCGTCCAATATCACGGTGGCAGAGCTGTTCATGGCCGGGCAGCGGGTAGCCGCCCGCACCTACATCTTCCTGCCCATCTACTGCGAGGTGGCTGTGGTGTATCTGCTGTTCTGTACCGTCATCACCAAGCTGCAGGCGCTGCTGGAACGTCAGCTCAACGCCCGCGGCTTTCAGTAAAAAGGGAGGTGCGCACCTATGGCTATGCTTGAGATCCGCAATGTGCAAAAAACCTTCCGCACCTACGCAAAGCCCGGCTTTTTCCACCGCCCCGGTGCGCGGAAGGTCATCAGCGAGCTGCCCGTGCTGCGCGGGGTAGACCTGACCGTGGAAAAGGGCGATGTGGTGGCGATTCTTGGGCCGTCCGGCTCCGGCAAGACCACCCTGCTGCGCTGTTTGAACTTTCTGGAAACCGCCGATGCCGGGCAGCTGGTATTTGACGGCGAAAGCTTCGACCTTGCCCATGCCAGCCGCGCCGACATTGCCCGGCTGCGCAAAAAGACCGCCTTTGTGTTCCAGAACTACAACCTGTTCCGCAACAAGACCGCCCTGCAGAACGTGACCGAGGGGCTCATTGTGGCGCGGAAGCTGCCCAAGGAGCAGGCGGATGAGATCGGCATGAAGATGCTTGCCAAGGTAGGGCTTGCCGACCGTGCCGACTACTACCCCCGCCAGCTTTCCGGCGGGCAGCAGCAGCGGGTGGCGATTGCCCGCGCCCTTGCCGCCGACCCGGAGATCATCTATTTTGACGAGCCCACCAGCGCCCTTGACCCGGAGCTGACCGGCGAGGTGCTCAGCGTGATGCGGCAGCTGGCCGAGGAGGGCATGACCATGCTGGTGGTCACCCACGAGATGGGCTTTGCCCGCAACGTTTCCTCCAAGACCGTATTCATGGAAAACGGCGTGGTGGTGGAGCAGGCCCCCTCTCAGCAGTTCTTTGCATCCCCCAAGGAGGAGCGCACCCGGGCTTTCCTGCGCAGGATCGCCCATACGGAATAAAACCACTTCTCTTTTTGCATTTTTTACGACAGAAAGGAATTTTTACTTATGAAACGCAGAACCTTTATTTCTCTGATGGGCGTTATGGCTGCCGCCGGGGTGCTGGGCCTGACCGGCTGCTCCTCCAAGGACACTGCCTCCAGTACCGCCGGTCCCGCACCGCTGAATAAGCTGGACAGCATCCAGAAGAGCGGCAAGCTGGTGGTGGCGCTGGAAGGCGCATGGCAGCCCTGGAGCTACCACGATTCCTCCGACACGCTGGTGGGCTATGACGTGGAGGTATCCCGCGCCATTGCCGAAAAGCTGGGCGTAGAGCCGGAGTATGTGGAGAGCGACTGGGACAGCCTGTTTGCCGGTCTGGATGCCGGCCGCTACGACATGGTGTGCAACGGCGTGGAAGTGACCGAGGAGCGCGCCAAGACCTACGCTTTCACCACCCCCTACGGCTACATCCACACTGCGCTGGCTGTACGCAAGGACAATACTGACATTACCAATTTTGAGGACCTGAAGGGCAAGACCACCGCCAACAGTCTGGCTTCTACTTACATGGAGCTGGCCGAGAGTTACGGCGCTACCGTGCAGGGCATCGACACGCTGGAGGAAACCATCCAGCTGCTGACCGCAGGCCGCATTGATGCCACCTTGAACGCAGATGTTTCCTTCTACGACTACCTGAATGTCCACCCGGACGCAGACTTCAAGCTGGTGGCACAGACCGCCGAGGCCTCTCATGTGGCCATCCCGGTGCTCAAGAGCGAGGACACCGCCTATCTGGACGCGCTGAACACCGCCATTGAGGAACTGCGCGCCGACGGCACCTTAAAGACCCTGAGCGAAAAGTACTTCGGACAGGATATCTCTTCTGAAAACTGAGAAGCTCGACCCTCTCAGTCTGCTCACTTCGTTCGCATCCAGCTCCCCCGAAAGGGGGAGCTTTTTTGTTAGGAACGAACTCCCTCTGGCGAAACCGGAAACTTTGCGCTTGCACCAGAAACTGTACCGCCATGCCAAAGGCGCCCCCTTGGGGGAGCTGACGCCGCAGGCGGCTGAAGGGGTAAATTTCCTATTGACTTATGCAATATTATATGATATATAATATTATAGAAACACACCATATCGAAAGGAGGCTGTTCCTGCATGAGTTTTCCCATCAGTGCCGCGCTGCTGGACGCCATTGTGCTGTCCGTGGTGGCGCAGGAGCCGGAAGGTACCTACGGCTACAAGATCACCCAACAGGTCACCCACACGCTGGAACTGAGCGAATCCACCCTGTACCCGGTGCTGCGCCGGTTGCAGAAAGATCAGCTGCTCACGGTCTACGATGCGCCCTTCAATGGCCGCAACCGCCGCTATTATCAGATCACCTCCGCCGGGCGGGCGCAGCTTGCCGCCTACGCGCAGGAGTGGAGCCGCTACCGTTCTTCCATTGACACATTTTTCAGAGAGGTGGAATGATCTATGACCCGTACTGCATTTCTTGCTGCGCTGGAGCAGCTTCTGGCTCCCTTGCCGGAGTCCGAGCGCAAGGACGCTTTGAGTTATTACGAAGATTATCTGGATGCCGCCGGGCCGGAGAACGAAGCCCGCGCCATTGCGGAGCTGGGCAGCCCGGAGGAGGTCGCCCGCAAAATTCTGGACGAGCAGACCCCGGCAGGCAGTTCTGCCGCCCCGGCATCCCCTGCCCCGCGTTCCCGCTGGCGCATGGTGCTGGGCGGCGGGCTGGCGGTGCTGGTGCTGGCCTGCTTTTTCTTCCAGCACTCCAAAGCTACCCCCGTACAGCCGGTCGAGCCTGCGTCCTCGGCAGCAGACAGCAGTTCTGTCCCGGAGGATGCCAGCAGCAGCTACCTCGCTGTCCCGGCCGATACCGTGCCCCTCACCATTCCTGCTGATGACCTTGGGGAAAGCACCCTACAGATCCCGCTGGAAAAGCTGGATCAGGAACTGAAGCTCAGCCTGAACTACGGCTCTGTGACCTTTGTCACCGACCCGTCCCTCACCTCGGACAAATACGCCACCTTCCAGTTCGACAACTTCCCCCATTCACCCGTTCTGCGCACCACCGGCGGGGATGGCCGCACTACCCTGACCTTTGAAATGCCGGAAAACTGGCAGGTAGCCGAGAATGCCCCGGAAGCCATGCTCACCGTCACCATTCCGGCAGACGCCCTCACCCGGCTGCTCATCAGCTTGGAGACCGGCGATGTCCGCCTTGCGCCCATGCAGCTGAAAACGCTGAATGTTGCGCTGACCAATGGCGGTCTGCGTGCCGAAGACCTGACCGTGACCCGCGACCTGCTGGTCGAGCTTCCTGCTGGGGGATGCGTGATCGATCACCTTTCCGTTGCGGAATACGCCAACATCACCGCGACCCGCTGCATCCAGCTGCATCTGGATGGCGACCCCGCCGACTACACGACCGATGCCCGCACGGATAACGTTGTACGCATCGGCAATAAGGAATATGATAAACGCTATACCTCTTCCGGTTCCAACGGCATCCTGAATCTTTACGCCAAAGGGCTGATTTATCTGAACGTTGACGAACAACGCCCCGCATAACAGAAAGCGCCCCTCTTCCATGGCTTTGCGCCAGCGAAGAGGGGCGGTTTTGTGTTTATGCCTGATGAAAATACTCGTAGATGGTCTGCGCCAGCTGTTTGCCCACACCGGGGGTGTTTTCCAGCTGGTCGGGGGTGGCTTCCTTCACCGCGCCCACGCTCTTGAACTGCGCCAGCAGGGCTTTGGCTGTTTTGGGGCCTACGCCCGGCACCTCGGTCAGGGTGGAGGAGTAGCTTTTCTGCTTCATCTGCTGCTTGCGGTAGGCGTTGGCAAAGCGGTGCGTTTCGTCCTGAATGGCGGTGATAAAGGTGAAGGTGCCGCGGTTCATGTTGATGGCGATTTCCCGCCCGTCGCTGTCCACGATGGCGCGGGTGCGGTGGTGGTCATCCTTTACCATGCCGTACAGCGGCACATCTGCCAGTGCCGTACCGGCAAGTGCTTCCTTTGCGGCGCTCACCTGTCCCCTGCCGCCGTCCATCAGCAAAAGATCCGGCTTCTGTCCGAACCAGTTGCCGCTTGGCTGTCCGTTTTCTGCCTGTGCAGCGTATTTTTCGTACTCTGCCGCCCGGCGGGAAACAGTCTCTGCCAGCGAAGCGTAGTCGTCCGTGCCCGCCACAGTTTTCATCTTGAACTTGCGGTAGCCCGCCTTGAAGGGCTTGCCGTCCTTGAAGGTGACCATGCCGCAGACGCTGCTGCCATCGCCCCAGTTGGAGATATCGTAGCTTTCAATAGCGCGGGGCGGCTTTGAAAGCCCCAACACCTGCGCCAGCTCGTCCAGCAGCTTTTCTTCCCGGGCGTAGCGGCCGCTCTCCCGCGCCAGACGTTCCACCGCGTTGGTGTGTGCCATCTCCACCAGATGCGCTTTATCGCCCCGCTGGGGCACATACAGCTGTACCTCGCTGCCCCGCTTCTGGTTCAGCGCCTGCTGCAAGGCGTCCATGTCCGGCGGCAGCGCGTCCACCGCGATAATTTTTGGAATTTGTTCATCATCCAGATAGTACCGGGGCAGAAATTCCTCCCGCACCGCATCGATATCCGAGGTATCGTGGAACAAAAACTCCCGCTTGTCGGTCAGCCGTCCCTCCCGGAAGCGCAGCACCGCCGCGCACACACTGTCCGGCGTACCCGCCAGCGCCACCACGTCCATCTCCACGTCCGGGTCTACCACCACCTTCTGCCCTGCCGTCAGCTTGGTGATGGCATTGATCTGATCCCGCAGAAGGGCAGCGGTCTCAAATTCCAGCCGGTCGGAGGCTTCCTGCATCCGCTCGTTGAGGGTTTTCAGGATATCCTTTTTGCCGTAGCGGATGAGGTGCACCGCGTTTTTGACCGCCTGATTGTAGGTCTCGCAGCTGATCTTTCCGCTGCACACTGCCATGCACTTGCCGATATGGGCGTTCAGGCAGGGGCGGCCTTTGCCGATCTCCTGCGGGAAGCGCTTGGAGCAGCGCGGCAGCAGAAAGGCATCCATGGCCGTTTCCGCCATCTGCCGCGCCGCAAAGCTGGAGGTGTAGGGGCCGATATACTCCGCCCCGTCCTCCTCCTTTTGCAGGGTGAAGGAAAGGCGCGGCCAGTCCTCCCGGGTGACGCGGATATAGCTGTAACCCTTGTCATCCTTGAGCAGAATGTTGTACTTGGGCGTATGCGCCTTGATCTGGCTGGCTTCCAGTACCAGCGCCTCGAACTCGCTTTGACAGACGATAACGTCAAAGGCGTAGGCATGGGCGATCATCTGGCTGACCTTGTTATCGTGGGGCACGCCCTCACGGAAATACTGGCTTACTCGGATGCGCAGGCGCTTGGCCTTGCCGATATAGATGATGGTGTCGCTTTTGTCCCGGATGATATACACCCCGGGCAGCAGCGGCAGCATACAGGCTTTTTGATAGAGCTCGGCCTTGGTCATGCAGCACTTTCCTCCGTGTCTGTGGGACGGGGCTTCCGGCAATGGAAAGCCCTTTGCTCCCGGTAAAAAGCGTACTAAAAAAGCGGCAGGGAGCCCCCGCCGCTTTCTGTTGCTTGTGATACAGACTTACTCTGCAAAGCCGGACTCCACCAGCTTGATCAGGCCGTCCACGGCAGCCTGCTCATCAGCGCCGTCAGCGATGATGCGGATGGTAGTGCCGCCAACGATACCCAGAGACAGAACGCCCAGCAGGCTCTTTGCGTTCACGCGGCGTTCTTCCTTTTCGACCCAGATGGAAGACTTGAACTCGTTTGCCTTCTGGATAAAGAAGGTAGCCGGACGAGCGTGCAGACCAACCTGATTTTCAACGGTAACTTCTTTTACGTACATAGTAAAGCGCTCCTATCTAATATCGTTTTGGTGTACAAAAGCATAGTGTGCCTGTTGTGTTACACTCATTTTAGCGCAAGTCGAAACGGTTGTACAGTCCCCTTTTGCATTTTTGGCGGTTTTCCCAATGAAACCGAGAGCATTTTTCAGGTTTTGTACAAAGACAATAAAATTATACCCCGAAGGTTAGAGGGGTAATACAAAAGTTTTCAACAACTTTTAGACCGCCGGGGAGTTTTCCTCTGAATTTTGTGTATTTTCACCGACATTTCCGGTGCCGGCTCACTCCTGCGCAGGGCCTGCGTAGCGCATCTGCACCAGTGCGCATTTACGCGTCACAGTGGGGTATTGCTGCGGGTCAAATTCCAGACTGGTGCTGCCGTCCAGCTGCCAGCCCATGCGGGTATACAGCGCAATGGCGCGGGTGTTGGTGTTCAGAACACTCAGCACCGGGTGTGCGTGCTCCGGCAGCTTTTTGCGGGCAAAATCCAGCAGCTTTGCGCCAATGCCCTTGCCCCGGGCTTTTTCCGTGACGAACAGGTGCTCGATATGCCCCGCCTTATGGCTGACGCACACCATGCCGTCCGGCACGTCCTTGGTGGTGTGCAGGTAGCACACCCAGCCCGCCGCCTTTTCCTGCTGCAATTGCAGCAAAAACTGCGGCTCGGTCAGGGTGCGGCAGTATTCCGGCGTCCAGTTATCGGCGCAGACAGCCTGCCGACCCTCGGCAAACAGCTTTGCGGCGGCAGCAAACTGTTCAGCGGTCTTTACCAGCCGGACATTCTCGCCCCGCTTCCACTTGGGCACTTCGGCAATGGGGTGGCTCGTGCACCACTGCTCGTACAGCTCCGGGCGGCGCAGACGGGTGCGGGTGCGGCTCTGCTCACCGCGCCATGCGTCGATTTTTGCGTGGTCGCCGCCCAGCAGCACCTCGGGCACGGCACGGCCTTCCCACACCTCGGGGCGGGTGTACTGGGGGTATTCCAGCAGACCGTCCCAGTAGCTTTCCTCCTCGTAACCCTTCTGCTCGGCCAGTACGCCGGGCTTCAGGCGCAGCACGCTGTCTGCCACCACAAGGCTGGCCAGCTCGCCGCCGGTCAGGATATAATCACCAATGGAGATCTCCTCGTCCGCAAAAGCGTCGATGACACGCTCGTCAATGCCCTCGTAGTGGCCGCAGACCAGCGTCAGGTTGTCGTACTGTGCCAAGCGCTTTGCGTGTTCCTCGGTGTAGCGCTGCCCGCCCGCCGTCAAGAACACGATATGCGGGGCGGGGCGTCCCTGCTCGGCCACCTCGCGCTGCACCGCCCGCAGGCAGTCCGCAATGGGCTGGGCGTACAGCACCATGCCGCAGCCGCCGCCGTAAGGGTAATCGTCGGTCTGCTTCTGCTTATTCAGGGTATAGTCCCGGATCTGGTGGCAGTGGGTCTCAATATAGCCCCGCTTTGCCGCCCGGCCGATGATGCTGGCGTCCAGCACCTGCTGGCACATCTCCGGGAACAGAGTCACGATATCCACACGCATTCCCATGGCTTACTCCTCCTCCCGCTCGCTGTCAAAATCATCATCCAGCAGGCCGGGGATGGGGGTGACAAGGATATACCCCTCCGGCGGGTTGCGCTCTTTCAAAAAGGCATCCACCCCGGGGAACATATACTCCTTGCCGCCGGGTGCCTTGACGGTGTAGATATCCTGCGCACCCGGGTGGTCCACGCTGGTCACCACGCCGTACACCTTGCCGGTGTCGGCGTCCCGCACCTCGCACCCGATGAGGTCTGCCACATACCACCGGCCTGCGGGCAGGGTGGCATCGTTGCGGTCAAAGTAGAACACCTGCCCGCGCAGCGCCCGGGCGGCGTCCATATCGCTGACCCCTTCCAGCTGGAGCAGCGCCATCTGCCCCTGCGGACGGATGGAAAGGATCTTATATGCCTTGCCGCCCTGTGCCGACGGGTACAGGCGGCCCACTTTTTTCAAAAAATCCACCCCGTCGCACCAAAGCTCCAGCTTCATTTCCCCGCGCACACCGTGGGTGGTAACAACTTTTCCGGCTTCCAGATATTGCTGCATAAATTCGCTCCTGTGTAGCATCCTCGCCCTCTCAGTCACCTGCGGTGACAGCTCTCCCAGAGGGAGAGCCAAGAATGTTGCGGTCAGGCTCTTGCCTCTCCCTTTGGGAGAGGTGGCATTGCGCAAGCAATGCCGGAGAGGGTGAGCCTGTTAATAACAAAAAGGCCCCTTGCCGCAAAGGCAAAGGGCCCGTAGGGTGCTCAGTCGATCTCAACAAGGACCTTTTCATCGACCCGCACAGCAGCCGCGCGCATCACCACACGAATGGCTTTTGCGATCCGGCCCTGCTTGCCGATGACACGGCCCATATCTCCCTCTGCCACGCTCAGGTGGTAGACGATGGTACCGTCCTCGCGGGGCTCGTCCACCGTGACCTTAACGGCGTCCTTGTCCTCCACGAGACCGCGGGCAACTGCCAGCAACAGCTCCTGCATGAGTCAGCCCTCCCTACTTACAGAATGTTGGACTTCTTCAGCAGGACACGAACGGTATCAGTGGGCTGAGCGCCGTTAGCGATCCACTGCTTTGCCTTCTCGGCATCGATCTTCACCTCAGAGGGCTCCTTGTTGGGATCGTAAGTGCCGATCTCCTCGATGAAGCGGCCATCGCGGGGGAAGCGGCTGTCAGCAACGACAACACGGTAGAAGGGAGCCTTCTTGGCGCCAACGCGGCGCAGACGAATCTTAACTGCCATAATAGATATCCTCCAAAAATTGTTGTTTTTGATATATGTTACAAACCCCGCCGGGGTTGTATACCATTGTTATTTCAGTCCGCGGAAGGCGTTGGGGTTGCCCATCATGCCGCCCAGACGGCGGGCAAAGCCCTTGGGGCTCTTCTTGAACTGCTTCATCATCTTCTGCATCATCTCGTACTGCTTGAGCAGCTTGTTCACGTCCTCCACGCGGGTACCGCTGCCTGCGGCAATGCGGCGCTTGCGCTTGGGGTTGATGATGGAAGGCTTTTCCCGCTCCTCTTTGGTCATGGAATAGATCATGGCCTCGATGCGGTCAAAGGCTTTTTCGTCGATCTGGCTGGCGTCGATACCGGAAGCGCCGGGCAGCATACTGAGCATCGCGCCTGCGCCGCCCATCTTGCGGATCTGGGCGAACTGCTCCAGCATATCGTTCATATCGAACTTGTTTTCCATCAGCCGCTTGGCGGTCTCCTCAGCAGCCTTTTCGTCAGCGGCATCCTGTGCGCGCTCGATCAGGCTGAGCACGTCGCCCATGCCAAGGATGCGGCTTGCCATGCGGTCCGGGTGGAACACATCCAGATCATCCAGCTTTTCGCCGGTGCCCTGAAACTTGATGGGCTTGCCGGTAACGGCCAGCACGGAAAGCGCTGCACCGCCGCGGGTATCGCCGTCGGTCTTGGTAAGGATGATGCCATCCACGCCCACCGTCTCGTTGAAGGTCTTAGCCACATTGACGGCGTCCTGACCGGCCATGGCGTCCACCACCAGCAGGGTCTCGTCCACGGGAACGGCGGCCTTGATGTCCACCAGCTCCTGCATCAGCACTTCGTCGATCTGCAAACGGCCTGCCGTATCCAGAATGACGATGTCGTTGCCGTAGTCTCTGGCGTGCGCCAGCGCCTTGCGGGCGATCTCCGGCGGCTTTGCGCCGGGCAGGGTGAACACCGGCGCACCGGCCTGCTTGCCCACCACCTGCAGCTGGTCAATAGCCGCAGGGCGGTAGATATCGCAGGCTACCAGCATGGGGCGGCGTCCCTGCTTGATATAAAACTTGGCAAGCTTTGCCGCGTGGGTGGTTTTACCGTTGCCCTGCAGGCCGCAGAGCATAATGACCGTCTGCCCCTTGTTCTTGATGTTCAGGCGGGCGGCTTCGCTGCCGCCCATGAGAGCTACCAGCTCCTCATTGACGATCTTGACCACCTGCTGGGCGGGGGTCAGGCTCTCCATGACCTCCTGACCCATGGCGCGCTCAGACACCTTTGCGCAGAAGTCCTTGGCAACCTTATAGTTGACATCAGCTTCCAGCAAAGCCATCCGCACCTCGCGCATGGCGGCCTTGATATCTGCCTCGGTCAGCTTACCGTGACCGCGCAGCTTTTTGAATACACCGGCAAGGCGGTCGGTTAGGGATTCAAATGCCATTGTGCGGTGCTCCTTTCAAAATTCGATCAGCTTTCGTTTGCTTCATCCATCGAGCGGATGATCTCCAGCATTTTTGTCAGCGTTTCCACATATTCCGTGGTGGTGATATTGGCGCGGGGGCCGGTGCACTCGAACCGGGTGTCGATGACCAGCTGTTCCAGCTGTTCCAGCTTCTGCTGCACCCGCCGGTAGCGGGCTGCAAAGCCTACCTTTTCTTCCAGCTCCTTCAGGGTGGTCTCGCCGTGCTTGATGGCGTCCCGTGCGCCCTGCCGGGTGATGCCGAAGTTTTCGCCGATCTCGCTCAGCGAAAGATCATCGTTGTAATACTGGCGCAGCATCTCGCGCTGCTTCTGGGTAAGCACCTCGCCGTAAAAATCCAGCAGATACCCCATTTCCAGATCTTTTGCCATTGCTGTTGACCCCCGGTGCTCTGCTGTCTGTACTTGCTGTGTTGTAAAGTTTTTTTGCTTTACGGATGGAGTATACCAGAACCCCTGCCCCTTGTCAAGGGGATTTTGGAGTTTTTTCTGAAATATCTGCCTGAAATTCGCTGTTTTTGCCAAAAGGCATCTTGACGCAGCCGGGGGCTTTGCGTTAGGATAATAGTGTTGTATCCCAAGAGAAAGGAGTGCCCTTGTGCCGATCTACTCTAACTTTTACCAGACCCTTACCACCGCCTGTCCCATTGTGGAGCTGCGGGGCTATGCCGCCGCCTGCGGGCTGAAGGGGCATCTGTACGCGTATCTGGATTTTTACGGTCCCACCGGCACCGCCCGGGACGGCCTTGCCGAGGGGATGCTGGCGCTTGCCATTGAAAAAAAGCAGCTTGCCCCGGGGCAGCCCATCATCGAGGCGGCTTCCGGCCCCTTTGCCACCGCCCTGACGCTGGCCAGCCTGACCGCCGGGCACCCCATCGTGCTGGTGATGCCGGAGGACGCCCCTGCCCTGCGGCAGGAGTACCTGCTGCGGCTGGGTGCACAGATCCGGCACAGCCCCGCCCGCAGCGGTCTGGCCGGGGCGCGGGCGCTGGCGGCGCAGACCGCCGCCGCAAACGGCTGGTACTATATGAACTGGCTGGCCAACGATGACAACCCGGAGTACCACCGCCGGGTCACCGGCCCCGCCATCGTGCAAAGCATTGCCCGGCAGAACAAGAGCCTTGTGGACGCCATTACCATCGGCGTGGGCAGCGCCGGCACGGTGACCGGCGTGGGCGAGACCATCAAGGCATGGACGAACGATGTGCGCATCGTGGCGGTAGAGCCGTACGAAAATCAGGTGCTGGGCGGCGGGCTTACCGGCCCGCACGGCATCCCGGATATCGGCTACGGCATCGTGCCGGAAAACTACAACAGTTATGTGGTGGATAATGTTTCCGCCGTGGCAAGCCGGGACGCCCAGCGGGCTGCCCAGCAGGTGCTGCGCACCGATGCCATCCCCGCTTCGGTCAGCGCCGGTGCTGCCCTGCACGCCGCCGCCCAGCTGCTGGCCAACTGCAACAGCCGCGCTGCGCTGGCCATTTTCAGCGGGCGCGCCAGCATCGTGTAAGCGGCTGCTTCCATAAATAGGAAAGAAGGACGTCTTTCATGACCAAGGACATGACCAGCGGTGCTATTACGCCGCTGCTGATCAAATTTACCATTCCGCTGGTGCTGGGCAACCTGTTCCAGCTTACCTACAACGCCGCCGACAGCATCATCGTGGGCAAGTTTGTGGGCGAGGACGCACTGGCTGCCGTGGGCACCTCCAACCCCCTGATGACCCTTGCCATCCTGTTCATCAACGGAATGTGTCTGGGCGCGGGCATTCTGGTCAGCACCGCCTTTGGCGCGGGAGATACCAAGCTGGTGGAGCGTCAGGTCTCCACCACCGCCATTGCGGGCACGGTGTTCTCTTTGACCTTTTCTGCCTTGTGCGTGCTGCTGGCAGACCCGCTGCTGCGGCTGCTGCAAGTGCCCACCGCCATTCTGCCCATTGCGGTGAACTACCTGCGCATCGTGTTTGCGGGGCTGATCTTCACCTTCTTCTATAATTTTCTTGCTGCCACCATGCGTGCGCTGGGCGACAGCAAGAGCGCGCTGTATTTTTTGATGATCAGCGCCGTGCTGAACATTGGCGGCGACCTGTTTTTTGTGGAAGCACTGGGCTGGGGCAGCGAGGGCTGTGCCTTTTCCACCGTGCTCAGCGAAGCCGCCTGCTGTCTGCTGTGCGTGGTGTACATCCGTTACAAAGTGCCGGTCCTGCAGCTGGGCAGACGGTGGCTGGTGTATGACGGCAAGCTGCTGCGCAAGACCGTAAGCTACGGCTGGGCCAGCGCCATGCAGCAGGCCACGGTGCAGCTGGGCAAAATTGCGGTGCAGGCCATCGTGAACACCATGGGCGTCAACGCCATGGCAGCTTTTACCGCCGCCTCCCGCATCGACGACTTCGCCTATACCCCGCAGCAGAACATCGGCCACGCCATGACCACCCTGATGGCGCAGAACCGTGGCGCGGGCAAGACCGACCGGGTACGGCAGGGCTACCACTGCGGTATGCGCATCGAGTTTGCCTACGGCATCCTGCTTACCGCCGTCTGCCTGCTGTTTGCCCAGCCCATCATCCGGCTGTTTGCCACCGACCCGGCTGTGGTGGACTTGGGCGTGCGGTTCTTGCGCACCAGCGCCCTGTTCTATATGCTGCCCGCCGCCACCAACGGAATACAAGGCTTTTTCCGCGGCATGGGCGATTTGAAGGTCACCCTGAACAGCAGTATGCTGAACATGGGCGGCCGCGTCGCCGCCGCTGCGCTGTTTGTGCTGGTGATGAAGATGGATATTGAAGCCCTGCCCTTCAGCTACGCCGTGGGCTGGCTGCTGATGCTGCTGTACGAGCTGCCCATGCTGGTGCGTTTTCTGCGCAGCAGTGAGATGTAAGAATATAAAGAGCAATGCCGGAGCGTCTGCGGACACTCCGGCATTAGTATTTTCGCGGAAGGGTGTAACGGCAAAAGAGGGCGCTGCACCCAGCACGGTGCAGCGCCCTCTGAATAAGCTCTTTATTCTGTTATCCGAACAGGCTTTTTGTGTTGTGAGAGTATACAGACAGTACTAAGCCAACACAGATATACAGCATAAGCACTGAACTGCCGCCGGCAGAGTAGAAAGGCAGGGTGACGCCGATGACTGGCAGCACCCGCAGGTTCATGCCTACGTTCACCGCGATCTGCGCCATCAGAGCACCGCCGATACCGGCGCAGATGTAGCTGCCCAGCAGATCCTCGCTGCGGGCACCGGTGGCAAAGGTCTTGATCACCAGCGCCAGCAGAACGCCCAGCACCACGCAGCAGCCCACAAAACCCGCCACGTTGCCGATCCAGCTGAGGATGAAGTCGTTGTGGGCGTTGGGCACGCTGTAATACCGGCCGCTGAATAAGCCGTTGCCAAAGATGCCGCCGGAGCCCAGCGCGATCTCGCCGCGCTGCTGCTGGTAGATGATGTTCTTCCACACCGTCTCGCTGGGTGCCCAGCCGGTGGTGTTTTCCGGGTCCAGCACCGCCAGAATGCGGTACCACTGGTACCCCTTGCCGATCTTATCGCTGAAAAAGGCAAAGGCCACCGCTACGGCAGCACCCGCCGCCGCAAAGGCCGCAAAGATATACTTCCAGCTCAGCCCCGCCGCAAACATCATGCAGCAACCGATGATGCCGTAGATGATGGCCGTGCCGTCATCGCCCTGCACATGAATGATGGCAATGGGCACCAGCAGGTGCAGCAACAGCTTTGCCAGCTCCTTTGGCTCGTTGATGCGGCTGCGCACATTATTCAGGTGCATGGCAAAGGTCAGGATAAAGCTGATCTTTGCCAGCTCTGTGGGCTGAAAGGTAAAGCCGCCCAGCTTGTACCACGAGTAGTTGTCGGTATCGCCGGCATTGTAGCCGATGGTCAGCGGGCCGATGGATACGTTGCGGATGACCAGCGTGGGCAGCACCAGACCCCACGTCAGCACAACGTGCACCGGCCACACCTTTACAAGGCTGCGGTAGTCCACGCAGGAGAGCAGCAGCGCGATCACGATGCCAATGGCGGCAGCGCCCGCCTGCACCATTGCGCGGCGGTAGTCGCCAATGCCGATGATGGCTCCGGTCACCTCGTCAGTAGCAAAGCCGCTGCCCTGCTTGGCTGCCCACGAGGACAGCGCCAGCACCGCCATCACGCTGCTGAAAATGCACAGCAGCAGATACATCTTATCGGTGCGCTTAAAATATTGTCGAATGCTATCCAAGGAAAGCACCGCCTTTCGTCAGAACAGTCTGCCGGGGCGTGCCTGCGTACAGGCGATAAAAACCCAGCATATCGCTATTATACACAAATCCCTGCGCCAATGCAATGCGCCGGGTGTGACGGAATGGTAAAACATTGCCGGGAAGCTTGACAAAGCCCCGGCTGCATTCTACAATGAACCTGTAGACGCAGCCTTGCGTACAACAGCCCCGGCAGCGTGCCGGGGGAGAGGAACGGAAAAGAAGAAATGGAGCATACATTTTATCGCCGCCTGCTCAGTGCAGTGTGTGCCATTGCGCTGGCCTTCACGGCAGTGTGCCCGGCAGTAGCCGCCGCACCAGAGGACACCACCGGCACCCCTCAGACCCTGACTGTCTCCGAGGTGCAGGAGATGCAGCAGACGGATGCCGCCGTCACCGCCCTGACCGACAGTGCCGCTTACGCCGGAATGTCGGAGGAAGAGCGTCAGGCTGCTGCGCTGGCGCAGCTGGACGTGCTGGCGGCGCAGGGGCTTGTGGAAAAGGACAGTATCTATGTGGATGCGGAAAACGGCATGGTAAGCTTTGCTTACCGCTGCGGCGCGCTGGGCGGCATTCTGCTCACCGACACCGAGAGCGAGGCGGACGCCGCCCTGCCCGGGCCGGAGCTGGAGGATGCGCCCGCCCTGCTCGCCGCCGAGAACGGCACCGTGGGCAATGCGGTCATCTACTATGCCTTTGATAACGGGGTCAACAGCAACCGCTACCCCTACTATTCTTATATGAAGGACTACTGGAACGGTTTCGGGCTGGACACCCATCTGGACATGATGGTGACCGTCTCCGACCTGAAGCGGATGGCAGACTACGACCTTGCCATCCTCAGTGCCCACGGCGCGTACTATACCTATGAGTACGGCTGGCTGTGGAAAAAGCAGGCCACTGCGCCCATCCTCCTGCTGCTGGAAAAATCGGATTTCTGGAACGACCTGCGCTACGGCATGGATCTGCTCAGCCACCGGGTCATCAAGGTGAACGGCTGCTACGCCGTCACCGGAGACTTTTTCCGCAATGCCTACCGGGGCGGCAGGCTGAACGGCACCATCGTGCTCTCGGAGACCTGCGAGTTCTACGGCCGCAGCGGCCATGTGGACACCGCCCTTTCGGACGGGCTGCTCTCCGGCGGGGCAGCAGCTGTGGCGGGCTTTGTGAACAACGTGTACAGCGTGTACTCCCGCAGTATGCTGTGGGCGACCGTGAACCGCCTGATCGAGGGTGAGACTTTGCAGCAGGCCATTGATTACAGCCTTGAGGTCTACGGCGAAAACGACATCGTATGGTACCTCAACCAGAACACCGGGCGGCGTCCCCACCCGGCGGCGTCCTATCCCATCATTCAGGGCGACGGCACCGCTCGGCTCACCGCGCCCGGCACGGCAACGAACAGTGCTGCAGAGCAGCGGACCCCTGCCGCCGCCTGACCATTGCACTTTTGTACGTTTTATATTATACTTAGGGATGGCAGAGCGTCTGCCATCCCTTTTTTGAAACGATGAGGTAACCTTCATGTCAGAATATATCACCCATTCCCGCGCCGAGACGGTGGCGCTGGGCAAGCGGATGGCCGCCGTGCTGGCCCCCGGGGCATTGATCGCCTTTACCGGCGGTCTGGGCGCGGGCAAGACCGCCTTTACCGAGGGTCTTGCCGAGGGTCTGGGCTGCACCGACCCGGTGTCCAGCCCAACCTTTGCCATCGTGAACTACTACCGGGGCCCGCGCCCGCTGGCGCACTTTGACCTGTACCGCATCTCCACCGAGAACGATCTGTGTGCGGCAGGCTTCTACGATTATCTGGATCAGGGCGCTGTGGTGGCGGCAGAGTGGAGCGAAAACTTTGCCGACCTGCTGGCGCTGGAAAACCCCATCCGGGTGAACATCGAACGTCTGGACGATACCACCCGCAGGATCACCATTGAGGGGGTGACGGTATGAATATTCTGGCCGTGGATACGGCGGGCAAGACCGCCGGTGTGGCGCTGTTGCAGGACGACCGCCTGCTGTACGAGGTGTATCTGGACGGCGGCATGACCCACAGCGAAACGCTGATGCCCATGATCGACACCTGTTTAAAGATGTGCGGGCTGACCTGCGCGGACATCGACTTGTATGCTGTCAACGCAGGCCCTGGTAGCTTTACCGGCCTGCGCATCGGGCTGGCCGCCGTCAAGGGGTTGGCCTTCCCGCGCGAGACCCTGTGCGCCCCGGTGTCTACCCTGGAAGCGCTGGCTGCCGCCCACACCGGCGAGGGCACGGTGCTCTGCGCACTGGATGCCCGCCGCGCACAGGTATACAGCGCGGCTTTCGACCTTGCCACCCACACCCGCCTGCTGGACGATGACGCCCGGGCGGTGACAGATCTGGCTGATTTTGTAGAAAATTGCAAAAAGCCCCTGTTTTTTGTTGGTGATGGCGCGGGTCTGTGCTATAATAAATACAGCAATGTGCCGGGTGTGCTGCAAACACCCCCGGCGCTGCGGGGCGGCCGTGCCGCTGCCGTGGCACTTGTGGCAAAGCAGATGGCAGCAGCCGGGCAGGCTGTGCTGCCGGAGGCGCTGCTGCCGGACTACCACCGTCTCAGTCAGGCGGAGCGGGAGCGGGCAGAGCGTCTGGCTGCCGAAGCCGCAGCAAACAAACAATAAAAACGGAGCTGTGACCACTCACAGGGAAAGGACGTTTTTCCATGGCAAAACCCATCGCACTTGCCGCCGATCACGGCGGATTTGAACTGAAAGAGGCTGTCAAGGCACATCTGGAGGAGCTTGGTCTGGAGTATATCGACTTTGGCACCCACAGCACCGACAGCGTGGACTACCCCGATATGGCTGTGCCCGCCTGTGACGCAGTGGTGAGCGGCCAGTGCGAGAAGGCACTGCTGTTCTGCGGCACCGGTGTGGGCATCAGCATGGCAGCTAACAAGATCAAGGGCATCCGCGCCTGCTGCTGTTCCGACAGCTTCAGCTGTGAGTATACCCGCCGCCACAACGACGCCAACGCCCTGTGCATGGGCGGCCGCGTGGTGGGCGCAGGACTTGCCTGCCAGCTGGTGGACATTTTCCTGAACACTCAGTTTGAGGGCGGCCGCCACCAGCGCCGCATCGACAAGCTGACCGCACTGGAAAACCGCTGATTTTCCCTGAAGTGGAAATCGAGCTTTTGTGCGCCCACCGGGCGGGCAAGGCTACAGACAAGTACCCGATAGAATGTTCTATATAAATTAAGGAGCGTGTTTTTATGACCCCGATGATCGTTGAACATCCGCTGCTGCAGCACAAGATCAGCCTGCTGCGCAACAAACAGACCGGCACCAAGGAGTTCCGTGACCTCGTTGGCGAGATCGCGACCCTGCTGTGCTACGAAGCTACCCGCGATCTGCCGCTGGAAGAGGTGGAGATCGAGACTCCTATCACCATGGCAAAGACCAAGGTGCTGGCAGGTCGCAAGCTGGCTCTGGTGCCCATCCTGCGTGCCGGCATGGGTATGCTGGACGGTATGCTGACCCTGCTGCCCGCTGCTAAGGTTGGCTTCATCGGTCTGTACCGCGACGAAAAGACCCTGCAGCCCGTGGAGTACTTCTGCAAGCTGCCGCAGGATATCGCCGAGCGTGACGTTCTGGTGCTGGATCCCATGCTGGCTACCGGCGGCAGCGCCATCGACGCCATCACCCAGATCAAGAAGCACGGCGCAAAGCGCATCAAGTTCATCGGTCTGCTGGGTGCACCGGAGGGCATCAAAGCTCTGCACGAAGCACACCCCGATGTGGACATCTATCTGGGCGCACAGGACGACCGCCTGAACGAGAACGGCTACATCGTACCCGGTCTGGGCGATGCCGGCGACCGTATCTACGGCACCAAGTAAAAACAGCATAAAGCTTCTTCCCCGCCGTCTCCCGCCCGGAGACGGCGTTTTTGCTGTGCGCTTCCGGGAGCGCACAGCAAAACAAGGCCGCTGCACAGTGCCATACCGTGCAGCGGCCTTGTTGTTTGTGTTTCCTTCAGCTTATTTCAGCACCGCACCCAGATTTGCACTGGTGACCATGCGGGCATAGCGGCTCAGCCAGCCAGTCTTGATGTTGGGCTCGGGCGCAACGTACTTTGCCTTGCGCTCAGCCAGCACTGCATCGCTGACCTCCAGTGTGATGGAAGCATTGGGGATGTCGATGGTAATGGTATCCCCTTCCTCGATCAGGCCGATAGGGCCGCCGGAAGCTGCTTCCGGGCTGACGTGGCCGATGGCAGCGCCGCGGGATGCACCAGAGAAGCGGCCGTCCGTGATAAGAGCAACCGTCTTATCCAGCTTCATGCCTGCCAGCGCAGAGGTGGGGTTGAGCATCTCCCGCATACCCGGGCCGCCCTTGGGGCCTTCGTAGCGGATGACCACCACATCGCCCGGGACGATCTTGCCCGCGTAGATAGCGGCAATGGCTTCCTCTTCGCTGTTGAACACCCGCGCCGGGCCGGAATGCTGCTGCATCTCCGGGGCGACGGCGCTGCGCTTGACAACGCAGCCGTCCGGGGCAATGTTGCCCCACAGGATCTGCAGACCGCCGGTCTGGGAGTAGGGGTTCTCGATGGGACGGATGGCCTTTTCGTTCAGGATATGGGCACCCTTGATGTTCTCGCCAAGGGTCTTGCCGGTGACGGTGGGCACATCCAAGTCCAGCAAGCCCTTCTTTGCCAGCTCTGCCTGCACCGCCGGGATGCCGCCCGCTGCGTACAGATCCGGCATATGGGTGGGGCCTGCCGGTGCCAGATGGCACAGGTTGGGGGTCTTGGCGCTGATCTCGTTGAACAGCTTCAGGTCGATGGGCACACCGGCCTCGTAGGCGATAGCCAGCAGGTGCAGCACCGTGTTGGTGGAGCAGCCCAGTGCCATATCACAGGTCAGTGCGTTGCGGATGGAGCGCTCGTTGATGATCTGGCGTGCGGTGATGCCCTTGCGCACCATCTCCATCACAGCCATACCGGCGTGCTTTGCCAGCTGCAGGCGCTTGGAGTACACAGCCGGGATGGTGCCGTTGCCGGGCAGGGCGATGCCGATGGCCTCGCACAGGCAGTTCATGCTGTTGGCAGTGTACATACCGGAGCAGCTGCCGCAGCTGGGGCAGCAGTTGCAGGTGCAGTCCTCCAGCTGCTCGTCGGTGATCATACCGGCCTTATAGGCGCCCACGGCCTCGAACATTTTGGAAAGGCTCACTTCCTCGCCGCCGTAAGTACCAGCCAGCATAGGGCCGCCGGAGCAGACCACAGCGGGCACATCCATGCGCACCGCTGCCATTACCATGCCGGGCACGATCTTATCGCAGTTGGGCACCAGCACAAGGCCGTCCAGCTGGTGTGCCATCAGCATGGTCTCCACGCTGTCGCAGATCAGCTCGCGGGAGGCCAGAGAGTACTTCATGCCCACATGACCCATGGCGATGCCGTCGCACACGCCGATGGCGGGGATCAGGATGGGCGTGCCGCCTGCCATCTGCACACCGGCCTTGACGGCATCGGCGATCTTGTCCAGATTCATGTGCCCGGGCACGATCTCGCTGTGGGCGCTCACTACGCCGATGAGCGGGCGCTCCAGCTCCTCCGGGGTATAGCCCAGCGCATAAAACAGGCTGCGGTTGGGCGCGCGCTCCGAGCCTTTGGTCACGTTGTCACTTCTCATTGCAAATCCTCTTTTCTGATAAAACCCTCTCCGTCACGGCTACGCCGTGCCACCTCTCCCGAGGGGGAGAGGTTTTCGCGGAGAAACTATAAGGCTCCCTTTTCAACAAAAGCTCCCCCTTTCGGGGGAGCTGCCGCCGAAAGGCGGCCTGAGAGGGTTCTCCTCTTACTTCTTCAGCCAGCTCATCATGCTGCGCAGCTCAGCACCCACCTTCTCGATGGGCAGCTCAGCCTCCATACGGCGCTTGGCAAGGAAGTGCACCTTGCGGCCGCCCTTGGGGCTCATCTCGGTCAGGAACTCGGAAGCAAAGGTGCCGTCCTGGATCTCGGTCAGGACCTTCTTCATCTCCTTGCGGGTCTCCTCGGTGATCAGACGCTTGCCGGTGCGGTAGTCGCCGTACTCAGCGGTGTTGGAAATGGAGTAGCGCATCTTGGAGAAGCCGCCCTCGTTGATCAGGTCAACGATCAGCTTCATCTCGTGGCAGGTCTCAAAGTAGGCCATCTCGGGCTCGTAACCGGCCTCCACCAGCGTGTCGAAACCGGCGTGGATCAGCTCGGAAACGCCGCCGCACAGCACGGCCTGCTCGCCGAACAGATCGGTCTCGGTCTCCTCCTTGAAGGTGGTCTGCAGAATGCCTGCACGGCCTGCGCCGATGCCGGAAGCATAAGCCAGAGCGATGTCCTTGGCCTTACCGGTGTAGTCCTGCTCCACGCAGATCAGAGAGGGGCAGCCCTCGCCCTCGGTGTACAGGCGGCGCACGATGTGGCCGGGGCCCTTGGGAGCGATCATGATGACGTCCACGTTCTTGGGAGCGGTGATGGTCTTGAAGTGGATGTTGAAGCCGTGTGCAAAGGCCAGTGCCTTGCCCTCGGTCATGTAGGGAGCGACCTGGGTGTTGTAGATATCGGCGCACAGTTCATCGGGCACCAGCATCATGACAACGTCACCGGCCTTGGCAGCCTCTTCCACTTCCATCACCTTGAAGTTTTCGTGGGTGGCAGCGAACTCAGAAGCCTTTGCCCAGTGAGCAGAGCCCTTGCGCAGACCCACCACAACGTTGACGCCGCTCTCGGCCAGATTCTCAGAGTGTGCATGGCCCTGGCTGCCGAAGCCGATGACAGCGACGGTCTTGCCGTCCAGCACGCCGAGGTTGCAGTCGGAATCGTAGTATTTCTTGATAGCCATAATCGTTATTCTCCTTTTACTTTTTCTGGTTGGTTTATCTTCCGGTCTTGTATGCTCTGTTCTATCTTTCGCTCACCCTGAGCGGAAAAGCAATGTGATTTATGCCCGTCTTGCGCCCGGCGGGGGCAGCTGGACGGAGCGCACCTCCTGCGGCGGCTTCTGGATATGCTGGTGCATCCCGCCGCGCTCCAGTGCAGTAACGCCGGTGCGGCACTGCTCAAGGATGTTGTAGCCCTCGAACATTTTCAAAAATGCGTCCAGCTTGTCCGGCCGGCCGATGAGTTCAAACACCATACTGTCCGGGGAAAGATCAATGATCTTTGCCTTGTAGATGCAAGCGATCTCCCGCAGCTCTGTGCGGTTGTGCACGTCCGATTCCACCTTGAGCAGCAGCAGCTCCCGCTCCAGCGCTTTTTCGCTGTCCAGCACGAACACCTGCCGGGTGACTTCCAGCCGCTCGGTCTGCAATACCAGCTGCTGCAAGGCCTTTTCATCGCTGGTAATGGTCACTGTGATGCGGCTGACTGCCGGGTCATTGGTGGCGGACACCGTAAGGCTGTCGATATTGAAGCCGCGGCGGCAGAACAGGCTGGACACCCGGGCCAGAACGCCGCTCTGGTTGTCCACCAGCAGGCTGATGACCCTGCGCTGATCAGATTCCATGATGCTGTGTCCTCCTTATTCCATGATAATGTCGTTGATATCGCCGCCGCCGGGGATCATGGGCAGCACCTTTTCGTCCTTGTCGATGATGCACTCGATCCAAGTGGGGCCTTTCTGCTGCAAGGCATCTGCAAAGGCTTCCTGAAACTCCGGCAGATTGGTGCAGCGGTAGCCCTTCAGGCCAAAGCCGTCTGCCAGCTTGACAAAATCTGTCTTGCGGTGGGGGTCGGTCTGGCTGTAACGCTTGCCGTAAAAGCTGGTCTGCCACTGGCGTACCATGCCCAGCACCGAGTTGTTGAAGATGACCGTGATGATGGGCAGCTCGTAGCTGACGGCGGTGCAGGCTTCGTTCAGGTTCATGTGGAAGGAGGCGTCACCGGTAAACATCACCACACGCTGCTGGCGTCCCAGTGCCATCTGGGCACCAATGGCAGCGCCGTAGCCAAATCCCATGGTGCCAAGGCCGCCGCTGGTGATAAAGCCGCGGCTCTTGGTGTGGCGCAGGTACTGCGCCGCCCACATCTGGTGCTGACCCACATCGGTAACATACACGGCGTCGGGGCCGCACTGGTTGCACACCTCGCCGATGACCTGATGGGGCATCAGCCGGGTGGGGTCGGACACGGGATGGTAATCCTGTGCCTGCCAGCTCTGGATCATCGTCATCCAGTCCGGGTGCTTGGCGGGCTTGATCTGGGGCAGCATGGCGTTCAGCACATAGGCTGCATCGCCCACGATGGAAAGATCCACATCCACGTTCTTGCCCAGCTCGCTGGCGTCAATATCGATCTGGATGATGGTGGCGTTTTTGGCAAAGGTCTTGGGGTTCAGCGCCACGCGGTCGGAAAAGCGGGTACCCACCGCGATGAGCACATCGCACTCTGCCACCGCCCGGTTGGAGGTGTAGCAGCCGTGCATCCCCAGCATCCCCAGATTCATCGGGTCGCCATAGGGCACAACGCCTGCGGCCATCAGGGTGTAGGTGGCGGGGATCTCCGCCTTGTGCAGCAGATCCCGCAAGGGCTGGCAGCTGGCTGCGCTGCGCACGCCGCCGCCAAAGTACACCAGCGGACGCTGTGCGGCGTTGATGAGGTCTGCCGCCCAGTGCACCTGCTCCTCATTATAGGTAGTCACGGTGCGGATGGGCTCCGGCTGCTTGGGGGTGAACTCGCACACCGCTGCGGTCACGTCCTTGGGGATGTCCACCAGCACCGGGCCCTTGCGGCCGCTCTGCGCAATGCGGAAAGCTGCCCGCATGGTGTCAGCCAAGTCCTCTACCCGGCGCACCGTGAAGTTATGCTTTGTGATGGGCACTGTGATGCCCTCGATGTACGCTTCCTGAAAACCGTCCTTGCCAATGCTGCTGGTGGGCACGTTGCCGGTAAAGGCCACCATGGGCACCGAGTCCATATAGGCGGTGGCAATGCCGGTGACCAGATTGGTGGCACCCGGGCCGCTGGTAGCCAGCACCACGCCGGTGCGGCCGGTGGCGCGGGCGTAGCCGTCCGCCGCATGGGCTGCGCCCTGCTCGTGGGCGGTAAGCACATGGGTGATGCGGTCGGCATTTTTATACAGCTCATCGTAAAGGTTCAGCACAGCGCCGCCGGGGTAGCCAAAAAGAGTGTCCACTCCCTGCTCGCACAGGACCTCTACAAAGATCTGAGAACCATTCAACTGCATGGTGTCGCTCCTATTCCTGTTCCACTTCTTATCCATTCCCTCGGGGAGAGCTTTTGAAAAAGAAAAAGCCCTTGTCCCCTGTTCCTTTCAAGAGACAAAGACCTTGTAACATCAAGCTCTCTGCGGTACCACTCTCGTTGGCGTGCTGTGCACACCCTCTCACGGGCTTCCAACAAAGCCCTGCACGGTAACGGCTGCAACCGGCGCTGCTTACAAGGGTTTTGCACCCGTTGGGCAGGCTGCTCCGGGATGATTTTCCGCACGAAACGCTGACTGCCTTGCACCAGACGGCAGCTCTCTGAACAGTGGGGATCGTGTGGTACTTTTTCCCATCTGCGCATTTGTTGATGTAAATTATACTATAAACCGGGCTTTTGTCAATCGACAATTTGTAACCTGAATCAGCCCAAAGATGAAGCATTTTTAACACCCCTTGCATCCACACCCGAACCGCTGTATACTTTTGATATCCGCGTACCTGCGTTTTGTAGGGTATGTGCCAATGGAGAGGAAAAGGGATCTGCCTATGAAATTAAGAGAATGGAATGCCCATCTGCATGGGCTTGTTGTATTCCGCGCCCTGCTGAACGACCCTGTTGTGGCAAGACTTTTAGACCTGACCGACCGCATGGAGGCGGGCTGCTCCTCCTACGGCCCGGTGTGCGATGCCGTAGCCGCCTTTGAGGCTGCGCTGTTCGAGTACACCACCAACTGGGGCAGCTACCTGAGCAATGCTGTGCTGGAGGCCGAGACCATCTGCGTGCGGCAGGCCGCTGCCGGGCAGCTGGACGCGCTGCTGCAAAGCGCCCTGGACAGCGAGCTGCAGTTTTTGCAGCAGCTGTGCGGACTGACGCTGGACGAGCTGTTCCAGACCGCCTACTCGGAGCAGGCGCAGCGGCCGGAGTTGGCATTTCTGCCCCGGTGGCAGACCTGTGAGCTTGACCTTGCCGCCGCCTACGCCCAGCGCATGAGTGAGGTGGGCAAAAAGGGCTACGGTATGTTTGCAAAGCACCATGTATTCACGGTGGAGAACGGCCAGCTTGTGCCGGTAAAATACCCCGACCCCCAGCGCCTTTCGGAGCTGCCCGGCTACGAGAAGGAGCGGGAAAAGGTGATTGCCAACACAAAGGCGCTGCTGGCCGGGATGCCTGCCAACAATGTGCTGCTGTACGGCGATGCCGGTACCGGCAAATCCAGCGCGGTAAAGGCCATTGCCAACGAGTTTGCGCCCGAGGGACTGCGGCTGGTAGAGGTAAAAAAGAACCAGCTGTACCAGATCCCCGACCTGATGGACAAGCTGGCGGCAAACCCGCTCAAGTTTATTTTGTTCATCGACGACCTGAGCTTTACCGCCAACGACGACAACTTTGCCGCCCTGAAAGCCATCTTGGAGGGCAGTGTAGGCGGACGCGCCCAGAACATTGCGGTGTACGCCACCTCCAACCGCCGCCACCTCATCAAGGAGACCCTCTCGGACCGCACCGGCGACGACATCCACGAAGCCGATACCCGGCAGGAACTGATGAGCCTTTCCGCCCGGTTCGGCCTGACGGTCACCTTCCAGCGGCCGGAAAAAGCCCGGTTCGAGACCATTCTGGAGGAGCTGGCAAAGCAGCACAACATCCAGATGCCCACCGAGCAGCTGCTGCTCAAGGCCGAGGCCTTCGCCCTGCGTGCCGGTGGCCGCAGCCCCCGGGTGGCCAAGCAGTTCATCGAACAATGCGAAGCCGGTGTGCAGAAGTAAACGCACCAGTTTTAAACGTTATCAAAAAGCGGGACACCAAAGCATCCGCAGATGCTTCGGTGTCCCGCTTTTCTTGTCTTATTTTTCGTTCAGTCCCGCACAGCGATGCACTCGATCTCCAGCTTTGCGCCCTTGGGGATGGCTGCCACCTGCACGCAGCTGCGGGCGGGGAACGGCTCGGCAAAGGCCTTGGCATACTCTGCGTTCACTGCGGCAAAATCGTTGATATCGGCCAGAAAGATCACCGTCTTGACCACGTTGTTCATGGTCAGCCCCGCCTCGGCCAGAATCGCTTTCAGGTTTGCAAGGCTCTGTGCGGCCTGCTGCTCCACGGTATCGGCCATGGTGCCGGTGACGGGGTCTACCGGGATCTGCCCGGACACAAACACCATGTTGCCCAGATCCAGTGCCTGACTGTAAGGGCCGATGGCGGCAGGTGCGTTGGTGGTAGATACGACTTTCATAGTAGCAGTTCTCCTTTGTTATAAAATCACAATTTAGAATGGCCTCCGCTTCGCTCTGGCCATAAATAGCGGAATCATTCTTTTTTATTTTGCGTTTGTCGTGCCCTGCGGGGCACGACAAACGCATTTTTCACCGAAGGGGTCGGCACATGAAGCGGCATCTCAATCGCTGCCGTTTCGACCATGGCCTTTCTCGTGAAAAGGCAATCCAGAAAAGCCCGCAGGCTTTTCTGGATTGCAAATATAAAATAAAATTTCCGCTGAATATAGCCAGAGCGAACGCGTCGGCTATTCCAAATCGTCCAATTATCTCTATTATACTCTTTCGGTGACCAGCTGGAAGCCGGCCTTGGTCAGCTCGGTGCGGATCTGCTCGATCTGGGCGGCATCGCGGGTCTCCAGCGTCAGCTTGAGGAAGCAGCTGGAAATGGGCATATTGGGGTCGGAGCCGTCATGCTGCACCGACACCACGTTGCTGCCGCAGCGGGACACCACCTCGGCCACCTTTTTCAACTGGCCGGGTTTGTCCTCCAGTGCGATGGTCAGGTTTGCCTT
The DNA here is from genome assembly GCF_040096575.1 of Faecalibacterium intestinale. Lineage (NCBI taxonomy): Bacteria > Bacillati > Bacillota > Clostridia > Eubacteriales > Oscillospiraceae > Faecalibacterium > Faecalibacterium intestinale. Next base: position 84,279 of record NZ_JBBMEN010000006.1, read on the forward strand.
GCGACCGCTCATCACAAGGCCGCGGGTGATGACGCGGTTCAGGATATTCACATCAATGTTGCCGCCGGAGATGACGCAGGCCACCTTTTTGCCCTCCACCGGCAGCTTGTGGAACAGTACTGCTGCCACCGGCACAGCGCCTGCACCCTCGGCCACCAGCTTCTGGTTCTCCATCAGGGAGAGGATAGCCGCTGCCGTCTCGTCCTCGGTCACGGTAACGATATCGTCCACATACTGCTCGCATAGCTGATAGGTCAACTCGCCCGGGGTCTTGACCTGAATACCGTCCGCAAAGGTGGAAGCAGCTTTCAGGGTCTGGTACTTGTGCTCGTGCAGGCTGCGGTACATACTGGGAGCACCCTCGGCCTGTACGCCGTACACCTTGACCTCCGGCCGCAGGGTCTTGATGGCAAAGGCGATGCCGGAAATCAGTCCGCCGCCGCCCACCGGCACCACCACAGCGTCCACATCCGGCAGCTGGTCAAGGATCTCCAAGCCGATGGTGCCCTGCCCGGCGATGACCTGCTCGTCATCGTAGGGGTGGATAAAGGTCATGTCGTACTCCTTTTGCAGCTGCACGGCCTTGTCGTGGGCTTCGTCGTAAGTGCCGGGCACAAGGCAGACCTCCGCGCCCAGATTTTTGGTGTTCTCCACCTTCATCAGGGGCGCGCCGTCCGGCATACAGACGATGCTGCGGATGCCGCGCCGGGTAGCCGCCAGCGCCACACCCTGCGCATGGTTGCCCGCAGAGCAGGCAATGACGCCCTTGGCGCTCTCCTCCTCGGAAAGCTGGCTGATCTTATAATAAGCGCCCCGCACCTTAAAGCTGCCGGTGGCCTGCAGGTTCTCGGTCTTGAGGTACAGCTGGCAGTCCTTGGACAGTTTGGGGGCTTCGATGAGGTCGGTCTTGCGGGCAACGTCCTTCAGCACAAAGGCGGCGTGGTAGATCTTATCCAGAGTCAGCATGACAGATACTTCCTTTATTTTTTGTGATGTCATCCAGTATAAGTTACAAAAATTGTTTTGTCAAATGAATTTCATTCACAATAAACGGCATAAAAAAGAGAAAGGCAAGGGCAGGGCGCACCCTATTTTCGGTTTACTCTACCTGCTTTCTTAGGGTTCGGTTTTCTATTCTATAAGGATGCTTTTAGCGCTTTTCCTGCAAGCATAAATATGGTAGAATAGAAAAAACGCTATGGATATGGGTGACGGTGAAGATTAATGCTGAAGATTGCAATCGCAGAGGATGAGACCAGCGCGCAGACTGCATTAAAGGAATATCTTGACCGCTGGCAAGCAGAAAACGGCCAGCCGGTGCAGGCGGTGTTTTTTGAAAGCGGCTCTCAGCTGCTGGAAAACATTCCCCAAGGGTTGCAGCTGGCATTGCTGGACATCCAGATGCCAGGGCTTTCCGGCATGGAGACTGCCCACCGCCTGCGGGGAACGCTGCCGGAGTTGGAGATTGTGTTCATCACCAGCCTTACCGGCTATGCGCTGGAAAGCTACGAGGTCGCTGCACTGGATTATCTGGTCAAACCGGTCAGCTATCCGCGGTTTTGCCGCAGCCTTGAGCGTGCCTGCCGCCGGATCTGCCAACAGGCAGAGCACATCCTGACCATTAAAAACAACGATGGGGTATTCCGTCTGCGTGCAAAGGACCTTGTCTATGTGGAGGTGTTCAGCCACCGGCTGGTACTGCATACCACAGCGGGTGTGGTGAGCTACAGCGGCACCCTTGCCGCACTGGAAAAGGATTTAGGAAACGGATTTTTCCGTTGCCACAGCTCCTTTCTGATCAATCTGGAGCAGGTGACCCGGCTGGACGGTGCTGATGTTGTGCTGGGCAGTGAGCGATTACCGGTAAGCAAATACCGCCGCAAGATGCTGCTTGCCGCGCTGGCAGCCTGTTGGGGGGAGGCACTGTGATGACCATCAGCCTGTGTACTTTTTTGCGGGCAGTCAGCTATGGACTGCTGCTCCCCTTTTACGTCTGCGGCACCGAGCTGCGACGCAGTCTGCAGCGTCAGGGCTTGCAGCCGGTGGTGCTGGTGCTGGCACTGACGGTGATATTGCAGTGGGAGCAGACCTTTGCCACCCTCGGTGGACAGTATGTCGGCATCGTCTGCTCCATCGCCCTTTATGCCATTACTGCCTATGCCCTGCTGCGCCGTAGCATCGGGCTGGCCCTACAGCAAGCACTGTGCTTTTTTCTGCTCACCGACTGCACCGACACCATCATGCGGTTTGCTAATATGCGGCTGCTGGGATACGACCCGCTACGCTCCGGCACATTCTGGGCGGCGCTGCTGGCGTATCTGCCACTGACAACCGTGCAGGGAACGCTGCTGTGGCTGCTGCGCAGTTTCTGCCCGGCTGAAAAGCTGCGCATCCTTCGCAGCGCTGCACTTGCATTGTATGTTCTGGCCGCTGTTCCCTATCTGTTTGTCTGTCGGCTCACCTATTGGCTGCCGTTGACCAATGAAGAACTGACCACCGCCGTGCCGGTGCTTCTGACCGGGTGCTGTGTGCTGGCGCTGCTGGTAAACATCAGCTTTCTGAGCTATGCCATCGCTGAGGAGGAAAAGCGCACCATGCTGCAGCTGCGCATCGCCGCAGAGCAGCAACAGCAGCAGTATCTGCTGCGCAAAACAGCGGTGGACTCGGTACGGTGCAAGTACCACGACCTGAAAAATATTCTGCTCTATCTGGAGCAGAGCAGCGATCAGGCAACCGTGCAGGCGCACATCCGGCAGATCTTGCAGGAGGTGCAGCCCTATGAGCAGATGACCGCCACCGGCAACGAGACCGTGGACATCCTGCTGAGTGAAAAGCTGGCACGATGCCAACAGGCACAGATCGCCTGCACCATTACAGTGGACGGCAAGCTGCTGAATTTTATACAGCCCATCGACCTTTGCGTCATTTTTGGCAACGCCATGGACAACGCCATCGAAGCCTGCTCTGCGCTGCCGGATCCGGACAGCCGCGCCCTGAGTGTGCGATGCCAGAAGCGGGGCGGGTTTGTGGTGCTCAATTTCCGCAACGCCTGCCTGCAGCAGCATCTGCCGGTAGATGCCCTGCCCAAAACCACCAAGGACGACCCGGAGAATCACGGCTTCGGCCTTACCAGTATCCGCTCGGCCACCGAAAAATACGGCGGGCAGATGAGTCTGCGGAGCGAGAACGGAGAGTTCGTGCTCACCCTGCTGTTCCCGGAGAAAAAATAAAACCAGAGGTCGCTGCGCATTTGTGCAGCGGCCTCTGGTGCCTTTTATGCCCTGGTCACCGGCTTATACAGCAGTTCCGGCTCCTGCGGGTGCAGGGTGTACACGGCAATATTCTCTGTGTTGCGGGACAGACCTCCGTCTACCCGGGTGGTAGTGCCCGGGCCAAAACTCAGGTAGTTTTCCGTGCTTTGGCGCGCCAGCAGGTCCCGGCATTCCTGCCCGAGTTTTGCCCAGCGTCCGGGCAGATACTCATGGTAGCCCTTCTCGGTCAGATGGCGGGCAGCATAGTCCAGCATCGCCGGAACCTCGTCCCTGCACACGGTTTCTTCCACGCCCTTCGGCAGGGTCAAGGGGTCCAGCCGTAAGGCAGACACCTTGTACTTGACTGCGAACCGCAGGCTGGTGGCAAAATTTGCCGCCGTCTGCCCCGGAATCCCATACAGCAGCGTTGCCTCATACCCGGGCAAATGGAACAGCTGCGGAAGGATCAGGCTGGTCTCGGAACTAGGCATATTGTTTGCGCTGCCAATGCGTTCCAGCTCCGGGATGCGAGCAGTAGCCAGCCCCAGCACCAGCCGGTTGACCCCGGTGTTCTGGAAGGCGACCATCCACGAGGCATCCACACGGTTGGGCAATGCTTCCACGGTGATCTCGGTATCCGCAGCCAGAGAGAACAGCTCCCTGATCCGGCGCATGATCCGTGCAAAATCGTCCTGCGACAGCGCCGTAGGGCTGCCGCCGCCCCAGTAGACCGTCTGCACCGGGTCGCCGGAAAAATCCGGTGCGGTAGCTTCCAGCTCGGCCAGCAGTGCATTTGCATAGGCCTTACAGGTCTCCGGCGTGGCGGGATAGATTTTTTGGTTGCAGAAGGTGCAGCGCCGGACGCAGAACGGAACGTGCAGATAAAGATGCAGCGGGGCAGACATGGCAAAACTCCTTTCGCACAAAGACAGCCGGACAGGGAAAGCTGCCCCGATGCGTAAACGACACCGGGGCAGCTCTCCTGAAAAAGAAGAAAAAAGAAAAACGCTCAGAAATGCCGCTTTTACAGTGCAGCAACGTACTGACCAACCATCATACCCTGCGTGTTGGCCAGACCCAGACTCTCGCCGGGGATGGAGGTAGAATACTGGAAGCCAAAGCGGCCGCCGCAGTTGTTGCCAGCTGTAAACAGACCCTTGATCGGCTCAAAGTCCTCGCCCAGCACCTGACTGTTATCATCGGTCAACAGGCCGCCGGTGGTCACCAGCATACTGCCCATGGATTTCTCAGCACCGTAGGCAAAGATATGCTTGCCGTTCAGCGGACGCAGCAGCACCGGCTCCTTAGCAAAATCCTCGTCCACGCCCTTTTCGCACAGCTCGTTGTAGCGTGCTACGGTGGCAACAAAATTTTCCAGATCGGTGCCGGTAAAGCCCAGACGCTGACCCAGCTGCTGGGCATCCTCGCCGGCATACACGGTCACAGTGCTCATGCCGGTCACCTCGTAGCCGGCATCGCCGCCGTCAATGGCACCCTGCATGATATCATCCAGCTTCTCGTCCTCGCCGTTGGCATAATCAACAGCCATGTGGCCGGGTGCCTGATAGGTAAGATCGGTGCGGATGGTATCGTTGAATACCGTAAAGATCTTACCCTGCGGTTCCTTTGCACCGGCCATTGCTGCAAGCACGATATCGCCAAAGCCCTCATTGCAGTAGCGCTTACCGTGGCAGTTGACCCACAGTGCAGCGGTGGTGCCAATAGGGTCTCCGGGGCTGTTGCAGGGGTAGACGTAGTTACCGCCCATGCTGGACAGCGGACGGCTCTCCAGACGGCCGCCAGCCCAGTAGCCCAGCTGAATGCCGGAGCCATCGTCGTCCATGCCGCCAATAGCGGTATCGTCAGAGCAGTAGTCGCTGATCTCAATCAGCAGGTCACGGCACATTTCAGCGTTGCCACCAAAGCCGCCGCCGCAAAGGATCACGCCCTTCTTGGCGGTGAACTTGATATAGCTGCCATCGGCCTCCTTGCCCACCACGCCAACAACGGCATCGCCGTCCTTGATCAGCTGGCAGGCCTTGGTGCCAAAGTGGTAGTCTGCGCCCTTTTCGCGGGCGATCTCCATGCAGCGCTTGACCGGCGAAGCATCACCGTTCAGGGTGGGGGTGCCCACCCAGGTGCTGATGCCGCTCTTCTTCTGGGTGTAGTTGCTGCTCAGCGGCCACTGACGTACACTCCAGCTGTCCTTTTCCTCTGCAGTAAAGCTGTCGGTCATCCAGTCAAAGCACTTGCCGCTGTTCTTGGCATAGGCCATGATCAGGCCGCAGCGGCTGCGATTGTTGGTGCGCAGCTGCCAGTCGGTAACAAACTCCTGTATGTCGATCTGGGGAATGCCCTTGCTGGCCAAAAACTCGCTGTTCAGGTGACCGATCTGTCCGCCGCCGCGGAAGCTCATGGCGTCCTCGGTCTGGCTCTCGATCACGATCACGCTGGCTCCGGCTTCAATAGCGGCACGGGCAGCCGGCGTACCGGCCTGACCGCCGCCCACGATGACAACATCGGCGGTGTACTCCTTTGCAAATTCAGTGATCGCATCGGGAGCGGTGCGCCAGCTCTCACCTTCTGCGGTGCTCTGGCCGGGAGTGGTGCTGACCACCGGTTCGCCCTTGGCCTGTGCCACACAGTTTGCAACAGCATCCTTAACGGCATCCGAGGTAATGGTCGCACCGGAATGACCGTCGATCTCGGCGCTCTGAGCCTTGAGGATCTGCTCCTTCAGCTCATCGCCAATGCCCTTGCCAAAGCCCTCGGTTTCACCGGAAACATCAATGGTCACATCCGTGATGCTCTCAGCGTCAAAGGTCATGGTGACGGTAACGTCTGAGCTGATGCCCTTGGAGGTGGCAGAATAACTGCCGGGAGTGTAAGTACCGCTGGCAGAAGCAGTGCTGGAACTGCCGGAGGAACCGGAGCAGCCCACCAGAGCCCCTGCCATAGCAGCCCCCAGCGCACCAATGGATGCGGTGTGCAGGAACTGTCTTCTGGAAACCTTGTTTGCCATGAAATCTTCTCCTTTTGGTATGTTGTTCCGTTCGTATACGGCGATTGACAAAAGAATAGCAATTTCAGGAAAGAGTTGCAATCATCCTGCGCAACTGGGCGTTTCCATTGCGTAGTTGGACAAAAAGCCCTGCGTAATGGGGAGGTATGCCGGGGCAGATGCGCCGAAGTCACTGATGAATCTGTATGGCGGAATAGCGAGCGTCTGTAGTTTCTATATCCTCTTTGTTTTTCCAGAGGTTTGGACGGTAATTCGGGTCATAAGTAATGACAGCGCTCAGCTTTTTGGCGCAGGCGGCAGCATCCAGCGTAGCGGTGCGGAAGGGGTCAGGTCGATCAAAACTTCACCAATCGTTATAATACCCATGGCTGCTCCTTTCAGCGGCGCACCAGCAGCGCCTGATACGGCTCCAGCTCCGCATCCGCCAGCCAGACGGAAGCACCCTCCGGGGTGTGATACTCGCCGCCCAGAGCGTCCAGACTGGCCCCTGCCGGGTACTCGGTAAAGTTGAACAGTCCCACCAGCGTTTCCTTGCCGCGCTTGCGTACCAGCGCCAGCACGCCGGGGTTGTGGTACAGCTCCATGAACAGCCATTCCAGTTCGTCCTTATGTTTGGCAAACCGGACTGCAAAATTATCTTGACTTGTCCTCTTTCTTTATCCTTTTCGCGTAAGATGAAGCTGCACGCTGGGGTAATCGCCAAACAGCTGCGGCAGGACAAGCCCCGCATACAGCAGAGTGCTGCCGCTGAACCGCATTCCCTTGTGAATGCCGTCCTCTACGTCGTGGGCATACCGGGAGCCGAAATAGTCGATGCCATCCAGCTCATACACAGCATCTTCTTCCAGCCCACGGAAGCACAGGTGGATGGGCAAGGGATTTGCCTGCGGATGGGTCACCACCAGATTCAGCAGTGCCTCGCTGCCGTCCTCTGCGGCAAACTGCCATGCCGTGAAATATGCGTTTTCTGCCGGGTCGGTCAGCCGGTAATAATCGCCGGTACGGATCAGGTCGTTCAGCCGTTTGAACCGCTTGATCTGGTTTTTCACTGCAGTGCACTCGGCGCGCTTTAATTTACCCAGATCCAGCTCGTAGCCAAAGGTGCCGCTCATCGCCACCACAGCACGGGTGTCGATGGGCGTAGTGCGGCCGGTCTGGTGGTTGGGGCAGGCAGAAACATGAGCACCCATGGTGCAGACCGGATAGCCAAAGGAGGTGCCGTGCTGGATCGTCAACCGTTCAATGGCATCGGTATCATCACTGCACCAGATCTGGGGATAGTAGCACAGCATTCCGGCATCAAAGCGTCCGCCGCCGCCGGCACAGCCCTCGAACAGCACCTCCGGGAAGCCCTGCGTCAGCCGCTCTGCCAGCGCATAAACGCCCAGCATATAGCGGTGCATGATCTCACCCTGCTGTTCGGCAGGGAAAGCACGGCTGTACACATCGCTCATGCTGCGGTTCATATCCCACTTGATATACTCAATGTGATGCTCCCGCAACAGCTTGCCGATAACCCCTGCCAGATAGTCCACCACCTCCGGGCGGGAGAGATCCAGCACCAGCTGGTTGCGCCCCATGGCAGGCTTGCGTCCGGGCAGGGTCAGCGCCCAGTCCGGGTGGGTGCGGTACAGCCGGGAGTTCTCGTTGACCATTTCCGGTTCGATCCACAGGCCGAATTTCATGCCCAGCGCATTGATCTGCCCGATCAGCGGATCCAGTCCGCCGGGCAGCTTTTCGCAGTTCACGGTCCAGTCGCCCAGACCCTGATTGTCGTCATTCCGGGTGCCGAACCAGCCATCGTCCAGCACCATCATCTCCACGCCAAGAGAGGCCGCTTTTTCAGCGATCTTTACGATCTTTTCGGTGTTGAAATCAAAATAGGTGGCCTCCCAGTTGTTGATCAGCACCGGGCGGCGTTTGTCCTTCCACGGGCCGCGGCAGATGTTGCGCCGCAAAAAGCGGTGGTACTGCTGGGAAAGCGGGGTCAGACCCTCTGCCGCAAAGGAGAGGATCACCTCCGGGGTGTCAAAGGTCTCGCCCGGCTTCAGGTTCCACGCAAAGCGCTCCTCCTGAATACCGCTCACTACCCGGACAAGCCCGGTCTGAGAGCGCTCCACGTCCATCTGGTAGCTGCCGGAATAGACCATCATCACTCCGTAGCAGGCACCGCTGGTCTCCGTTGCATCCTGCTGGCAGAGGATCAGGAAGGGATTATTGTGGTGGCTGGAGCTGCCCCGCACCGAAGAAATCGTCTGGATATTGGTGCCCACAGCTTCCCGCTCCAGCTGCCGTTCCATAGCGTGTCTGCCATGGAAATGCAGCAGATCCCATCTGCCAAAGGGCAGATCCAGACAGGCAGATGCCGCCTTGTCCAGCCGCAGCGTGGTATCTCCGTGGTTTGTCAGCCGCGCCGCACGGGTGATGACATCCTGCTGTGCAAACACGCCGTACAGCAGCTCCAGCGTCAGACCGGTGGTCTCGTCCTGCATTCGGACGATCAGGGTCTCGGCATCGTTTTCCTCTGCGTGGGCACAGGGCAGACCGGTCAGCTGATATTTGCCCGCCTCCACCGTGTGGCTCACATAGGTAAAGTCCGCGCCAAAGGCGCCACGGCTGTCGGCCACCGTCAGGCAGGACAGACGGAAATCGCCCACATTGCAGCCGGTATACTCCTGCGGGAGTAGATCCGGGGAAATGCCCCGGTGGGTGCGGTAAGCGTAGTAATCCGGCGAAAATCCCCGGTCTGTGCGGGGATACAGCTGCATCAGGTCCCCGGTGCCGATGGTTTTGCCGTAGTACAGATGCAGCAGGTGCCCCAGCGCATCCACCTTCATGTGGTAGCTGGTATGGGCAGTCTCCAATACAAAAATGCGGGCCTCGGAATCAAATCGAATACTCATGGATCCTATACCTCAACGAGATTATTTTTAATAAAAATGCCGACAGGCAGGCGGTCGTGTCGGAACGGCTACCCGCCTGTCGGCGGCGCTCATTGCTGCCATTGCCTTTACGAATTGTCTGCGAGAGATCTTCATTTTTATTCTCCTCCAAAGTCCTTATTCCGTAGGGTGATCTTCGTACTGTGTCGTACCGGCCGGGTCGATTTTCTTGCTTTTGTCAGCTCTTACAAAAGCAGTGAGAAAATTTTGTGCATCATCACATTGCACAGTTTCTTTTCTCTTGTTGTGTCATTATTATACTATCTGCCAGTAGTTTCGTAAATGCAAAAATGCGACTTGTTATATCTCAATTTGAAGGAATACTGCGAATTATTATGAAAGAGGCTCTGTCCTTCATAGAGCAGCATTACAGCGAAGATATTTCCATCGAGGACATCTCCTCCTTCTGCGGACTGAACCGCAGCTATTTCAGCAAGGTGTTCCGAGATACCATGGGCGAAAGCCCACAGGGGTTCCTGCTGCACTACCGCATGGCACGGGCGGCACAGTTGCTGACTGAAAGCCGCCTTCCCATCAGCACCATCAGCACCATGGTCAGCTATCCCAATCAGCTTCACTTTTCCCGTGCGTTCAAAAATGTATATGGCATCAGCCCACGGGACTACCGTGCAAAGCATTTTGCACTATAAAAATTGGTCTCAATACAGTGAAATAAATCAGCGGCAGTCCTCCCGTTAGACATTCCTATGGGTTGGGAACCGCGGGCTAAGCAACAGCCCACTGGGCTGATTGCTTACGGCGCTGCGCGGGGCCTTACGGGTTGCGTTTGCTGATTTTTCCGCAGCCCCTTGGCAGGGCTTTGAAAAATCAGAACGCTGCTCGGGCAACTCCTCCCTGTTTCTGCCGCAGGCAGCGGTCGTCGTCGTTGCTGTTCAAGTCCTCTTATCCGCTGTTGCTGTTAAAGAGAAATTGCCGTATAAAACAAAAAAGACAGCTATCAAAAGCTGTCTCTCTTGTGGTGCAGTAAAGCAATCCAAATCCGAACCATTTCCCTCGGATGCAACTTCTGTCGCTTCTCCAAAGGTGACGGTCTGTGTACCTTCCTTATAGTTGAAGGTTATTAAAACCTTATCATCGTATAGATAAATCGCATTGATGAAGGTATCCACCAATGCCTGCCGCTGGTCTTTCAGGCTCATGTCCAGCTTGCGGAACCGCAGCAACCAAAAGCGAATGAACTCCTCTGTGACCTTGGGCTTTGCCAGCTTTTCTTCCGCAATGCGGGCTTCAAGTTCACGCTTGGTTTCTTCCAGCTGCTCCAGCCGCTCCTTGGTGGAGCTGGTCAGAATACCAGCCTGTATCGCGTTCAGCATATTCTGGATACCGGATTCCGCATCACGAAGCTGTTTCTCATAGAGAGGAATGTTGGTATTCTCCTTATTTTGCAGTTCCATCACCTTGGCGATGATGGATTCCATGGCGGCATCGTCTTTGACAAGCTGCATCGTCTGGTTGACTACCAAATCTTCCAGCCACTGTTTACGGACAGTCTTTTTCTTGCAGCCCTTGTGCTTTTTGGCAGTAGCACATTTATAATAGCGGTGAACTTCACCCGTCCGACTCGTGCCGCTTTCGCCAAACATCAACGCCCCACAGTAGCCGCAGAACAGCTTGGTGGTGAGCAGATAGTCGTCCTCTGCCTTTCTACGGGCAGGGGCTTTCTTGTTTTTCAACATCTTCTCCTGTACATCGTTGAAAAGCTCTACGGACACGATAGGTGGAATCGCATCGGGAATCAGGACGTCCCGGTACTTCAACTCGCCGATATATCGGCGGTTGCTCAGCATGTGCTGGATGACATTGAAAGTCATTGGCCCACCGCGCTTATTCTTGATGCCCTTTTCATTGAGCCAATCCCGAATTTCCCGCATGGTCTGGCCATCGTTGTACCACTGGAAGGTTTCTGCCACAAAGGGAGCAGTCAACGGGTCGATTTCAAAGCGGTGGTCTGCGTTGATGATGTAGCCAAAGGGAATGGCACCACCAGTGAACTTTCCCTTCAGTGCGTTTTCGGTCATACCACGAATGACCTTTTCAGACAGGTCAGCGGAATAATACTCGGCATAACCTTCCAGCACCGATTCCAGAATGATGCCCTCCGGCCCCTCGGAGATGATCTCGGTGGCAGACATGAGCTTGACACCATTCTTCTTCAGCTGGGTCTTGTACCGGGCACTGTCGTAGCGGTTCCGGGCAAAACGGTCAAGCTTCCAGACCAGCACGATGTCAAACAGCTTTTTGTCGCTGTCTTTTATCATCTGCTGAAACTCCGGGCGATTGTCCGTCTTGGCAGAGATGGCACGGTCAATATAGTGCTTGACGATGGTGAAGCCGTTCTTTTCCGCATAGGCAGTGCATTCCCGGATCTGACCTTCAATGGATTCTTCGCGCTGACTGTCAGTAGAATAGCGGGCATAGATCACGGCGGTCATGGCAGGCACCTCCCATTTACACATCATTGAACGGTGGAGCGTTCTTTCAAAATAGTGTTTCGTATAATGTATATACCACAGTTTTTAACTGAATGCAAGACTTTTTCCCAAATAAAAGCCGCCATCATTCTCAGATCGTCCAGTTCTGGCTTGCCGACTGCAGATCCACCATGTGGGTGTACAGTCCCTTCCGGGCGTACAGCTCTGCCGGGCTGCCCTGCTCGGCCACGATGCCATCCTTCAGCACAACAACCTTGTCTGCACCTGCCACGGTACGCATCCGGTGAGCGATGATGAGAACGGTCTTGTTTTTGATGAGGCGGGACAGAGCCTCCTGAATCGCCGTTTCGTTCTCAACATCCAGACTTGCGGTGGCCTCGTCCAGCAGGATGATGGGCGCATCCTTCAGGAAGGCGCGGGCGATGGAAATGCGCTGCCGCTCACCGCCGGAAAGAGTGCAGCCGTTCTCGCCGATGTTGGTGTTCCACTTGTCCGGCAGCTTTTCGACAAATTCATCACAGTTTGCCAGTTTTGCCGCCGCCAGAACCTCTTCGTCCGTTGCACCTTTGCGGCCCAGACGGATGTTTTCGAGGATTGTGTTGTCAAACAGGGTCACATCCTGAAAAACGATGGAATACAGGCTCATGAGCTTTTCCGGGTCAATTTTGGAAATATCCATGCCGCCCACGGTAATACAGCCCTTCTGATTGTCCCAGAATCGAGCGGCCAGACGGGAAACGGTAGTTTTACCGCCGCCAGAGGGTCCGACCAGTGCAGTGACCTCGCCTTGCTTTGCCGTAAAGGAAACGTCTTTCAGCACTGTCTCACCGGAGTTGTAGGCAAAACCCACATGATCAAACACGATGTCGCAGCCCTGATTGGTCATCGTTTCGCTGCCGGTCTGGACTGGGTATTCCAGAATCTCATTCATCCGGCCCACGTTGGTGCGCATGGCAATGACGGCTGCCAGATTCTGCAAAGCGCCCTGCATAGGATCGTACATCCGGGAAGCTGCCATCAGGAAAAGAAACAGCGTTAGTACATCAATGCTGCCATTGACCAGCAAGACCGATCCAGTCAGCGCAACCGAAGAAATGCCAAGTTTCAGAACCATGCTTGCCGAAGATACAAACAGGGCGGTTTCCAGTTCTGCCGCAACGGATTGTTTTTCCACCGCACGAATCTTTTTGGAAAGGCCGGAAAGATAGCCTTGTTCCGCATTGCTCGCTTTCAGATCCCGGAGCGTTTCAATGTACTCTTGGATCCCATCGGCGCAATCCATCTTGACCGCCATCGTTCTGGCCTGAATGCGATCTTGCACCCGATAGCTGCCAAGCACGATGGCGATGGACACCGGGATGACCCACAGAACTGCCAGTGCCATCCGCCAGTCGAACGCAAACAGGCTCAGCGCAATGATCACGGTGGAGATCAAGGAACCGAACAGGCCGGGAATAAAGTGAGAGCAGGTCTTTTCCAAAACCTCACAGTCCGACATGATGGTACTGGTCAGATCGGCCAGATCTCGTTTGCCAAAGAAAGACAGTGGCAGCTTACGCAGACGTTCTGCGAGAGCCAGACGGCGGATACCGCTTTCTTTATAGGTCGTAAAATAGGTTCCGTTGTACTGGAACCATGTTGTCAGGAGAATCAGCCCGAAGCAGACGATACAGCCCAGCAGATAAAAAACGGCTTTGCCGGAAGTTGTGTCATTCAGCAGGTCTTTTACCAAAAAATACAGCAGACAGGTGGGCAGCATGAACGCCATGTTCTGGAACGCACAGGCCAGAACGCCCTTCACCAGACCCTTTGCGCCCTCCGGGGAACTGGCTGTGGCGTGTTGAATTTTTTCGATCATTCCTTACCCCTCCTTTGCGACCTTCCACTGCACCGAGGCCTGATAGTCCTGCCACATCCGGGCAAACAGGCCGTTCTGCGCGCACAGTTCGTCCTTTGTGCCGGATTCCACAATCTGCCCATCCTGCACCACATAGATGCAGTCGGCGTTGGCTACGGTGGACAGACGGTGTGCGATCATCAGCACGGTTTTGCCCTTGGCAAGCTGAGCAAAGGCTGCCTGCACCTTTGCTTCATTGTCCGGGTCGGCAAAAGCGGTGGCCTCGTCAAGCAGCAGGATGGGCGCATTTTTCAGCATGGCGCGGGCAATGGCAATGCGCTGCTGCTCGCCGCCGGACAGATACACGCCTTTTGTGCCAATGACGGTATGGATGCCCTCCGGGAACTTTTCCACGATATCCATGCACTGTGCAGCTTTCAGCGCCGCCAGCACCTCGGCTTCGGTGGCCTGCGCTCTGCCCAGCCGGACGTTGTCCAGAATGCTGCCCTTGAGCAGGCGGCTGTTCTGGAACACAAAGGAGATGGTGTCCATCAACTCTTCCTTGGGGATGTCCCGCACATCCGCTCCGCCCACCCGGACGCTGCCGCTCTGCACATCAAAGAACCGGCAAATCAGGTTTGCCAGTGTGGATTTGCCGCCGCCGGAGGGGCCAACGAAAGCCACCATCTGACCCGGCTGAATTTTCAGCGAAACGCCCTTGATAACATCCGTTTTGCCATCATAGCTGAAATGCACATCCTTCAGGGACACAGAGGCATCTTTCGGATGCCGCGGATGATCGTTTTCTGGCACAGGTTCCGCATCCAGAACCGAATCCACACGAGCCAACGCATCTGCCACAACGAGTTCATTTTCGCTCATGTACATGATGCGGGTCAGGGTCAGGGAGATTACCGGGGTAATGATGATGTAGAACAGCAGGTTCAGCAGAAATTCCGAAGTCACACCGTTCCGGGTGAACAGAAGCCCACCTACAATCAAGAAAGCAAACACACCGTTGATTGCGGCAGTATAGAGCATCATCGGCATCCGCAGCTCTTTGGTGTAGGCAATGACCCACTTTTCGTACTCATCAATGGTCGCTTTGAATTTTTTGAACGAAAAGACGGATTGCCCGAAGGTCTTGACTACCGGGATGCCGCGGACATACTCCACGGCCTCGTTAGACATTGATTCCAACGCATTACCGTATTGCCGCATTTTGTCTGCCATCCGCCTTCCTGTCATGGCGGACATGATGACGAAGCCCAGTGCCACCGGAACGAGACTCAGCAGACCCAGCCGCCAGTCGAACACAAGCAAAAGAACCAACAGACCTATGGGTGTTGCCATTGCATTATATTTGTCCGGCAGCTGATGGGCGAGAAATGTCTCCGCTGCGCCAGTACTCTCGTGGATGATCTTGCGCAGCTTACCGCTGCCAAACGTCTCCGTAAAGCCCAGCGGCAGTGTGGCAAGGTGTTCGGAAACCTCCAGCCGCAGATTGGTCGCCACCCGGAACGCCGACAGATGGGAGCACATCAGTGCCGCAATGTAAATGAGGTAAGCCAGCACCGCAAACAGCACTGCCATCCAGCCGTAATGGGGGATGTTCACCGCCTGCGCATAGTCCGGCGCGGCGTTCAACACATCCCGCAGGATCTTCCAGATGTACACAAAAGGCACCAGCGCCACCAGCGCACTGACCGCAGACAGCACCCACGAAGCGTAGGTGAAATATCGGTAGTTCCCGGCGTAGCCCATCAGCCGGGAAAGATCGGACTGTTTTTTCACGGAAAGACCTCCTTCAAATCAGATTGCGGCAAAAATGTGCTGTGGTATTTCAACTCCACAGCACATTCTGCGTTTTAACCCGCCAGATTTTCGGTGCAGAACAGCTCAATGCAGTTGTCGATCATCGTCTGGTCACAGTCGGTGGAAATGCCGGAGGCCAGCCAGTAAGCATATTCGCCTGTATCGTACTGGCTCAGAGCTTCTGCATCCGAACCATAGCGAAACTCAATATGGTAAGTTTCCGCACTGGTGTCCGGCGCAAGGAAGAAGTAGGTGAACTCGCCGGAATCGGCATCATCGCTTTGAAACTCATACAGCCCACGCACAGGCTCCATGCCAATATAGTGATAGGTATGGGAGAACAGCACATTGCCGTCCTTATCGGTGCCGGAAATGGTAGAAGTTTCACCATCGAAGGTCAAGGTCGCAAGGCTATTGGTAAAGCCGCAGAAATAGGCTCCGCCGCCGTTGGCATACGCTTTAACTGCATCTTCGCCGTAAACATCACCTGTCACCATAGAGGACAGCTTCTCAAAAGCAGCTTCGGCATTGTCCTCGCCCACGAGAGCGGTACAATCATCCAGCCATGTCTGCTTATATTCGTCCGCCAGAATCACCGGCCACAGTTCCTGATAGCTGCCTGTTAGGTCGTTCAGCAGCTGTGCAGCGGCAGCTTCGTTTTCATCCGCCGCTGCGGATGTCGTTTCGGAAACAACAGAGCTTGTAGTGCTCTCTGCCGCAGTGCTTGCAGTAGAAGACACTGGGGATACCGCCGTGCTGCCGCAACCGGCCAGCAAAGAGACCGACAGAGCCAGTACGGTTACCGTACCCAGAACTTTTTTCATCATACGCATGGAAAATCCCCTCCAGAAAAATCGTTTGATTTTGCAATTAGCGTCCACTAACCACAAACAGATTTTACTGGAACAGGCCGTTTTTTACAAGAACCAAGCAGACAAAATCTATCCAATCGGACGCATCTTCCGATATTGCGTCGGGGTCATACCAAAAGACTGGCGAAACGCGGAAGAAAACTTGTTTGGATTTTCGTAGCCGATCTGGTGTGCAATTTCTGCAATAGTGCTGTCCGTTTCGGTCAGCAGCTTCTGTGCCAGCTGCAAGCGGTATTCCTTCTGATATGCATAGACCGAGCTGCCGTAAACGCCTTTGAAGCAGGTCTTGAGTGCCGTAGCCGAAAGTCCAACATCCTGCGCAAGCTGTTCAATGGTTTGATGGACGGTCAGTCTCTGTGTGAGAAGTTTTGCCGCGCGTCTGGCACATTCCACCTGATGCTGGTTGAAGTAGTCTGTCTGCTGCACATCATCCCGGCCTTTCAGGCGGCTCAGAACGTGCAGCAACTCCAGCACTTTCAGCCGAAGATAGCCGGTGTCCGGCACAGAATGCGCTGTGTAAAGCTCTGAAAAAATATGTGCAATGGTCGGTTCTGACCGCAGGATACAGCAGCGGTTTTCCGTGCAGATGTACCGCCGTATGACATCAAGGTCTACGCCGTACCATTCCATTTGTTTCCGCATTTCCGGCGAAATCGCATCCAGATCCAGTAGGATGGTGATGCCGTGGTAGTGCCGCAGCGGAAAGCAGGAGGACGACTTTTTGCGCGCCGCTGCACACACCGCAAAATCCCCTGCCGCCAGATAGCAGCAGCTATTTGCCCCAAAACTGCACTCGTAACGCCCCACGCGGCCGTGGTTGATCTCAATGACATTCCGCATTGGTGCCGTGGCTTCCTCAAAGAATGCAAGGTGCATATCGTTATAATACAGCTCTGCACCCAAAAATAGTGGACAGATGGTCATACTCCCGCTCCCCGTTCCGTTGGAGAACACGACGGTGCGGGGCATCGCCGTGGAAGCAGTTTGCTCCGGGGAAAGATCAAAAAGTGATTTATACATAGCCATTCTCTTTTCCTGAAGATTCGCTTTTCTTACTGATTCGCAGACGTGAACTGTCAAATTCAATTTCTCTGCAAAAAAAGCATCGTATTCTTTCCTGAAGTTTCTGGTGTCGTTTCTTCTTTCTTCATTTTCTCCGCTTCCTGTGCATCTATTTTATGGTTTTCATGCAAAAATCGCAGCGGTCATTTCCACGCCCCAGCGTCATGCTTCTCTCCCAGATCAGCTTCGGATGCAGGCCGGTATAGCTGATGTCATCACTGTCGCAAAAGCAGCGGCACAGCTCCGGGCAGCCGTATTCTGTGCAGGTGTCGTGATAGGGACACTTCATCATATC